>CAIMOR010000174.1 GCA_903843125.1 uncultured Rhodospirillales bacterium
CGGGAGCTGGCGGTTGCCACCGAGGTGGTGCGCCGCGGCGAGATCAAGCCGGACTGACCTTGCGGCGGCAGGCTTCGACGCCATCTGCGCCGGCATGCAGGAACGCGTTGCCGAATACCCCCGCCCGCCGCGGCTGGAGCCAAGCAGCCGCCGCGTCCGCATCATGCTGGGCGGCGTCACGGTGGCCGATACCACCGAAGCCTGGCGCGTGCTGGAGACCTTCCACCCGCCCAGCTGGTACCTGCCGCCCGGCGCCTTCCTGGCTGGCGTGCTGCGGCCGGCGCCGGGGAGCAGCTTCTGCGAATGGAAGGGCCGCGCCCGCTACTGGACGCTCGCCGCCGGCGGACGCGTCGCCGAGCGCGCCGGCTGGAGCTACCCGGACCCGACGCCGGGCTTTGCCGCCATCGCCGACCATGTCGCGGTCTATCCGGGCATGATGCAGGCCTGTTTCGTGGACGACGAGCAGGTACAGCCGCAGCCCGGCGGCTTCTACGGCGGCTGGATCACGCCGGAGCTGGTTGGCCCGTTCAAGGGTGGGCCGGGCACGCTGGGCTGGTAGCTTCCCGTCGCGCCGCTTATCTGGCTGACTGCCCGCGGAAACGAGGAACTTCCGCGATGACCCTTCCGCTCCGCATCGGCATCTGGGCGCTGGTCCACGGCAACCGCGCCGCGTTGAACGACCCGGAGGAGCCCTACGATGCCTCCTGGCCACGCAACCGTGCGCTGGTGCTGGAAGCCGACGCGCTGGGCTATGACTGCGTGCTGGTGGCGCAGCACACCGCCAATCCGCACAAGGAGGAGCTGGACCAGCTGGAAGCCTGGACCTCCTCCGCGGCGTTGGCGGCCGAAACGAAGCGCATCGAGATCATCTGCGCGATCAAGCCGATGCTGTACAACCCCGTCGTGCTGGCCAAGATGGCGCTGCAGATCGAGCATATCAGCCAGGGCCGCTTCGCCATCAACCTGGTGAATGCCTGGAACCAGAAGGAGATCGTCAACGCCGGCATCCCCTTCCTGGAACACGACGAGCGCTACGCCTATGGCGGCGAATGGCTCAGCGTGGTGGAGCGGCTGATGCGTGGCGAGCGCGTGACGCATCACGGCCGCTACTTCCAGGTGCAGGACTACATGCTGCGCCCGGCCGGCACGTTTCGGTCGCGCCCGCGCATCTACGTCGGCGGCGAGAGCGCGCCGGCGCGCGACCTGAGCGCAGCGCAGGCGGATGTCTGGTTCATCAACGGCCAGCCGCTGGAGGATGTGCGTGCGCTGATCCAGGACGTCGACACGCGGCCCCGTAGCGGCGACAAGCTGCGCTACGGCCTCTCCGCCTTCGTCATCGCGCGGGAGACCGAGGCCGAGGCCGAGGCCGCCTACCAGCGCCTGCTGGCGCTGGCGGCGCAGGATGCCGACATCAAGGCCTATGTGAAGGCCAATACCGACCCGGCCGTGGTGATGCGCCAGACCATGGCGAAGTCCGTGCGTGTCGGCACCAATGGCGGCACGGCGGCGGGGCTGGTCGGCAGCTACGCGCAGGTCGCGGAGCGGATCGCCGCCTTCCACGACATCGGCATCGAGACGCTGCTGCTGCAGTTCCAGCCCTTCGAGCCGGAGATGCGGCGCTTCGCGGAACACGTCGCGCCGCGCCTGGCGTACCTGCGATGAACCGCCGCGCTTTCGCCGCCGCGCTGGCGGCGCCCTTCGTGGCCCAGGCGCAGCCGGCCTGGCCGCAGCGCCCGTTGCGCCTGGTGGTGCCCTTCCCGCCCGGCGGCGCCTCCGACCTGCTGGGCCGCCTGATGGCGGACCAGCTGACCACGCGGCTGGGCCAGCCGGTGGTGGTGGAAAACCGCGGCGGCGCCGGCGGGCTGACGGCCGCCGAATACGTCGCGCGGCAGCAGGGCGACGGCCACACGCTGCTGCTGAGCACCCAGGCGACACAGGTGTTCAACAAGTACCTGTACGCCCACCTGCCCTACGACCCCGACCACGACTTCACGCCGCTGTCCGGCGTCGCCTCGGTGGCCTTCGTGCTGGTGGTGAACCCGAACGTGCCGGCGCAGGACCTGCCGGGGCTGATCGCCTATGCCCGCGCCAACCCGGGCAAGCTGAACTACGGTTCTTCCGGCATCGGCGGCGGCATGCACCTGGCGACGCACCTGTTCGCCGAGCGCGCCGGCGGCGCCATGGTGCACGTGCCCTACCGCGGTGCCGCGGCGGCCGTGACCGCACTGGTGCAGGGCGAGGTGCAGCTGATGGTGGACCTGGTGCCCAACAGCCTGCCTTTGATCCGCGGCGGCCAGTTGAAGGCCTTCGCCGTCGGCCTGCTGGAGCCGACGCCGCTGTTGCCGGGCGTGCCGACCTTCCACCAGTTCGGCATCACCGATTTCGACGTGGCGTCCTGGTTCATCCTGGTGGCGGCCGGGCAGATTCCGGCGGGGCCGGCAGAGGTGCTGCGCGCGGCCTGCGCCGCCGCCGTGGCGGACCCGGCTTTCGCCGCACGGCTGGAGGCGGTGACGGCGCGGCCCATGCCGCTTTCAGGCGCTGCGCTGCAGGCCTTCCTGGCCAGCGAGAGCGCGCGCTGGCAGCCGATTGTCGCCAGCGCCGGCGTGCGGCTGGACTGAGCGCAGCACACCCGCCAGGGTCAGCGCCAGGAAGGCCAGCAGCGTGCCGACGCTGGTGGCATTCAGCACCACCAACGCTGCCTGCTGCGCCGGGTCCAGCCCGGCAAGCGAAGCCGAGGGCCAGCGCAGCAGCACCTGCTGCACGGCCAGGCCGAGGCCGAGGATGCCGAGCATCGCCAAGCGGTCGCGCCACAGCAGCACGGCCAGCACCAGGCAGGGCAGCAGGAACAGCCCGACGCCGCTGCCGGCGCCAAGCAGTGCCGTGCTCCACAGCGTGTTCGCCAGGCCGACGATCGGCAGCGCGATGCGCGCGGCCAGCGCGCTGCGCCTGCTGAGCCAGGGGATGGCCAGGAAGAACGGGCTGGCCGCCATG
This sequence comes from uncultured Rhodospirillales bacterium, assembly GCA_903843125.1. Taxonomy (GTDB): domain Bacteria; phylum Pseudomonadota; class Alphaproteobacteria; order Acetobacterales; family Acetobacteraceae; genus CAIMOR01. The sequence goes on from CAIMOR010000174.1 coordinate 2,992, forward strand.
GTCAGCAGCGCCATGCGCCCGGCCTCCGGGTCGAGCAGCCAGACATAGGCGGGGTAGAACGGCCCGTTGCCACCGACCACGAGCGCCACGGCATTGGCCGCTGCGGTGGCGGCGTCCGGGTGCGCGGCGTAGCGGCGCAGGGCCGCGAGCAGATTCACGGCCGCCGCAGCCGGTAGTGGCTGACGCCCCATTCGGCGCCGCCCATGGCGCCGAACAGTCCGGCCGTGGCGAGGAAGAACAGCCGCCAGCGGCGCTGCCACAACGGCCAGTCGCGGCCATAGGTCTTGCGCAGGATCGGTTCGATGGCCTCGACCCTGGCGTCGTAGTTGGCCAGCCAATCCTCCGCGGTGCGGGCGTAGTGCGTGCCGGACCAGCGCCAATCCGCCTCCAGTTCGAACGGCGCGGCGACGTGGCGGATCAGGTTGTGGCTCGGCATGATGCCGCCGGTGAAGAAATGCTGCGCGATCCAGTCGGCCTTGTCGGCGTGGTCGAACCGGTAGGGTGTTGCCTGGTGGCTGAACACGTGCAGGAACAGCCGGCCTTCCGGCAGCAGCCAACGGTCGATGCGGCCCAGCAGTGCCGGCCAGTTGGACATGTGCTCGAACATCTCCACCGAGACCACGCGGTCGAAGCGCTCGTCGGTGTCGAACACGTTCATGTCGGCGGTGACGACCGTGAGGTTGAGCAGGCCGCGCTGCGCCGCCTGCGTCTCGATGTAGTCGCGCTGCGGGGCGGAGTTGGAGACCGCGGTGATGTCGGCGTGCGGATAACGCTCGGCCATCCAGAGCGAGAGCGAGCCCCAGCCACAGCCGAGTTCCAGGATCGCCTGGCCATCGGCCAGCGCGGCATGGGCGGCGGTCTCGGCCAGTGCGTATTCCTCGGCCTGGGCCAGCGTCGTCGCCGCGCTGGGGTAGAGGCAGCAGGAATACTTGCGCCGCGGCCCCAGCGCCTGGCTGAAGAAGGCGGCCGGCAGCTCATAATGCTGGGCGTTGGCGTCGTCGGGGAACAGCGCGATCGGGTGGCTGCGCATCGCCTCGGCGAAGGCGCGTTCGGCGCCCACGGGCACATGCGCCAGCTTGCGGCTGGTGCGCCCGACCAGCGCGGAGATGCCGGCGCGCATGACGCTGTCCGGGATCGGCAGGCGTTCGACGGCGCTGGTGGCCGCGGCGACGAGGTTCATGGCGTGGTTCCGGATGGCAGGGGAATGAAGGCGCTGACGCGGCGCTGATAGGCGCGGTAGGCGTCGCCGCGGCTGCGCAGCATCTGCGCCTCAAGCGGCGGAATGCCGGAGACATGCACCAGCAGCCAGTACATGAAGGCCGGGCCGAGCAGCGCCAGCCAGCCGTAGTCCGCGCCTAACGCGAACAGTGGATAGGCCAGCCAGTGCAACCACTCGAAGAAGTAGTTCGGGTGGCGGGACCAGGCCCACAGCCCGGCATCGCACACCTTGCCATGGTTGGCCGGGTTGGCGCGGAAGCGACCGAGTTGCGCGTCGGCAACGCCCTCCCCCAGCACAGCGGCGGCCAGCACCAGCACGGCCAGCGCGTCCGGCCAGCCGAGCGGCCGCGGGGAGGTGGCGGCCAGCACCATCGGCAGCAGCAGCAGCGCGGCGGCGGCGGCCTGGATCATCAGGAAGCCGAACATGCGTTGCTGGAAGGCCGTGCCCCATTCGCGGCGGAAGTGGTTGTAGCGCGCATCCTCCGGCCCGGTCCGCGTGCGGCCGAGGATGTAGAGGCCGAGCCGGAGCGCCCAGGCCGCCACGAGCGCCGCCACAAGCCAGGCGCGGGCGCCCTCACCAGTGGCCAGCAC
>CAIMOR010000175.1 GCA_903843125.1 uncultured Rhodospirillales bacterium
CCGCGCGAACGACGTGTTCGGCGCGTGCGGGCTGGACTTCTTCCTGTGCGGCGACCAGTTGCTGAAGGGTGCCGCGCTGAACGCGGTGCAGATCGCCGAGCGGATGCTGTAGCCGGCGGCAGCGCCACCCAGGCGCCGTCGCCGGCGGCGTCACGCCGCGGACCTTCAGCATCGGCGGCCGGGTCGGCTTCGACATCGTGCAGGGCACCAGCCGGTCGCATGACCTGGCCGGCCAAGCGCTGCACGTCGCCTTCCGGTGCAACAGCGGGTTGGCCGATGTCGGGCAAAGCACGCCAGCACCGGCCATGTCCGGACGGGCCGCGGCGCCGGTGGACGGGAACGCCCTGGCGGCGCGATTTGAGGCGGCCTTCGCCGCGACCGGCGGCGGGCAGGTGCCGGATGACGCCCCGGCACCGTCGCCCTGCTGGAACGCCCTTGCCGGAAAGGTGGGGGTCAACCTACTCGCCACCGGCAGCCGGTGCCGGCAGGCCTCGGCCGAGAACATCCGTTCCAGAACGTACGTTCCCCTGGCGCGGCGCAACGCCTATGTAGGGGGCCGATGTCCGCCCGTACCCCGCGCTCCGAATCGCCCTTCGCGCCGCCCCGCCTGGTGTTGCCCCATGGGCCGGCGCTGGTGGCCGGGCATGGGCGGGGAACCCTGCTGACGCCGGATGGTGAGGTGCTGACGCTGTCCTCCGGCGAGTTGGCCCGGGCGCTGCGCGACATGCCGCCGCCGCTGTTGGTGCATGCCCCGGCCACCGCCCGCCGGCTAGACCTGCCGCGCTTCGATGCCGCTTTCGACCTGCTGGAACTGTTCGCCTTCGTCATGCCGGCGCAGCTGGCGGCCCCGACACCACGCGGCCTGGCCATGGCGCTGGACCTGCCGGTGCCGGCCGACGACGCCACCGCCTGCGCCCAGTTGATGGACATGGCGGAGCACCTGCTGCGCCATCTCAGCCAGCGCCGGGCGACGCAACTGAACCGCGACGCCGGCATGCTCGCGGCCAAGCTGCAGGATGCCGTGCAATGGCCCTGGGCCGAGCCGGTGCTGGCGGCGCTGGGCGCCTCCGGGGTGCGGGCCAGCGTGGACCCCTACAAGGTGTGGCGCCGGCTGCCGGAATGGGAGGATGACGGCCCGCCGCCACCGCCCAACAGCCATGGCGTGGAGCCGGCCGAAGCCCGGCGCCGGCTGGCCGACATGCTCGGCGAGGAGAGCGAGCAGCGACCGCAGCAGGCCGATTACGCCTCGGCTGCCTCGATCGCCTTCATTCCGCGTGACATTCCCGGCGAACCGCGCCTGGTGCTGGCGGAGGCCGGGACGGGCACCGGCAAGACGCTGGGCTACATCGCCGCGGCCAGCCTGTGGGCCGAGAAGAACGGCGCGCCGGTCTGGCTCTCGACCTATACGCGCAACCTGCAACGGCAGATCGACCAGGAACTGAGCCGGCTCTACCCGGACCCGGAGGAGCGCCGCCGCCGCGTGGTGGTGCGCAAGGGGCGGGAGAACTACCTGTGCCTGCTGAACCTGGAGGAAATGCTCGGCCAGGCCGGGCATCCCGCCTTTGCGCTGCCACTGGCGCTGGTTTCCCGCTGGGCGCAGGCGACACGGGATGGCGACCTGCTGGGCGGCGATTTTCCGGGATGGCTCGGGGAGCTGTACGGCCCGCTGACGATCGCGCCGCTGGCGGACCGGCGCGGCGAGTGCATCCGCAGCGCCTGCCCGCACTACAAGCAGTGCTTCGTCGAGCATTCCATCCGCCGGGCCAAGACCGCAACTCTGGTGGTGGCCAACCATGCGCTGGTGATGATCCAGGCCGCACTCGGCGGCGGCGAGGATGGCAAGCCGCTGCGCTACGTGTTCGATGAGGGTCATCACCTGTTCGACGCCGCCGATACGGCGTTCAGCGCCGAGTTGACCGGCAGCGAGACGGCGGAGCTGCGGCGCTGGCTGCTGGGCGCCGAGGGTGGCCGCAGCCGGGCCAAGGGGCTGCGCCGCCGGATCGAGGACCTGGCCGGTGATATCCCGGACCTGCTGGCGCCGATGGAGGCCGCGCTGTCCGCCGCCCGCGCGCTGCCCGGTCCGGGGTGGCCCACCAGATTGGCCGAGGAACCGCGCGAGGCGGCGAGCCCGGAGGCCGAGGACCGCCTGGCCAACCCGACCGAGGTGTTCCTGCGCATCGCGCGGCAGCAGGTGCTGGCGCGCACCGTCGAGGATGGCGGCCTCTATGACGTGGAGTGCGACCTGCACCCGGTGCTGCCGGCGCTGGCCGAAACCGGCGCCGCGCTGGAACGCGCGCTGAAGCGGGTGGAAGACCCGCTGGCCATGCTGGTCTCCCGCCTGCAGGCGCGGCTTGAGGCGGATGAGGCCGAGGAGCTGGAAGTCGGCGAGCGCATCCGACTGGAGACCGCGGCACGGGGCATCGAGCGGCGCGGCGTGATGCCGTTGCAGGCCTGGCAGGGCATGCTCCGGGCATTGCGCGACGCGCCGCCGCTGCCGGGTGAGCGGCGGCCCTTCGTGGATTGGCTGGCGCTGTCCCGCCGCGATGGGCGGGAGGTGGATGCCGGCCTGCATCGGCACTACCTGGACCCGACCGAGCCGTTCGCGGTGCAGGTCGCCTCCCAGGCGCATGGGCTGCTGATCACCAGCGCCACCCTGCGCGATACCGCGGAGGAGCCGGAAGCGGCCTGGCGGGCGGCCGAGGCACGCACCGGGGCTTCGCACCTGCCGATGCCGGCGCTGCGGGCGGCGGTGGCCTCGCCGTTCGACTATGCCAGCCGGACCCGGGCGCTGGTGGTGACGGATGTCGACAAGACCAAGCCGGGCCAGGTGGCGGCCGCGATGCAGGCGCTGTTCCTGGCCTCCGGCGGCGGCGGCCTCGGGCTGTTCACCGCCATCCGCCGACTGCGGGAGACCTATCAGCGCATTGCACCGGCGTTGGAGCGGGAAGGGATCCCGCTGTACGCGCAGCATGTCGATGCCATGGACAATGCCACGCTGGTGGACGTGTTCCGCGCCGAGGAGGAGAGCTGCCTGCTGGGCACCGACGCGATGCGCGACGGCGTGGATGTGCCCGGCCGCAGCCTGCGCCTGCTGGTGTTCGACCGGGTGCCGTGGCCACGGCCGTCCATCCTGCATCGCGAGCGGCGCATCCATCTCTCGGGCGGCCAGCCCAAGGGCTATGACGACGCCCAGGCGCGCCACAAGCTGCGCCAGGCCTTCGGCCGGCTGATCCGTCGGCACGACGACAAGGGCGTGTTCGTGCTGCTGGACAAGTCCTGCCCGTCCCGCCTGCTGGCCGGGCTGCCGGAAGGTGTGATCGTGCGCCGGCTGGGGCTGGCCCAGGCGGTAGCGGAAACGCGGGGCTTCCTCGCTGGCGCGTGACCGCTCGCGAGGTTGACGCCAGCGGCGCCGCGGGCGAGCAAGGCGGGCAAGGAGTATGCACGAATGCCCAATACCCGGTTCAATCCGCACGAAGCGCTGATCTGTGCCATGGTGCTGATCGCCGTCAGCGACAGCCGGATGTCCGACGGCGAGCTGGGCACCATGTCCCGCCTGGTGCAGGAACTGCCGGTGTTCTCCGACTTCACCGCCAGCGAGATCGACCGGGTGACCGAGATCGTGCTCGGCCTGCTCGGCCATACCGACGGCCTGGACCGCGCCTTCACCCTGATCCGCGACGTGCTGCCGAGCCGGCTGCGTGAGACGGCGTACCTGCTGGCCTGCGAAGTGGCGGCCGCCGATGGCGATCCCTCGCAGGAGGCACTGCAGTTCCTGCAGGATTTCCGCATCGCCATGGACCTGGACCGGCTGGTGGCCGGAGCCATCGAGCGGGCGACCAAGGCGCGCTACCAGGTGATCTGAGCGGCGCCGCTTTGACCGCGACCGGCAACGGCCGCTAGAACCCTTCGGCCATAGGGCCGAGACCACAGCATGCCCCGATGTACCGAGGTGGCGGCCAACGCAGGCCGGCTGCCTCCGCCGCGCCGGGCGCGGCCCACGTGACACTCCCGCCGCCCGAGGCTGACCCGAATGCCTCCGTCATGCGGTTGCGGCCGTTCCGGCTGTTCTGGTTCTCCCGCAGCCTGGCGACGCTGAGCTTCCAGGCGCTGGCGGTGGCGGTGGCCTGGCAGGTCTACAGCCTGTCCGGTCGCGCCATCGACCTGGGCTATGTCGGGCTGGCGCAGTTCCTGCCCATGCTGGTGCTGACCCTGCCGGCCGGCCAGCTGGCGGACCGCTTCGACCGGCGGCGGATCATCGCGCTGTGCCAGTCCCTCGCCGGGCTGGGCGCCTTGCTGCTGTGCCTGGGCACCGCCCTCGGCACGCTGGGGCGGCTGGAGATCTACGCCGTCATTGCGCTGATCGGCGCGGCCCGGGCGGTGGAAGCGCCGACGCTGGCGGCTCTGCTGCCCGGCCTGGTGCCGCGCGTAATGGTGCCGCGGGCCAGCGCCTGGAGCGCCAGCGCCAACCAGACCGCACAGATCTGCGGCCCGGCGCTGGGCGGGCTGCTGCTGGGCTTCGGTGGCCAACTGGTGTTCGGCCTGGCGGCGCTGGGGCTGGCGGCGGCGGCCATCTGCGCCGTGCTGATCCCGGCCGGGCCGAAGCCGTTCCGGGAGCCCGTTTCGCTGGCGTCGGTGCTGTCGGGCATCGGCTTCGTGCGGCGCCACCCGATCGTGCTGGGCAGCATCTCGCTGGACCTGTTCGCCACGTTGCTGGGCGCCACGGTGGCGCTGCTGCCGATCTTCGCGCGGGACATCCTGGGCACCGGCCCCTGGGGGCTGGGGTTGCTGCGTGCCGCGCCGGCGGCCGGTGCGCTGGCCATGAGCCTGGTGCTGGCCAATCGCCCGCTGCGGCCGCCGGTGGGGCGCACGCTGTTCGTGGCACTGTTCACCTTCGGCTGTGCCACCTGCGGGTTCGCCCTGTCGACCAGCCTGGCGCTTTCGGTGTTGTGCCTCAGTCTGGTCGGCGCGGCGGATGTGGTCAGCGTGGTCATTCGCTTCTCGCTGGTGCAACTGAACACGCCGGACGAGATGCGCGGCCGGGTTTCCGCCGTGAACTCGTTGTTCGTCGGCACCTCCAACCAGCTGGGCGAGTTCCGCGCCGGGCTGGCGGCGGCGGCCTTCGGCGCGGTGCCGGCGGCGTTGCTGGGTGGCGTGGCCACGGTGGTGATCGCGGCGTTGTGGATGCGGTGGTTCCCGGCGCTGCGGCGGCTGCAGCGGATCGAGGGCTAGAGCCGCGGCCACGCCGGCGCCGCGTGGTGGAAGTTCGCCCGGCGTTGTTCCACGGAACACCGGCACGAGGCGGGCGTTCACCACGCTGGCAACAGCGGAGCAAGCCGCCATGGTGATCGAAGCGAACAGCGCCGGCTGGACCGGCAGCGACAGCGGCGGTGCCGGCACCGTGCAGGTATGCGGCGAGTTCGCCGACCAGGCGAAGTTGGACGAGGCGATGTCCCGGCTGGAGGGCAGCGCCTTCCAGCGCGCCGACCTCAGCACCCAGCTTCCCGGCGAGGGCCGGCAGGACAACGTGATGCGCGAGGACGATGCCCGCACCCTGCGGACGCTGGGCACCAGCACCGCGACGGCGGCCGCCGCCATGGCGGCGGCAGGCGTGGTGGTGGCCACCGGCGGCGCCGCGCTGCCGGCG
>CAIMOR010000176.1 GCA_903843125.1 uncultured Rhodospirillales bacterium
AGCGGAACCCTATTCCGCGCGCTTCCAGCGGAACCCTATTCCGCGCGCTTCCAGCGGAACCCTATTCCGCGCGCTTCCAGCGCGACCCGCCGCTCGGCTTCGCCAGCCCCAGGTTCTCGCGCAGCGTCGGGCCGGCGTAGTCGCGCCGGTACACGCCGCGCCGCTGCAACTCCGGGATCACGTGCTGCACGAACTCGGCGTAGGCGCCGGGCACATGCGTGGCGCTGATGACGAAGCCGTCGCAGGCGCGTTCCTCGAACCACTGCTCGAACTTGTCGGCCAGTTGCTTCGGGCCGCCCACCATGTCCATGCGGGGCTTGCCGCGGCCGCTGCCGACGATGAAGTCCCGCACGGTCGGGTTCTTCTTGCCGGTGCGGCGGACCACGCCGTCGCGGATGGCCTGCAGGCCCTGGATGCCGGCCATCTCCTCATCGGAAAACGCCTCGTCCATGCCCTTGCTGGCGAAGTCGAAGTTCAGCGCCTCGCTGAGCAGGGACAGCGCGTCGATCTCCAGCGGCAGCCTGGCCAGCGCGGCGGCCTTGTCCTCGGCTTCCATCTGCGTCGCCGCGGTGATGGGGTAGGCGATGGTACAGGCCTTCACCTGCTCCGGGTCGCGGCCCTGGGCTTCGACCATGGCCTTGAAGGCGGCGTATTCGGCGCGGCCGCCGGCGATGTCGTGGTAGGCCACGAAGACCAGCTCCGCCCAGCGGGCCGAGAACGCCTTGCCCCGCCCGGACGACCCCGCCTGGATCAGCACCGGCTGGCCCTGCGGGCTGCGCGGCACCGTGAAGGGGCCGCGGCTGTGCAGGTATTTGCCCTTGTAGTCCAGGCGGTGAACCTTCGCCCCGTCGCCGAAGCGGCCGGTGGATTTGTCGAGGATGATCGCATCATCCTCCCAGGCGTCCCAGTGGCCGAGCACGACCTCGACGAACTCGTCGGCCCGGTCGTAGCGGGCGTCGTGGCTCATCATCTCGGCGTGGCCCATGTTGGCGGCCTCGCCGTCGTTCAGCGACGTCACGATGTTCCAGGCCGCGCGGCCGCCGCTCATCAGGTCCAGCGTCTGCATCTGGCGGGCGACGTGGAAGGGTTCGTAGTAGGTGGTGGACGCGGTGCTGCCGAGGCCGAGGTAGCGGGTGGCGGCGGCCATCATGGTCAGCGTCACCACGGGGTCCAGCTTCACGCAGCGGATGCCGTGCTCGATGGTGTGGTGGTGGTCGCTGCCGTAGCGGTCCGGCATGGAGAGCCGGTCGTCGAAGAAGGCCAGGTCGAACTTGCCCGCCTCCAGGATGCGGCCGATCTCCTGGAAGAAGCCAGGGGTCAGGAAGTCCGTGCGGCTTTCCGGGTGGCGCCAGCTGCTGGCCAGGTTGCTGCAGTTCTGCGCCTGTAGAAAACCGACCATCGCCATCTGCCGCATGGCGTCATCCTTCCCGTCCATTGGCGCCGATGCTTCCGCGCGCGGAAGGCGGCGTCAACTGGCGGGCGAGGGCGCGGCCCGCCTTAGCCGGCGAAGGCGCGCCAGGTGCTGAAGCAGAGCACGCCGACGAAGGCGGCGAGGGTGCCGAGCAGCGTGAGCCGGAGCAGCAGCATCGCGGTGCCGGCAGCGCGGTTTTCGAAATCCGAGGCAGCAGAAGCTTGGCGCGAGGCGAGGCGCTGGGACATGGCTAAACCTTATGGTTGCGGCGGCACCTTATTCATCAACCACGAGACGGCACCTCGGCTAGGGGCGGCGGCGCTGCCTCGCAAGACCGTGATCTGACGGCCCATAAATTGAGACTATGCCTGTTTTATGTGTTTTGTCTCGTGAATTGCTACGTTCTCGCCGAGGAAAATAGCCTGTGAAGGCCGTCGCTTTTCGCCGCGGTTCAGCCTAGATTTATCCTTATGCGACGAAGTCCTCGCATCAACCGATGACGGGAGGCTTAAATGTCGCTTTTGAAAACGCTGTGGCACTGGTGCGGCCTGCCGCTGCGGCTTTCCCTGTATTTCTGTGCGTTTATTTTCGGCCATCCGCTGATCTTCACGCCACTGGTGGTGCTGGGCATGGCGGCGGCATTCTGGGACGGGCAGATGCAGCTCGGCGGCCTGCTGGTGATGGTGCTGGGTCTGCTGCTGATGTGGGTGGCGGAGACGACGGGTGGCATCAACACCGCCTGGCCGGCCCGCAGCCCCTTCGCGCCCGCCCTGCCGGTGGAGAGCTGAGCCCAGCCCGGCTGGCCTGACCGACTCGCCGGCGCCTGCCGTAACGGCGCGCCGGTGCCTGGTTACCAAGGCACGTGACCGGCCGCCGCGGCGCGGCCGGTCAACCCGCCCGGTTGCGGCCCGCCTCGCCGGTGCTGGCCCCGGCGGCGACCACGGTCAGGGGTGGGGCACCGTCATGGCCATGACGCAGGCCATGGCCACCGCCAGCCCGGCCCACAGCGCCAGGTTGGGGTTGCGCGCCCCGCCGCCCAGCGGGCGCAGCGCCGGGAACAGCGGCGACAGCAGCAGCAGCACCAGCGCGCCGGCGGCGGCCGTGCCGAAGGCCAGCGCGATGGCGTCCTGCATGGGGCATTTCCTGAGAGGGCTGGAGCGGGCGAAGGGAATCGAACCCTCGTCACTTGGTTGGGAACCAAGAGCTCTACCATTGAGCTACGCCCGCGGCAGGCGGCGTGTTTAGCCGACCCTTGCCGCCTGAACAAGCCGCCCGCTACTTGCGCGACGAACGCGACGCACGCTACAAGCGCCGCCTGCCACGGCAACGTGGCGGGCTCGCGATTTGTCCGGCCAGCTTGCGGCGAGCATAAACATTCGCGCTAAACGGCCTTTGCGGGTGCCCGGAGCGGCGCGCGCGAGAATCCCCGTCCAGGGGCCGGACGCCGCGCGTTGCTTCAAGGTGTCCCTCATCATGGCCAAGCCGACCACCACCCGCCCGCTGCGCCCCGCCACCCTGCTGGTACGCGGCGGCACCCAGCGTTCCTCCATGGACGAGACCGCGGAGGCGTTGTTCCTGACCTCCGGCTTCGTCTACGACAGCGCCGAGCAGGCCGAGGCGACGTTCAACGGCAGCGTGACGCACTGGCAATACAGCCGCTTCGGCAACCCCACGGTGGCGATGCTGGAGGACCGGCTGGCGGCGCTGGAAGGCGCCGAGGCCTGCCGGATGACCGCAACGGGCATGGCCGCGATCCATGCCGCGATGCTGAGCCATTTGAAGACCGGCGACCGCGTGGTGGCCAGCCGGGCGCTGTTCGGGTCGTGCCACTGGATCGTCTCCACGCTGCTGCCGCGCTACGGCATCGAGGGCGTGTTCGTCGACGGCCCGGACCTGGCGCAGTGGGAAGCGGCGCTGAGCGTGCCGACGCAGCTGGTGCTGCTGGAGACGCCGAGCAACCCGATGCTGCAACTGGTGGACCTGCCGGCGGTGGCGGAGCTGGCGCACCGGGCCGGCGCCATCGTGGTGGTGGACAACGTCTTCGCCACGCCGCTGCTGCAGAAGCCGCTGGAGCTGGGCGCCGACGTGGTGGTGTATTCCTGCACCAAACACATGGACGGCCAGGGCCGCGTGCTGGGTGGCGCCGTGCTGGGCACGAAGAAGTGGGTGGAGGAGGTGCTGCAGCCCTTCACCCGCAACACCGGGCCGGCGCTGTCGCCGTTCAATGCCTGGGTGATCCTGAAGGGGCTGGAGACGCTGCACCTGCGCGTGCCGGCGATGTGCCGCGCCGCCGCCGAGGTGGCCGACTTCCTGGCCGGGCGGCCGGAAGTGGCGCAGGCGCTGTACCCGATGCGCGCGGATCATCCGCAGCAGGCGCTGGCCAGGCGGCTGATGAGCGATGGCGGCACGCTGTGCACCTTCGACCTGAAGGGCGGGAAGGAAGCCGCGTTCAGGTTCTGCAACGCGCTGCAGCTGATCGATGTCTCCAACAACCTGGGGGACTCGAAGAGCATGGTGACCCACCCGGCGACGACGACGCATATGCGGATCGGCGCCGAGGAGCGGGCGAAGCTCGGGATCACCGACGGCACCATCCGGCTGAGCGTGGGGCTGGAGGATGTGGCGGACCTGATCGAGGACCTGGCGGCGGCATTGGACGCGACCCATTGAGGCCAGCCTGGGGCGCCGGTGGCGTCCCCGGGCCGGCCGTCAGCAGCCGGTGATGCGGCCGGAGGCGATGCATTGCTGGTACCAGACGGCGTGCTGGATCAGCGGGAACAGCTTGTAGCCAACCAGCAGCAGCCCCGCCACGCTGCCCAGCACCAGCAGCGGCAACAGGTCGGGCGGGCGCCGGCGCGGCTCGGTCACCGGCAAAGCCACGGCGCGGCGTCGCCGGCATGGCGGGGCCACAGCGCGGATTCGCCGGCATGGCGGGGCCACGGCGCGGCTTCGCCGGCATGGCGGGTCAGCCCAAGGCGCCGGACACCCGAGCCCGCGGCCTGCCCGGGCCGCCAGGCGAGACGGCTGCCGCCCCCCACGCCCGCCACCCGCTACTTCCCCGCCTCCGCCGCCACCAGCAGCACGCCGTCGCGGACCTCATGCGGCACCAGCTCCAGGCTTTGCCCAAGGCATGGCCCGGTCACGCAGTGCCCGTCCTCCACCTTGAAGCGCGCGCCATGGGCGCTGCACACGATGAACGCCTTGCGGGTATCCAGGAAGCGGTCCGGCAGCGGCTCCAGCGGTACGCCGATATGCGGGCAGCTGTTGACGTACACCCGCAGCACGCCGGCCTTGCGCACCGCGAACAGCCCGTAGAACCCGCCAGGTGCGCTGGGGAAGCCGCGGGCGCCGGGGTCGGGGATGTCCTCCACCCGGCACAGCACGCGCATCGCCGTGGTCTCAGTCGTCATCGGTCAGGCCAAGTCTTTCGTGCCACGCGGCGATGCTCTCCTCGGGGTATTCCTGGTGCTGGCGGTCGCCGCGGCCGGCGTTCACCTCCACCCAGGGCGCCTTGTAGGCCAGCATCAGGTGGGTATGGCGCGGCGGCACCGGCAAGGGCGTGTCGATGGCGCTGGCGAAGGGATGCACCAGTTCCGGCCAGCGCTGGTCGTACAGCCACAGCGCGCTGCCGCATTGGCCGCAGAAGTGCCGCTCGGCCGGGCTGCGGCGGGTGCGGGCGCCGGCCTCGCGCAGCTTGGCGTGGTAGATGCGGATGTGCCGCCGGCCGGTCACCTTCAGCGTGGCGTTGTCGGCGCCCAGGTTCACCGCCCAGCCGCCGCCGCCCTGCTGCTTGCGGCAGATGCTGCAATAGCAGCGCTGGTACGGCACCGGGTGGGCCGAGCGCACGCGGAAGCGCACCGCGCCGCAATGGCAGGAACCTTCAAGCTGCATGGGTCGCCTTCCGCCTGCTCGGCGGTTTGAAGCCGCTCATCCGGCACAGGATGGCCCAGTGTTCCGGGGAGACCGGCATCACGGAAAGGCGCGACATCCGCACCAGGGCGAGATCGGCCAGCTCCGGCGTGGCCTTGACCTCGGCCAGCGTCACCTTGCGCGGCACCGGGGCCAGCGCCTGCATGTCGGTGCAGACCCAGCGGCCGGTGTCGTCGGTGGGGTCGGGGTAGGCCTCCTTCGCCACCTGCACCACGCCGACGATCTCCTTGCCGATGTTGGAGTGGTAGAAGAAGGCCAGGTCGCCCTTTCTCATCGCCTTCAGGTTGTTGGACGCCATGGCGTTGCGCACGCCGGTCCAGGGTTCCACCCCGTTGGCCACCTGCTGGTCCCATGAGAATGCGTCCGGTTCGCTTTTCACTAACCAGTAAGCCACCAACGCCGCCCCCGTTTCGCCGTATCGCGGCTGCTACAGTGCAGCCAACCCCGCCCGGAGGAAAGCATGCGTCGCGCCCTGCCTCGGTCCCTTGCCGTCTGCCTCGCCTTCGGCCTGCCCGCCGCGGCGGAGGAGCTGCCGGTGCGCAGCGTCACGCTCTCCAATGCCGGGCTGATGCAACTGGAACACGGCGGCCCGCTGGAGCCGGGCGAGAGCGTGACCTTCCGCGCCCCGGCCGAGGCGGTGGACGACGTGCTGAAATCCCTGGTGGTGCGGGACGCGGCCGGCACGCTGGAAGGGTTGCGGCTGCCGGCGCAGGACCTGGCGGCCGAGGCGTTCCGCGGCCTGCCGCTGCGGCCGGCCGATTTCGAGACGCGGGTGGCGCTGCTGAAGGCGCTGCGCGGCCACCTGGTGGAGGCCGGCGGCGCCCAGGGCCGCCTGGCCGATGCCGAGGAGACCGAGGCCGGCCTGCGCCTGGCGGTGCTGACCGAGGCCGGGTTGCGCAGCGTGGTGCTGCGGGAGGGCGAGGAGGTGCGGCTGGTGGACCAGGCGCTCTCGGCGCGGCTGCGGCGCGCGGCCGAGGCGCTGGCGGCGGCGCGGACCGCGGATGAGCGAGTAGTGGAGATCCGCCTGCGCGGCACCGCGGGCCGGCGGGAGGTGGGGTTCAGCTACGTCTCGGCGGCACCGCTGTGGAAGCCGAGCTGGCGGCTGGTGGTACCGGCGGGGGATGGCGAGGCGCGGCTGCAGGGCTGGGCGGTGGTGGAGAACCGCAGCGGCGCGGATTGGGAGGGGGTGCGGCTGTCGCTGGTCTCCGGCAACCCCGCTGCCTTCCACCAGCCGCTGTACACGCCCATCCAGGTGACGCGGCCGGAACTGCCGGTGCGGGTGGCCGAGCAGGTGGTGGTGCAGGCCGATAC
>CAIMOR010000177.1 GCA_903843125.1 uncultured Rhodospirillales bacterium
ATGATGCGCACGCGCGGGCTGGAGATCACCGCGGCCAACTCCGGCCTCGGCGGCACCGACCATCTCGGCGGCATGCTGCTGCAGCGCGAGGCCGGGGCGCAGATCACCGCGGTTTCTTTCCGCGGCAGCGCGCCGGCCACCACGGAGGTCATCGCCGGCCGCATCGACCTCTTCTTCGGCCAGACCACCAGTGTGGTCGGCCATCTCCGCGCCGGCCGGATGAAGGCCTACGCCATCACCTCGCCCACGCGCTCCCCGTTCGAGGGCCTGACCGAAGTTCCCACCGTGCTGGAACAGGGCGCGCCCGGCCTGCTGATGCGCATCTGGCAGGGCATGCTGGCGCCGAAGGGCACGCCGGAAGCGGTGCAGGCCAGGCTGTCGCGCAGCATCCAGGCGGCGCTGCGCGACGCGAAGCTGCTGTCCCGCTTCCACGACCTGGCCACCGAGGCGGTGCCGCAGGACCAGGCCACGCCCGCCTTCTTCATCCGCCTGCTGGCCGAGGATGTCGCCCGCTGGCGCCCGATCATCACGGGCGCCGGGCAATACGCGGACTGACGCCCCCGACAGGGCGCCTGGTGCTCTAGGCCCGCCGCTTGGCGGCGGCCTTCTTCGTCGCCGGCTTCGGCTTCGCGGCCGCGCGCTTCGGCTTCTCCGCCGCCGGCGCGCCCAGGCTCTTCTTCAAGGCGCTCATCAGGTCCATCACATTGCTGCGGTCCGGCTCCTCCTCCGCTGGCTCGATCTCCTCGCCGCGCAGCTTGGCCTCGATCACCTCGCGCAACCGCGCCTCGTAGCGGTCCTCCATGTCCTCCGGCCGGAACGCCGCCGCCTGGCGCTCCACCAGCTGCACCGCCAGCTTCACCAGGTCCGCGTCCAGCTTCGGCTTGCCCAGCTCGTCGAACAGCGCGGCGGGGTCGTTGATCTCCTTCGGGTCGTGCAGCGTGTGCAGCACCAGGCCGGGCCCCATCGGCATCAGCGCCACGCTGCGCTCCCGCCGCGCCAGCACCAGGCGGGACATCGCGATCCGCCCCGACCGCCCGATCGCCTCGCGCAATACCGCGAACACGTCGGCGCCGGCCTCGCCATCCGGCAGCACGTAGTAGCTGTCGTCGTAGTACACCGGCTCGATGCTGTCGGCCGGCACGAAGCGGTCGAGGTTCAGCACCTCGCTGCTTTCCACCTTCGCGCGCTCGAAGTCGCTGTCGTCCAGCAGCACGTAGGTGTCCTTCCTGAACTCGTAGCCCTTCACCAGGTCGCTGCGCCGCACTTCTTCCTCGCTGCCGGCATCCAGCGTCACCATCCGCACCCGATTGCCGGTCTTCGGATTGATGAAGTGGAAGTGCAGCTCGGCGGCGGCGTGATGCGCGCTGTACAGCGCCACCGGGCAGCTGACCAAGGCCAGCCGCAGGAAGCCGCGCCAGATCGGCCGTTGCTCGGGCATCAGCCAATCCCCTGCCTGAGGTCGTCGAAGCCAACCCACGGATGCGCCTTCTGCTTCGCCAGCCGCTGCGGCACCGTGCGCAGCGTGAAGGCCTGCGGGTCCAGCTTCGCCGTCACCTCGCGCCAGGCCAGCGGCGTCGCCACGGTGGCGTTCGGCCGCGCCCGCGGCACGTAGCTGCACACCGCCGTCGCCCCCGGCCCGTTGCGCAGCCAGTCCACCAATATCCGCCCGCGCCGCTTCGCCTTGCTGGCGGTGGAGAGGAACCGCGCCGGCTCCTCGCTCTCCATCGCCCGCGCGATATCCCGGCAGAACGGCTTCACCTGGTCCCACCCCGCGCTGCGGTCCAGCGGCGCCACCACGTGCAGCCCCTTGCCGCCGGTGGTGCGGCAGAAGCTCTCCAGCCCCAGCCGCTTCAGCCGGTCGCGCAGCTCCAGCGCGGCCTTGACCACGTCGCCGAACGGCGTGTCCTCGCCGGGGTCCAGGTCCAGCACGATCCGGTCCGGATGCGCCGTGTCGTCCAGCGTGGCGCCCCAGCCATGCAGCTCAATCGCCGCCATCTGCGCGCAGGCCAGCAGCCCCGCCGCATCCTCCACCGCCAGCCACGGGCCTTCGGCCGCCGCGCCGGCATGCAGCGCCTCCGGCATGCCCTTGCTGGCGTGCTTCTGGAAGAAGTGCTGCCCGCCGATCCCCTCCGGGCAGCGCACCAGCGCCAGCGGCCGGTGCCCGATCTCCGGCAGCGCATGCGGCGCCATCACGCGCCAATACTCGGCCAGATCCTGCTTGGTGATCCCCGGCCACAACTCGCGCTCCGCATGGGTCAGCGTCACGCCGCCCACCTCCGCGCTCCCCTGCTGCTTCGGTGTCCCGGCCCGCACGATGTTCGTCCCTCCGCGCTTCGGCTGCCAGGTCTCGCGCGGCAGCTGCGGCTCGGGCACGTCCCGCACGACATCCTCCGGCGCCTTGTCCTGCCGCAGCCCAAGATACGTCGCGTGCCGCAGCCGCGCCGTGCCGGTCCAGCCGATATACGGCACCTCCGCCACCAACTCCGGCCGCACCCAGTTGATGCTGCGGTCCGGCGCCTCGCCGACCAGCTGCATGCCCTCCGGCGGCGTGCTGACCAGCCGCCCCAGGCGCCGCGTCAGG
>CAIMOR010000178.1 GCA_903843125.1 uncultured Rhodospirillales bacterium
CGAACGTAGAGCGATGGCGCGTGCCATGGTGAGCCTCCAGGGATCACCAGCTTGAATCACATCAACGCCGCGTCGGGGAATCCCCCGCGTGAGTCACCCGCTGTGGGAGTTGGTATCAGTCGCTCAAACAAAAGCCGTAGGCGCGTCTGCGCCTACGGCGCCCGCGCCAGCAAGCCGCCATCCACCAGCAGCTCGGTCCCGGTCACATACCGCGCCTCGTCCGAGGCCAGGTACAGCGCGGCATAGGCAATGTCCCAGCCATCGCCGCGCCGCCCCAGCGGCACGCGTGCCGCCGCCTCGGTCTTCAGCGTGGCCAGGTCCGCGCGTCCCTTCTGCTTCGCCACCCGCACTTCCAGCAGCGGCGTATCGATCAACCCCGGCACCACCGTGTTCACCCGCACGCCATGCCGGCCGTAGCGCACCGCCAGCGCTTGCCCCAGCTTCACCAGCCCGGCCTTGCCCGCGGTATACCCGGCATGGTCATGCCCCAGATGCCGCGCCCCGCCCACCGAGCCGACATTGACGATGGCGCCGCCGCCCTGGCGCACCATCACCGGCAGCACCTGCTGGCAGGTCAGGAACACGCTGCCCAGGTTCAAATCCAACTGCGCGCGAAACTCGGAAAAGCTCATCTCCTCCGGCCCACCCGGGATGCTGCCGCCGACATTGTTGTGCAGCACGTCCACCCGCCCGTGCCGCGCCAGCACCTCGCCCACCATGGCGGCAACGCTCGCCTCCCCGGTCACGTCGCAGGCCAGCACGCTGCACTGGTTGCCCTCGGCCTGGATCAGTTCCGCCGTCGCCTCCGCGGCGTCCAGCGCAACATCCACCACCACCACCGTCGCGCCCTCGCGCGCGAACAGCACCGCCGTCGCCCGCCCATTGCCCCAGCCCGGCCCTACGCTGCCCGCGCCGGTCACTATGGCAATCTTGCCCGCCAAACGCCCCGCCATTCCCGCTACTCCTTCAGGTTCACCCGTCGCCCGATCTCGATCCACCGCGCCACCAGCGCCTCGGTCTCGCGCTGATGCTCCTCCGGCGTCGTCGCCAACGGCGTGAAGCCCAGCTGCGTCAACCGCGCCGCCACCGCCGGCTCCGCGAACGTCGCGGCAATCGCATCCCGCATCGCCCGCCGCACGGGCAACGGCGTCGCCGCCGGCGCATGCAGCCCCCAGATGCTGGTGATGTCCACGCCGGCGAACCCCGCCTGCGCAAAGGTCGGCACGTCCGGTATCGCCGGCTCGCGCCGCCCGCCCGTCACCGCCACCGCCCGCACCTGCCCGGTCTCGATCAGCTGCCGCGCCGAGCTCATCCCGCCATACTGCATGTCCACCTGGTGCGAGAGCAGCGCCGTCACCGCCGGCCCGGAGGACCGGAACGGCACATGCAGCGTCTCGATCCCCGCCGAGAGATTGAACTGCACCCCGGCCAGATGCGTGCTCGCCCCCACGCCGCCGGACGCATAGCTCAGCTTGCCCGGATTGGCCTTCGCATAAGCCACCAGCTCCGCCAGGTTGCGCGCGGGCACCGCCGGGTTCAGCAGCAGCACCACCGGCGCTTCCGCCAGCATCGTCACCCCGGCGAAGTCGCGGATGGTGTCATAGGGCAGGGCGCCCAACACGGCGGGGTTCTGGTAGAAACTGTTATCCGCCAGGTACAGCGTGGTGCCATCCGGCCGCGCATGCGCCACCAGCTCGGCGCCCAGCACCGCCGTTGCATCCGGCTTGTTCTCGATGACGACGCTCTGCCCCAGCCGCACGCCCAGCGGCCCGGCGAACACCCGCGCGATGTTGTCGGAACCCCCGCCCGGCGCCCGCGGCACCACCAGCCGCACCGGCCGTTCCGGAAAGCTCTGCGCCGTCGCGCCGGAAGCCGCGAGCAACCCCAGCAAGGCTCGGCGTGGCGGATGCATCGCGCTCTCCTCGTCGCGCCGCAGCCTGGTCCGCACCGGCGGAATCGCCGCCGCGGTGGCTCGGGCCGCCGAAGCTAGCGCGCCGGAACCCCCGGGCGCCAAGCCCTATTCGGCGCGCGCCCTGGCCAGCGCAAAGCATTCCGCCCGCGCCTGCGCCACCCGCTGCGCCACGCCGTCCGCCGCGGCATCATCCCGCGCCAACGCCGCCCGCCGCGCCACCAGCATCGCCGGCAGCGTCGCCGGCCCGCCCAGCACCGTCCGCGCCGCAATGTTCGCCGCCGGGTCCAGCGCCTGCGCCACCGCCGCCTCGCGCAGCCCCAGCGGCGTGCCGAACAGCACCACCGCCGCCGCGTCCACATCGGCGCTGCGCAGCGCGTCGCTGGTGCGCCCCGCCGCCAGCGCGTCCCGCACCACCAGCGCCACCACGTTGTGCGCCATGCGGAAGCTCATGCCGGTCTCGCGCACGATCACGTCCGCCAGCTCGGTCGCGCTGCCGAACCCCTGCGCCGCCGCGCTCGCCATGCGCGGCGCGTTCAGCGTCAGCCCGTCGAACACCTCCGCCAGCAGCGCCAGCACCCGCCGCGTGCGCCCGCAGGCATCCAGCACCGGCTCGTTCACGCTGGTCACCGCGTCGTTCACATCGGCGAACTCGGTGTTCTTCGTCGCCGCCAGCGCCGCCACCAGCGCGCCCTGCACCGCGCCCGCCTGCGCCTTCAGGTGCTCCAGCGCCACCGGGTTCTTCTTCTGCGGCATGATCGAGGACACCGCCGAATGCCGGTCCGCCAACTCGACGAACCCGTATTCCCACGTCGACCAATTCTGCAGGTTGGTCGCCAGCCGAGACAGGAACGCCATCAGCACCGCCATCGCGGACGCCGCCTCCAGCGCATCGTCGCGGGAGGACACCGCGTCGTACGCGCTCTCCAACGGCGCCGCGAAGCCGAGCAAGCCGGTCGTCATCACCCGGTCCAGCGGAAACGCCGTCGTCGTCAGCGCCCCCGCGCCCAGCGGATTCGCATCCACATGCGCCAGCGCGCCCATCAGCCGCGCATGGTCGCGCGCCAGCACATCCGCCGCGCTCAGCAGCCAGTAGCCGAACGTGATGGGCTGCGCGTGCTGCGTATGCGTGTACCCCGGCATCACCACCGCGGCGTCCCGCTCCGCCAGCCGCAGCAGCGTGCCGCGCAGCGCGCCGAGCAGCCGCAGCACGTCCAGCAGCTCCGCCCGCAGCGCCATGCGCCAGGTCGTCACGTTCAGGTCGTTCCTGCTGCGCCCGGTATGCAGCCGCCCGCCGACATCCGCCCCCAGCGCCTGCACCAGCGCCTTCTCGACATACGAATAGAGGTCCTCCTGCCGGTCATCCACCGCCACCGAGCCAGGCCCCGCCTCGGCCAGCCGCAGCACCTCGCGCAGCACCAGGCGCATCGCGTCCTCGGCGACAATCCCCTGCCGCGCCAGCATCAGCCCATGCGCCAGGTGCACCCACATCTCGTGCCCGAACACATGCTGCTGCGCCCGCGCCACCGAGCCGCGATAGTAGCTCGCCACCAGCGCCTCGCTCGGCGGTTCCTTCACCCGCTCGCGCAGGCTGACATCCTCGCCCATCGGCTCAATCCAGCGTGATGTGCGCGTCGCGGATCACCTTGGCATTCGCCTCGCGGTCCCGCGTGATGAAGGCGGCGAACTCCGCCGGCGAAGTCCCCAGCCCGATCGCCCCCAGCGCCGCCAGCCGCGCCTGCACCACCTCCTGCGCCAGGGCATTCACGCAGGCCGCGTGCAGCCGCGCCACCGCGTCCGCCGGCAGCCCCGCCGGCCCCCACAGCCCGTTCCACTCGTTCTGGTCGTAGCCCGGGAAGCCCTGCTCGGCCACCGTCGGCACCTCCGGCAGCGCGCTGATCCGCCGCGCCGAGGACGCCGCCAGCGCCCGCACCCGCCCCTCCCGCGCCAGCGCGGTGGCCGAGGCCACGGTCGCGAACACGCAGTCCAGGTCGCCCGACAGCAGGCTCTGCAACGCCGGCCCGCCGCCGCGATACGGCACATGCGTCATCTCGACACCGGCCCGGCTCACCAGCACCGCGGCCGCGATGTGCGGCGCGCTGGCATTGCCCGACGAGCCATAGGTCAGCTTGCCCGGCGCCGCCTTCGCCGCCGCCAGCAACTGCGGCAGGCTGGTGTACGGGCTGCCCGGCGGCACGATCAGCATCTGCGGAATCAGCATCACCTGGCTGATCGGCGTGAAGCCCGTCGCATAGTCGAAGTTGAGCCCGCGAATCAGCAGCGGCGCCACCGTATGGCCACTGGCATCCAGCAGCAGCGTCGTCCCATCCGGCGCCGCCCGCGCCACCTCGCCGGCACCGATCGTGCTGCCCGCACCGGGCCGGTTCTCCACCACCACGTTCTGCCCGAGGAAGGCGGTGAACGGCGGTGCGAACAGCCGCGCCGTGGTATCCGCGCCGCCACCCGGCGGGTACGGCACCACCATCCGCACGCTGCGCGGCGGCGCCCATTCGGCGCGCGCCGCCACCGGCAGCAACGCCAACCCGGCCAACGCCCTGCGGCGCATCATTGCGGCTGCACCCCCGCCGCCCGCGCCAACGTCGAAAAACTCTCCACCTCGGCCTTGATGAACGCCTGGAACGCATCGGCATCGCTGCCCACCGGCCGCAGCCCCAGCCCGAGGAAGCGCTGCACCACCTCGTCCGACTTCGCCGCCGCCTGCGCCGCGCGCGACAGCTTCTGCACCACATCCTCCGGCGTGTGCTTCGGCGCCAGCAGTCCCCACCAGGTCGTCACCCTGTAGCCCGGCAGCCCGCTCGCGCTCAGCGTCGGCACGCCGGGCAGGGCAGGGCTCTCCACGTCATCGGTCACCGCCAGCGCCACCAGGCGCCCGCCATCGATATGCGCCTTGCTCGCGGCGATCGACATGAACCCGCATTCCACCGTGCCGGAGATGATCGCCGTGATCGCATCCGCATCGCCCTGGTACGGCACATGCTCCATCCGCGTCCCCGTCATCTGCTGGAACAGCACGCCCGCCAGGTGCAGCGGCGCGCCGACACCCGAGGAGGAGAAGTTCAGCCTGCCGGGCTGCGCCTTGGCCAGCGCGATGAACGCCGCCACGCTGCGCGCGGGAACCGAGGGATGCACCACCAGCACGTACCCCGAAGCCGCCGCCTGGCTCACCGCGCGGAAGTCGCCGACGATGTCATACGGCAGCGACCGATACAGCGCCGGCGCCAGCGCATGCGCCCCACCGCACATGAACAGCGTATAGCCGTCGGCCGCCGCCCGTGCCGCCACGCTGCCCCCCAGCGTGCCGCCGGCGCCGGCGCGGTTCTCCACCACGAAGGGCTGCCCGAACGCCGCGCCCAGCTTGGCGCCGATGCTGCGCGCGATGATGTCGTTGGCGCCGCCGGGCGGATAGCCCACCAGCACCGTCACGCTGCGCGCGGGATACGCCGCCTGCGCCCGCGCCAGCCCCGGCGCCGCCAGCAACGCAGCAAGTCCACGACGCCCGAACCTCATGCCGAAACTCCCCAGCCACGGCCGCGACCATAGCAGCCCGCCGCTCGGCGCGCCCAGCCTTCGCGCCCCGGCGGGGCGAATTCCGCACGCGGGCGATACCGCTGGCGCCGGGTTTGCCCTAGCCTTCGCGACATGGAAGCAGCAGCACCCGTCATCATCATGGGCGCCGGCGCCATCGGCGGCTTCGTCGGCGGCCGCATGGCGCTGGCCGGCCAGAACGTCATCCTGCTGGACCCCTGGGCCGAGCACGTCGAAGCCATCCGCCGCGACGGCCTCCGCATCGAAACGCCGGAGGGCATCGCCGTGGCCCACCCCCGCGCGCTGCACCTGCACGAACTGCACCTGCTGCGCCGCCGCGATGAAGCCGCGCCGGCCTTCGGCATCCTCGCCGCCAAGCTCTACGACACCGCCTGGGCCGCCCAGCTCCTCGCCGGCCTGCTGCCCGCCGGCGTCCCGGTGCTGACCCTGCAGAACGCGCTGGTCGAGGAACTCGTCGGCAGCATCTGCGGCCCGCAGCGCGTGCTCGGCGGCGTCGCCGGCCAGATGGACGTGCAGCTCCTCGCCCCCGGCCACGTCAAGCGCAGCCGCCGCACCGGCGCCGCGCCGGAACCCGTGCTCAAGGTTGGCGAAACCACCGGCCGCGCCACGCCCCGCGCGGAAGCCATCGCCGCCCGCCTCCGCGCCGCGGAAACCTGCGTCGTCACCACCACGTTGTGGGAGGAACGCTGGACCAAGATGTGCATGAACACCGCCACCACCGGCCTCAGCGCGCTGGGCGGCATCAGCCTGAAGCAGGTCCTCTCGGACCCGGCGCTGCGCCCCGTCTTCCTCCGCCTCTGCGCCGAGGCGCTGGCGGTCGGCGCCGCCATGGGCTTCACGCCGGCCAAGCTCTACGGCGTCCCCGCCGCCCTCTTCCCCGCCGCCCACGCTGGCGAAGCCGAGGCCGCCGCGACCATCGCCGCAGCCCTGAAGCGCCAGACCGACAGCATGGCCGAGGACGGCATCAGCGGCACCCTGCAGGACCTGCGGAAAGGCCGCCGCACCGAAGTCGATTTCTTCAACGGCTACATCGCCGACCGCGGCCAGACGCTGGGCATACCCGCACCCACCCACGCCGCCATCGCGGACCGCATCCGTGCGGTCGAAGCCGGTGGCAACTCCCCCGGCCTGACGGGCCTGTAGGCCGCGCGCCCTACGCCGCCCCCACTCCCGCGCGCCCTACGCCCACACCTTGCCCCGCGCGCCCTACGCCGCGACCCGCCGCCGCAGCATCTCCAGCAGCATGGCGTTGAACGCTTCCGGCGCCTCATACGCCACCCAATGCCCGGCGCCGGGGATCACGCCGGTCCAGGCTTCCGGCTGCACCTCGCGCAGCGCCACGAAGCGCTTCTCCATCTCCGGCCAGGCAATCGCATCCCGCTCGCCATAGATCAGCGCCACCGGCGCCTGCGCCGAGCCGATCGCATCCTTCAGGCTCGTGCTGCTGGCAAAGCCCCGGCTGCGGAACCGGCTGTGCACCGTGTTGTATTCCTGGATCACCAGCGCCAGCGGGTCGATGGTCGCCTCGTCCGCCACCATCAGCGTCCGCAGGTTGTGCCGGTGCGCGGCAATCCGCGCCTCGCCCTGCTTGTCGCGGATCTTCATCAGGTCGGTCCGCGGCCGGTTCAGCCCCAGCGCGCCGGCGCCCACCAGCGTCACGCTGCGCAGCTCATCCCGCGCCTGGCTGGCCACATGCCCCGCCAGCAGCGCGCCGAAGGAGAACCCGGCCAGGTCATACCGCGTCTCCTCGCCCAGCACCTTGGCGATACCCTGCCGCACGATGGCCCCCACCGGCGCCGGGCTGTCCACCGGCGGCGGCATGTGGCTCTCGCCCAGCCCGGGCAGGTCGGGGCATATCACGTGCCGATGCTTCGCCAGCGCCTCGATGTTCCGCGCCCAGTGCCGCCAGCTGCCGCTGCCGCCATGCAGCAGCACCAGCGGCTCACCCTCGCCCCATTCGCGCCAGGCCATGGTGCCGTCGCCGCAGGGCGTCTCGCTGCGCTTCGCGCTCGCATCAAGCCGGTCAAGAAAGGCCTCGGGCGTCTCAGTCATCACCATCATCCATCAGCATGCGGATAGTCTATGGCGATAACCTCGATCTCCTCCACCCCCTGCGGCATCCGCACCTTCACCACATCGCCCACGCGCTTGCCCAACAAGGCCCGCGCCACCGGCGAGACCCAGGAAATCCGCCGCCGCGCCCCATCGGTCTCGTCCACGCCGACAATGGTCACGGTCTGCTCGCTGTCATCCCACGTCGGGGCGGCCGATTCACGCCCTCCGCCTTCGGCTCCGGACGATCGGACGCCGCGCGCATAGGTCACCGTCGCGCCGAAGAACACCCGGTCCCGTCGCGTCTGCGCGCTGGGGTCCACCACCTGCACCTGCTCCAGGCGCTTCCGCAGGAACCGCACCCGACGGTCGATCTCCCGCAGCCTTCGCTTGCCGTATTGGTAGTCGGCGTTCTCGCTGCGGTCGCCCTGCGCCGCCGCCCAGCTGACAATCGCCACCACCTTGGTGCGCTCGTCGTACCACAGCGCCCGCAGCTCCTCGGCCAGCGCCGCCTGGCCTGCCGGCGTCATGTAGAACGGCGTCCCCGCCGGCAGCCCCGGCGGGCCGGCCTCGTCATCCTCGTCGTCATCGCTCATGCCCCATACCTGCGACGCGCCGCCGTTGCGGGCAAGCGCCGGAAGCGCGAAACTGCCGCCGCAAGAGGAACCGCCATGGCCGACCTGATTCTCTACGCCTCCACCCGCTCGCCCTTCGTCCGCAAGGTGATGGTGGCGGCGCATGAACTCGGCGTCGCCGCCCGCATCCGCCAGGTGCCCACGCTGGTGGCCGCCACCGCGCCCAACATGGACCATCTGGCCGTCAACCCGCTCGGCCGCATCCCCACCCTGGTCTTGGCAGACGGCACCACGCTGTACGAGAGCCAGGCCATCATCGAATACCTGAACGAATACGCCCGCGGCTGGCTGGTGCCCCCGAACGGCGCGCCGCGGCTGCAGGCCATGCGCTGGCACGCGCTGGGCACCGGCCTGCTGGACGTGCTGGTGGCCTGGAACAGCGAACGCAACCGCAGCTTCTCCCACCAGGTCGCCATGGCCGGCTTCGAGGCGAAGACCAAGGCCACGCTGGACCTGCTGGAGCGCGAGAGCGCCCGCCTGCGCACCACCGATTTCAACATCGGTCACATCGCGGTGGGGTGCGCGTTGGGCTACCTGGACTTCCGCTTCCAACCGCTGCACTGGCGGGAAGCCCGCCCCGGCCTGGCCGCCTTCGCCACCGAATTCGACGCCCGTCCCAGCGCCATCGCCACCAAACCCTTCGACGACCGCAAATAGGAGGCCACCGATGCGCCCCAGCCGCCGTGCCGTCCTCGCCCTTCCGGCGCTGCTGCCCGGCCTGGCCCGGGCGCAGTCCTGGCCCGACCAGCCGCTCCGCCTGGTCGTGCCCTTCCCCCCCGGCGGCCCGGCCGACTTCATCGCCCGCGTCATCACGCCGCGCATCGGCGAGAAGCTCGGCCAGCAGGTCGTCATCGAATCCCGCTCCGGCGCCGGCGGCCTGGTCGGCACCGAATTCGTCGCCAAGTCCCGCCCCGATGGCCTGACCCTGATCCACGCCAGCTCCGGCGCGCTGACCATCATGCCGCAGCTGCTGCCGCGCATGAGCTTCGACCCGCAGAAGGACCTCGCCCCCATCGGCCAGATCCTCGCGGTGCCGCAGATCGTCGCCGTCGCCAACAACCTGCCGGTCCACAGCATCGCGGAGCTGATCGCGCTCGCCAAGCGCCAGCCCGGCAAGCTCAGCTACGGCAGCTCCGGCATCGGCGGCTCGCTGCACGTGGCCGCCGAGGTGTTCTGCCAGGCCGCCGGCGTCGAGATCGTCCACGTCCCCTATCGCGGCGCCGCGCCCGCGGTCACGGAACTGGTCGCCGGCCGCATCCAGCTGCTGCTGGCCGATGTCCCCGCCCTGCTGCCCCAGGTCCGCGAGGGCACGGTCCGCGCCATCGGCATCACCAGCGCCCAGCGCCTGCCGATCGTGCCGACGCTGCCGACCATGGCCGAGAGCGGCCTGCCCGGCGTGGTGACGGAAACCTGGTACGGCTGGCTCGCCCCCGCCGGCACGCCCGCCGACCGCCTGGCCATCCTCTCGCGCGCCTTCCACGAGACGCTGGCCGAAGCCGCCATCCGCACCCGGCTGGAGGACCAGGGCGGCCGCGTGGTCAACAGCACGCCGGCCGAATTCGCCGCCCATATCCGCGCCGAATACACCGCGATGGCGGAGGTGGTCCGCCGCGCCGACATGAAGCTGGAATAGCGGCCGCCCGCCGCAGCGCGCGGAGGCGTACACTAGCGCCCGGTCGCCGCAGCGCGCGGAGGCGTAGACCGGCCGCCCGCGTCCAGCGCCCGCAGCACCGCAGCGCCGCGGCCGCCGCTGCCGCGGCTCACGCCGCCGGCAGCACCCGGTCCAATGCCACGCCAACCGGCACCATGCTGGCGATCTGCAGCGTGGTGAAGTTCGTCAGCGCCGCCAGCATCGGCTCCCGCTGCGGTGCCGGGCCGGGCGGCGTCAGGTGCGGCCGCAGCGCGTCGGCCTCGCGTTCCGCCAGCG
>CAIMOR010000179.1 GCA_903843125.1 uncultured Rhodospirillales bacterium
GCCATAGACGTTGTCCACCCGCTTGACCGGCGGCCAGTACTTGGCCGCGCGGACGAAGGGCAGCGGGAAGGCGGCCTGTTCGCGGCTGTAGGGGTGGGTCCAGGTGGCGGCCATGCACTCGGCGGCGGTGTGGGGCGCGTTCTTCAGGGGGTTGTCGGCCTTGTCCGCCACGCCCTGCTCCACGGCGCGGATTTCGGCGCGGATCGCGATCATCGCGTCGATGAAGCGGTCCAGCTCCGCCTTCGGCTCGCTCTCGGTGGGTTCCACCATCAGCGTGCCCGTCACCGGCCAGGACATGGTGGGCGCGTGGAAGCCGTAGTCCTGCAGGCGCTTGGCGATGTCCTCCACCATGACGCCGCCGCCCTGCTGGAAGCCGCGGCAATCCAGGATGCATTCATGCGCCACCATGCCGCGGGCGCCCTTGTACAGCACCGGGAAATGGCCGGTCAGGCGCTTCGCCACGTAGTTGGCGTTGAGGATGGCCACCTCGGTCGCGCGCGTCAGGCCGGCGGCGCCCATCATGCGGATATAGGCGTAGCTGATGGGCAGGATCGCCGCGCTGCCGAAGGGGGCGGCGCTGACCGGGCCATAGCCGGTGGCCGGGCCTGCTTCCGCGCACATCGGGTGGTTCGGCAAATGCGGCGCCAGGTGGGCGGCGACGCCGATGGGGCCGACACCTGGCCCGCCGCCGCCATGGGGGATGCAGAAGGTCTTGTGCAGGTTCAGGTGGCAGACATCGGCGCCGATGCTGCCCGGGCTGGTCAGGCCCACCTGCGCGTTCATGTTGGCGCCGTCCATGTAGACCTGGCCGCCGGCCTCGTGCACGGCGGCGCAGATGTCGCGGATGGCTTCCTCGAACACGCCGTGCGTGGAGGGGTAGGTGATCATCAGCGCGCTGAGCTTTTCGGCGTGCTGCGTCACCTTGGCGCGCAGGTCCGCCAGGTCCACGTTGCCGTCGCGGTCGCAGCCGACGACGACGACCTTCATGCCCGCCATCGCCGCGCTGGCCGGGTTGGTGCCATGCGCGCTGGACGGGATCAGGCAGACGTCGCGCTGCGCGTCGCCCCGCGCGAGGTGGTAGGCGCGGATCGCCAGCAGCCCGGCATATTCGCCCTGGCTGCCGGCATTCGGCTGCAGGGAGACGGCGGCGAAGCCGGTGATGCCGGCCAGCCAGGCTTCCAGCCGGCGGATCAGGGTCAGGTAGCCCTGCGCCTGCGCGATGGGCGCGAAGGGGTGGATGTTGGCGAAGCCGGCCAGGGTGATGGGCATCATCTCGGCCGTGGCGTTCAGCTTCATCGTGCAGGACCCCAGCGGGATCATGCTGCGGTTCAGGGCCACGTCCTTGTCTTCCAGCCGCTTCAGGTAGCGCAGCATGGCGTGTTCGGAGTGGTGGCTGTTGAACACCTCGGCCGTGCAGAAGGCGCTGGTGCGGGCCAGCGTTGCGGGCGGGCCGCCGGCGGTTTCGGCCAGCCGGGCGCCCAGTAGCTCGGCGAGCGTGGCCAGTTCAGCGCGGGTGACGGTCTCGTCCAGCGCAATGCAGACCAGGTCGCCTTCGCGGCGCAGGTTGAAGCCGCGTTCCAGGGCGGCGGCGACCAGGGCTTCGGCCCGGTCGCCGGCCTCGATCGCGATGGTGTCGAAGAACGCCCCATGGCGCAGCTTCAGCCCTGCCGCCTGCGCGGCGCCAGCCAGGAGCCGCGCCTGCAACGCGACGCGCCCGGCGATGCGCTTCAGGCCTTCCGGCCCGTGCCACACCGCGTACATGCCGGCCATGACCGCCAGCAGCACCTGGGCGGTGCAGATGTTGGAGGTCGCCTTCTCGCGGCGGATATGCTGTTCGCGCGTCTGCAGGGAAAGCCGCATGGCCGGGGCGCCGGCGGTGTCCACCGAGACACCGACCAGCCGGCCGGGCAGCAGGCGCTTCAGCGCGTCCTTCACCGCCATGTAGCCGGCATGCGGGCCGCCATAGCCCAGCGGCACGCCGAAACGCTGCGTGCTGCCGACCACCACATCGGCACCCATCTCGCCAGGGGAGCGCAGCAATACCAGCGCCAGCGGGTCGGCGGCGACGATGGCCAGCGCGCCGGCGGCCTGGGCGGCGGCGATCTCGGCGGTGAGGTCGCGCACCTCGCCGGTGGTGCCCGGGTATTGCAGCAGCACGGCGAAGGGCTTTGCCAATGCTGCCTGGGCGGCCATCTCGGCCGGTGGGGCGACCATGACGTTGATGCCGACCGGCTCGGCACGCACGCGCACCACGGCGAGGGTTTGCGGGTGCAGGTCGGCCGCGACCAGCAGCGTGTCGGACTTCCCCTTGTGGGCGCTGTGCGCCAGGGTCACGGCTTCGGCCGCGGCGGTCGCCTCGTCGAGCAGCGACGCGTTCGCCACCGCCATGCCGGTGAGGTCGACCACCATGGTCTGGAAGTTCACCAGCGCTTCCAGCCGGCCCTGCGCGATCTCGGCCTGGTAGGGCGTGTAGGCGGTGTACCAGCCCGGGTTCTCCAGCACGTTGCGCAGGATGACCGGCGGCGTGTGGGTGCCGTGGTAGCCCATGCCGATCAGCGATTTCATGTCGGCGCGGTTCTGCGCCGCCAGGGCGCCGAGTTCGGCCAGCGCGGCGGCTTCCGCGACCGGCGGCGGCAGCGCCGCCAGGCTGATGCCGCGAATGGCGGCCGGCACGGTCCGCTCGGCCAGCGCCGCCAGGCTTTCGGCGCCGACCACGCTCAGCATCTCGGCAATCTCGGCCTCGCCCGGGCCGATGTGGCGGCGGACGAACTCGTCGTGCTCCTCCAGCGCGTCCAGCTGCGCCAGTGGGCCGGCTTCGCGGGGCTGGCTCACGCTGCGTTCCTCGCTTCGCGGCGGTGCTGCACGGTCATGCCCGATCAAGCGCTTTCCTCCACGAAGCGGTGGTAGGCGGCGTCGTCCATCAGCTCGGCCAGCTCGGCGGGGGCCGAGGGTTCCAGCCTGAAGAACCAGCCTTCCCCGGCCGGGTCGCTGTTGATGGTGCCGGGGTTGTCGGTCAGGGCGGCATTCACCTCCACCACGCGGCCGCTGATCGGCGCATAGACGTCGGACGCCGCCTTGACGCTTTCCACCACGGCGCAGGCCTCGCCGGCCTTCACCTCGCGGCCCAGCTCCGGCAGCTCGACGAAGACGACATCGCCCAGCGCCTGCTGCGCGTGGTCGGTGATGCCGATGGTGGCGACGACGCCATCCATCGTCACCCATTCATGATCCTTGGAGAATTTCAGCTCGGCCATCGTGGGGTCTCCTGGCGGGTCAGCGGGCGTAGCGGTTGGCGACGAAGGGCATGGCGGCGACGCGGGCAGCCAGCGGCTTGCCGCGCACCATCAATTCGAGGGGCGAGTTGTCGGCGGCATGGGCGCGGGCGACGTAGCCCATGGCCATCGGGCCACCGAGGGAAGGGCCGAAGCCACCGGAGGTGATCTCACCGACCTGCTCTCCGCCGGGCACATGCACGGCGGTATGGCCACGGGCGGGCTGGCGGCCTTCGGGCCTGATGCCGACGCGCAGGCGCTGCGTGCCGTTGGCCAGCTCCTCGCGGACGCGCTCCGCGCCCGGGAAGTTCCATTCCAGGCGGCGGCGCTTGCCGATGCTCCAGACCAGCGCGGCCTCGACCGGGCTCGTCGTCTCGTCGATGTCGTTGCCGTAGAGGCAGAGGCCGGCTTCCAGCCGCAGCGAATCGCGGGCACCGAGGCCGACCGGCGCCACGCCGGGAAGCGCCAGCAGCGCGCGGGCCAGGGTTGCCGCCTGGTCGGCGGGGACGCTGATCTCGTAGCCATCCTCGCCGGTGTAGCCGCTGCGGGAGACGAGGCAGGGCGCGCCGGCGATGGTGACCTGCGCCACGTCCATGAACTTCATCGCCGCCAGCGCCGGCGCCAGGGGGGCGATGGCCGCGGCGGCACCCGGCCCCTGCAGCGCCAGCAGGGCACGGTCCGGCAGGCGGTTCAGCCGCACGCCCGGCGGCAGCGAGGCCTCGATGCGGGCGAAATCCTCATGCTTGCGGCTGGCATTGACCACCAGGAACAGGCGGTCGCCGAAATTCGCCACCATGACGTCGTCGAAGATGCCGCCGGCCTCGGTGGTCAGCAGCGCATAGCGCTGGCGCATCGGCTTCAGGCCGGCCACGTCGGCGGGGGTCAGCGCTTCCAGCGCGGCGGCGGCGTTCGCGCCGACCAACTCCGCCTGGCCCATGTGGGAGACGTCGAACAGCCCGGCCGCGGCCCGGCAATGCAGGTGCTCCCCCAGGATGCCCAGCGGGTACTGCACCGGCATGGCGTAGCCGGCGAAGGGCACCATGCGGCCACCCAACTCGCGGTGCAGCGCCCCCAGCGGGGTTTCCAACAAGGTCTCGCCCGGGTGGTCAGTCGAATCGGCCACGGTTCCCCCTGCCGCGTCGGCGGCGGTTGAAGTTCGTGGCCCCCCTCTGTCGGAAATACCTGAGAGATTCGGCCCCTGGCTTGTGGGTGGCCTTACTCCGTCGGTGCCGGCGTGTTGCGTGCCGGGCTTTCCAGAGGCCCCTTCCCCATGCGGCCCTTTTGCCTGAGCGTTTCCGGGGGCCGGTTGCGCCTTCGGCGAGGGTGCTGCCCGGCTCGCCGGATGCACCCCTCTCTCCCGCACGGGATCAGCAGGATGCCCCGGTCTAGCCTGCCTCGGGGGGGCGGCGCAACCGCGCCCGGGCGCCTACCGCACGCCGCGGCGGCGGTTCAGCGCCAACTGCTCCGGGTTCAGCCGGAAGCTGACATAGACGGTGTAATCCTGGGCATGCATGTCGTCGCTGACCGGCAGGGTGATGTCGACCGACTGGCTCATGCCGCTGGCCCGCGTCTCGTTCGGGTTGAAGGTTATGAAGTCCTGGAAGCCCTGCTCGCTCAGCACTTTCTGGCTGCGGTTGTCGACCACGGCGACGAACCAGGGCAGTTGCACCTCGCGCCCGCGATAGGCCGGGCCACGGTCCACGGTGAAGCCGACGGCGAGTTGCATGATGATGGCGCTGCGGCCGCGGCCACAGCCGCCCTGCACCTGCACCAGGCGGGCATCGGTCTCCAGCGCCACCAGGTCCTCGCCGGCGCCGGGGCGGTAGCGGGTCATGTCGGCCCCCTCGCCGAGGATCGCCGGGCGGGGGCAGGCGATGGGGTAGCGCGTGGCATTGTTGCCGCACCCCGCGAGCAGGATCAGCAGGCCGGGCACCAGTGCAAGTCCGAAGCGCATCACCATCTTCCCCCTTGAGCCACACCGGGCGGCAGCTAGTGTGCCGCGGCCCGGCGGCCGAACAGTTTAGTCTTCCACTTTGACCGGCGGCCCGTTAGCACGGCAACCCGCAGCCCGCGAGCATCCAGCGCCATGACCAGCAAGCCCAGCCTCAACGTCCTGCTCGCCGGCCCGCGCGGCTTCTGCGCCGGGGTGGACCGCGCCATCAAGATCGTCGAGGAAGCCATCCGCCGCTATGGCGCCCCGGTCTACGTCCGGCACGAGATCGTCCACAACCGGTTTGTTGTGCAGGCGCTGGAACGCCAGGGCGCGATCTTCGTCGAGGAACTGGACGAGGTGCCGGACGACGCCCCGGTGGTGTTCAGCGCCCATGGCGTGCCGAAGAGCGTGCCGACCGAGGCGACCCGCCGCAAGCTGATGTACCTGGACGCCACCTGCCCGCTGGTCAGCAAGGTGCACCGGGAAGCCGAGCACCACTTCGCCCGCGGCCGGCACATCCTGCTGATCGGGCATGAGGGCCACCCCGAGGTGATCGGCACCATGGGCCAGCTGCCCGATGGCGCGGTGACCCTGGTGGAGGACGAGGAGCACGCCCGCAGCGTGCAGGTGCCGCCGGGCAAGCCACTGGCCTTCATCACCCAGACCACGCTTTCGGTCGACGATACCGCGGGCATCGTCGCCGCCCTGCAGGAGCGCTTCCCGGCCATTGCCATGCCGGCGAAGGAGGACATCTGCTACGCCACCACCAACCGCCAGGCCGCGGTGAAGGCGATTGCGCCGCGGACCGAGCTGATGATCGTGGTCGGCGCACCGAACTCCTCCAACAGCCTGCGCCTGGTGGAAGTGGCCGAGCGGGCCGGCTGCGCCAAGGCGATCATGGTGCAGCGCGGGCGGGAGCTGGACCTGGCCATCGTCGAGGGCGTCTCCAGCATCGGCGTGACCGCCGGCGCCAGCGCGCCGGAAGTGCTGGTGGAGGAAGTCCTGGCCCGGCTGCGCGAACGCTACGAGCTGGTGATGGAGGAAGTGGTCGTCGCCGAGGAGCGGATCACCTTCAAGCTGCCGGCGGCGTTGAACGCCTGACGGCCTGCGCGGCCGCCGGCCGCGGTTCAGCTTGCCCTGCGCGGCCGCCGGCCGCGGTTCGGCCTGCGGGGAGCGCGGCGCTTCGGCTAAACCGCCAGCGCGGGGAACGGGCGCGCGACCATCGCCGCGGCATCCTGGCCGGAGGCGATGGCGCCCTCGATCCAGGCCTTGGCCTGGGAACAATGCTCCCCGGCCAGCACCAGCCCGCCGCAGCGCCAGGCCTGGGGTTCCGCCTCGTCGGCCAGGCCGGCCACGCCACCCTGCACGATGTCCTGCATGCCCGGGTCCCAGTCCGTGCTGCAGGCCGAGCGGGTCCAGGGGTTGGCGGTCCAGTCGACCGAGACACTGTCCAGCACCATGCCGGGCCGCGCCAGCGCCGGATGCAGCCGAGCGACCTCGCGCCGTACCGCGGCCACCCGCTCGGCCGGCGGCAGGGCGGCCAGGGGTTCGGCATCGGCGCCGATGCAGTAGCTGGCCAGCAGCACGCCCTCGGGCCCCGGAAAGTCCTGGTTGTGCGGGTAGTAGACCTGGCGCAGCAGCCGGTCCGAGAACGACGCGCCGCCCTGGATGCCCTCGGCTTCCCAGCAGCGTTCGGCGCAGAACAGCAGCACCTTGGTGGCGCCGGCGTAGTTCATGCCGGCGATCCGCTGGCGGGTCCGCGCATCCAGCCCGGCGATGGGCAGGCGCCGCAGCACCGGCAGCGGGATGGTGCAGACCACCTGCGGCGCCGCATAGGTCTCGGCCACGCCGTGCCGGCTGACGCTGACGCTGACCCCCGTTGCCGTCAGCTCGATGGCGGTGACCTCGGCGCCGCGGCGGATCTCGGCGCCGCAGCGGGCGGCCAGCGCCAGGGGCAGCTGGTCGGCGCCGCCGGCCAGCTGGTACAGCGGTTCCGCCGCCTTCAGCAGGATGTCGCTGAGGAACAGGTGGAAGGCCTGGTTGATCCGCCCGCGCACCGCCTCCAGCCCGGCCAGGATGGCGGCCGGGTCGGAGAAGTCCGTCGCCGCGTCCGCCCCGGCCAGGTGACGCTGCACCGCGGCCAGGAAGTCGGCGCCCATCTGCGGGAAGGCGAGGTCGCGCACCTCGCGCGGCGCCATCACCGTGACCAGCAGTGCCAGGCGGCGCAGGAAGCGCGTCGCGGCTGGCGACAGCCCCGCGGCCCCGGGCCATTCCGGCAGCGCCAGGCCGGGCGGCAACGCGCCGAAGCCGAAGCGCTGGCCGGCGCAGTCCAGTATGCCGCCCTGCCCCTGGAACACGCTGAGGAAGCGCCGCAGCTTCGGCGTCAGGCCCAGCTTCTCGATGGTGGCGAAGACCCGGGCGTGGCTGGCCGGCAGCCGCATCGCGCCGAGTTCGCCGTGATAGCTGCGGCCGGCGTGTTCGAACCGGTGCGTCCAGACCCGGCCGCCGATGCGCTGGCTGGCTTCCAGCACCAGCACCTCGTGGCCCCGCGCGCGGAGTTCCATGGCGGCGACCAGCCCGGCCATGCCGGCGCCCAGCACCAGGACCTTGCCGGATGCCTCGGGGGCGCAGGGTACTGGCGACTGCGGGCCGATGGCGAAGCTCCCTGCCGGGGCGGCGATGGACGGGGGAAAGTCCTGCGGTCAATACCACCCTGGGTTATTCCGGCCAATGGCCAGTGGCATGAAAGCGGCCCTCGCCACCGCCGGCTGGGATGACGGGCCGACGCTCGCTCAGCTATAGGTTCTGGCATAGGGCGTCATTGGCCGAACGCTAACCCATTGATTCGCGGTAGTCGATTCTGGGATAGGCTGTCATCGATTCTGGCATAAGGCGTCATTGCGCCCGGGACTAATTTCCCGGTATCGCGGCTGCGGATGTTGGAGCGGCAATCGAAATATTTTAGACGACCAAAATCCAAAAGATTTATCGGACGAGACTGTATGCCTTCTGAGCCTTGGATCATCGAGGTGATCGACAAGACACCGTCGGAGGATGGCGACGAAGGAGGCGAGGGCGGCGAGGACAATCGCGACAGCGGCGGGTCTGGCGCTTCCGAAACGTCCCGATTTTTCGTTGCATTTGATGGCGCAGCGCACGCCGTCGCTAGTGAGGCCGACGGTATCAAACTTATTCAGCAACTCGCGCTTTTTAACTCACCTCCCGCACGAAAAACAATAGTTAGAACCAGGGTTTGGAGAAGTTAATCTGACGGTAACTATGCGATATATAGAATAGAAGAAGCGGGATTGGTATATTTTAAGATTGGCATTTCCGGGAGGCTTGTCGATGATATTTTTCACTCGCTCGATTACGCCATACAGCATGCCAAGCGCTTGATGGGTAAAGCAGCTACGCCCGGCTCTTGAAATGGGATTCGACAAATAATATCATGGAGAATCCTAGATTCTTCTGATAAAACAATGCTGTCTTTCTTATTGATTTCCTGTGAATATTTTCTATCGTCAGGGGTGGGTGCGGCTTCTGCACGGATTTTCGCCTCGGTGAGCATTTCATCCTCCCTGCAGTTGATCCAACCTACTCACTTTGCGTGCAAGAATGCGCCAGCTCGACCACCCTCTCGACCTTGCTAGCGGCAGGCTGGCAAAGAAATCGAGCGGTTGGCTCGCCGGCCAGCACGAATAGCAGCACCGCTGACCCGAAGGCGATACCGAAGC
>CAIMOR010000180.1 GCA_903843125.1 uncultured Rhodospirillales bacterium
CCAGCGTCAGGCCGGTCTCGCCCAGCGGCACCGCCTGGCGCAGCGCGCCATCGGCCATGGCGCCGGCCGCGCCACCAGGTTCCGCCGCCAGCGCACCGGCCGTGGCCACCACGGTGCCGTCGGTGCCGAGCAGCAGCGCCGCGGCGCCGGGCGGTACGCTCAGCAGCAGGTGCGGGTCCAGCGCCGCGGCCACCGGCCGCTCGCCAGCGACCCCCGCAGGGCGCAGCACCGGCAGGATCCACTCGCCCTCGCCGCCCTGGCGGGGTGCGCCAAGCAGCAGGGGCAGGCCGGCCGGCGCCCGGGCATCGGCGGCGACGAAGCTCCGCTCCTCTCCAGGTTGCAGGACCAGCACGCCCCGCACCAGGCCGTTCAGTTGTTCATGCCCGCCCGCCAGCGGCGATTCCTGCTGCGCCGCGAACAGCAGCCGCTCCACCGCCAGCAGCCGGCCCTGGGCCAGCGCCTCGGTCGCGCCGGCCAGTTCGGCAAGCTGCGCCGTGCGGCCGGCAAGCTGGGCTTCCTGGCGCCGATCCAGCATCATCAGCGGCACCAGCAACACCGCCACGGCGAGCGCCACCATCATGGCGACCACCTGGACGGGCTGCAGCAGGGCGAGGCGCCAACGGGCCATCTTCAATCCTGGAACGACTCGACAAACAAGGGCAATTCTCGAAAGTTCTTCTACCACCGCGTGCAAAGCAGCCGCAACAGCAATCAGCGTGGTTTGCCACGGTCGCGGGCTTGCCCTCCGCAGGACGTGATCCGCCTGCCCTCCGCCAGCCGTGACGGGCTTGCCCACCGCAAGGCCCTGTGTATGGTTCGGCCGCGACCCACAGCTGCCCCGGGGCCGCGCGATGCCGCGCGCGCCATGGCCGGGGACCACGAGGAACAGGTAATGGCCAAGATCAAGGTGAAGACCCCCGTCGTCGAGATGGACGGGGATGAGATGACCCGCATCATCTGGGGGTTCATCAAGGACAAGCTGATCCTGCCCTACCTGGATATCGACCTGAAGTACTACGACCTGGGCATCGAGAAGCGCGACGAGACCGACGACCAGATCACCATCGACGCCGCCAACGCCAACAAGCAGTACGGCGTCAGCGTCAAGTGCGCGACCATCACGCCCG
This sequence comes from uncultured Rhodospirillales bacterium, assembly GCA_903843125.1. Taxonomy (GTDB): domain Bacteria; phylum Pseudomonadota; class Alphaproteobacteria; order Acetobacterales; family Acetobacteraceae; genus CAIMOR01. The sequence goes on from CAIMOR010000180.1 coordinate 1,128, forward strand.
ATGAGGCCCGCGTCGCCGAATTCGGCCTGAAAAAGATGTGGCGCAGCCCGAACGGCACCATCCGCAACATCCTGGACGGCACCATCTTCCGCGAGCCGATCATCTGCAGGAACGTGCCCCGCTTGGTGCCGCACTGGTCCAAGCCCATCGTCGTCGGCCGCCACGCCTATGGCGACATCTACCGCGCCGCCGAGACCAAGATCCCCGGCGCCGGCAAGGCCACGATGACCTGGACCCCCGCCGATGGCGGCGCCCCGATCGAGCTGGAAGTGACCAACTTCCCGGCCGGCGGCGGCGTGCTGATGGGCATGCACAACACCCGCGCCAGCATCGAGGGCTTCGCCCGCGCCAGCCTGAACTACGGCCTGGCCCGCGGCTACAGCGTGTACTTCAGCCACAAGAACACCATCCTCAAGGCCTATGACGGCGAGTTCAAGGACATCTTCAAGAAGGTCTACGACGCCGAATTCGCCGACAAGTTCAAGGCCGCCGGCCTGACCTACGAGGACCGCCTGATCGACGACATGGTGGCCTGCGCGCTGAAGTGGGAAGGCGGCTACGTCTGGGCCTGCAAGAACTACGACGGCGACGTGCAGTCCGACATCGTGGCCCAGGGCTTCGGCAGCCTCGGCCTGATGACCTCCGTGCTGCTCTCCCCGGATGGCAACACGGTCGAGTCGGAAGCCGCGCACGGCACCGTCACCCGCCACTTCCGCGAGCACCAGAAGGGCCGCCCGACCAGCACGAACCCGATCGCCTCGATCTTCGCCTGGACCCGCGGCCTGGCCTATCGCGGCAAGTTCGACGGCACGCCGGACGTGACCGGCTTCGCCGAGGCGCTGGAGCAGGTCTGCATCGAGACCGTCGAAAGCGGCTTCATGACCAAGGACCTGGCGATCCTGATCGACAAGAACGCGCCGTTCCTGACCACGCAGGACTTCCTCTCCAAGCTGGACGAGAACCTGCAGAAGAAGATGAAGTAGGCTTCGCCACAGGGCGATGCGAAGGGGGCGGGGCCGCGAGGCTCCGCCCTTTTTCGTGCCGGCCTACTGGTTCTCGAACCGCAGCCCATTCTCCCGCGCCACGCCGACCCATTTGGCGATGTCGTCGGCCATGAAGCGCACCAGCTCCGCCGGCGTGCCGAGCGGCACCAGCAGCCCGCTCTCGTTCAGCCATTTCCTCACACCGGGCACCGCCGCCGCCTCGCGCATCGCCGCGCCGATCTTCGCCACGACCGCCGGCGCCATGCCGGGCGGCCCGTACAGCGCGCTCCACGCCACCGCCTCGAACCCCGGCGAGACCGTCTCATGGAAGGTCGGCACCTCCGGCAATATCCGGCTGCGCGCCAGGCTGGTCACGCCATAGGCGCGCAGCCGGCCATCGCGCAGGAACGGCACCGCGGTGGAAGCGCCCATGATGCCCAGCGGCAGCGTGCCCCCAGCCAGGTCGGTCAGCATCGGCCCGGTGCTGCGGTACGGCACCGGCGTCAGCTGAATGCCCAGCTTCGGCCGCATCAGCTCGGCGGCGAAGCGGCCCGAGGTCGCCGGCCCCGAGGTGCCGATCGGCGTGCCCGGATTGGCCCGCAGGTAGGCCAGCAGCCCGGCCAGGTCCCGCGCCGGAAAGCCGGTGCCGCTGACGATCACGTTCGGGTCCAGGCTGATCAGCGTGATCGGCGTGAAGTCGGCCACCGGGTCGTAGGCCAGCGGCGCCATCGCCACCACGGCAACGCTGTGGCTGGCCGAGGTGGCCCACAGCAGCATGTGCCCATCCGGCCGCGCCCGCTGCACGAACTGCCCGGCCGGCACGCCGGAGGCGCCGGGCCGGTTCTCCACCACCACCGGCTGGCCGAGGATGCGCGCCAGTTCCGCCGAGAACAGCCGCGCCGGCACATCGGTATTCCCGCCCGGGGCATAGCCGACGATCATGCGGATCGGCTGGCTCGGGAACGGCGCTTCCTGCGCCTGGGCCGGCAGCGCCAGCAACGCCGCCCCGCCGCGCAGCAGCGCACCCCTGCCGATGTTCATGCCGCCATCCCCTCCCCCGTGGTTGCGCGGGATCATGGCGCGCGCCGCCGCCGCAAGCCAGTGGCTTGGCGAGCCGCCGCGCGGCTTCTAGGCTGCGCCGCGAAAGGGAGAGAACCGCCATGCAGCACATCGCCCTCGGCGCGCATTTCCCCTCCATGGGCCAGCACGTCGCCGCCTGGATGCACCCTGAGGCGCAGATCGATGGCGGCCACAATTTCCGCTGGTTCGCCCGCATGGCCCAGGCCGCCGAGCGCGCCTGCTTCGACTTCGTCTTCATGGCCGACACGGTCGGCACGCGGGACGGCGACATGCGCGCGCTGAGCCGCTGGCCGCAATACATGGCCCACTTCGAGCCGATCAGCCTGCTGAGCGCGACCGCCGCCGTCACCGAGCATGTCGGCCTGGTCTGCACCGCCTCCACCAGCTATTACGAGCCCTACAACGTGGCCCGGCTGTTCGGCACGCTGGACCACATCAGCGAGGGTCGCGCCGGCTGGAACGTGGTCACCACGGCGAATGCCGCCGCCAGCCACAACTTCAACCTGGACGACCACTACGACGTCGCCGACCGCTACGGCCGCGCCCGCGAATTCGTGGCGGTGGTGAAGGGCCTGTGGGACAGCTGGGAGGACGACGCCTTCCTGCGGGACCGCGCGACGGGCACCTATTTCGACCCGGCCAAGCTGCATCGGCTGAACCACGCGGGCCGCCATTTCAAGGTGCGCGGCCCGCTGAACCTGGCCCGCCCGCCGCAGGGCCACCCGGTCATCTGCCAGGCCGGCGCCAGCGAGGACGGCATGGAGCTGGCCGCCGAGACCGCCGAGGTGGTGTTCCAGTCCAAGTCGCGGCTGCAGGACGCGCAGGGCTTCCATGCCGAGGTGAAGGGCCGCATGGCCCGCCACGGCCGCGCGCCGGGCGAGCTGAAGATGTGCGCCGGCCTGAACGTGACCGTGGCGCCGACCGAAGCCGAGGCGCAGGACAAGTTCGCCACCATCCAATCCCTCATCCACCCCGATGTCGGCCGCGAGCTGGTCAGCGTGGAACTCGGCGGCGCCGACCTCTCGGACCTGCCGCTGGATGGCCCGATCCCGTGGGAGCGCATCCCGACCGAGAGCGTGATGTCGCCTTCCCGCCTGGCCGCGATGCGGGCGCTGGTGGCGCGGGAAAACCTCTCGCTGCGCCAGCTCTATGAACGCTACGCCGGCTCGCGCGGCAGCGCCCAGGTCATCGGCACGCCGACCCAGGTGGCCGATATGATGCAGCACTGGGTGGAGAGCGCGGCCTGCGACGGCTTCATCATCCAGGGCAGCTGGTTCCCCGGCGGCTTCGACGACTTCTGCACGCTGGTGGTGCCCGAACTGCAGCGCCGCGGCCTGATGCGCACCGAATACGCCACCCGCACGCTGCGCGACCACCTCGGCCTGGCGCGCCCGCGCAACCGGTTCGCGGCATGAGCGCGCTGCGCTGCCGTGGCGTGACGCCGGAGGCGCAGCGCGCCGAGAGCTTCGCGCGGCTGCGCGCCTTCCTCGGCCGCGAGGTGCTGCGCTACTCGCCGTTCTACCGCGCCCGCTTCGCCGAGCTGGGGCTGACCGCCGATGCTATCGCCAACGAGGCCGACTGGGCCGCGCGCGTGCCCTTCACCAGCAAGGACGAGTTGCGCGACCAGGCCGCCGACTTCGTGCTGGCGCCGAACTACCCCGGCCGCCCCGCCGACCCACGCACCGAGCAGATCGACGCCGGCTCGCTGGCCCGCTACGCGCAGCAGGCCGAGCGCGCGGCCGAGGAAGCCGGCGACATCGAACCGCCGACCAGCCTGGAGGAACGCACTCACCGCGCCTTCCTGCAGGACTGGCAACCGATCCTCTACACCCGCACCGGCGGCACCACGGGGAATGCGGCGCAGTCGGTCTACACGCTGTCCGACCTGCACGGCCCGTTCAAGCGCTGCGCGCTGTTCCACCACAACATGGTCGGCTGGTCGCCGGAACAGCGCTTCATGTCGCTGCTGCCGGCCGGCGAGCATCTCGGCTTCTACGGCAACCTGCTGGTCCCCATCCTGAACGGCCAGCCGCTGCGCGCCATGATGGGCGGCCGCACCGTCTCCACCGAAAACCAGGTGCTGGTGGCGGCGAAGGACGGCACCCAGGCGCTCTACGGCACGTCGAGCTACCTGGTGAACTGGCTGGAGACCGCCGTGGCGCTGCAGGCCGCGGGCCGCATCGCCGGCCTGCCCGCGCTGCAACTGCTCTCCGCCTCGGCCGAAGCGCTCTCGGAAGGCTACGCCGCCAGCATCCGCGCCGCGCTGGCCACCCTCGGCGCCCCGCATGCCCGGCTGGTGCAGGGCATGTCCAGCACGGAGCTCAAGTCCGGCGGCTTCCGCGAATGCGACGAGGGCATGGGCCTGCATGTCGACCCGCAGCACTACTTCATCGAGATCATCGACCCCGACACCAGGCTGCCCGCCAAGCCCGGCGAGCGCGGCGTGCTGGTCTGGAGCCACATCGACTGGCACGGCACCGTCATCCTGCGCTACTGGTCCGGCGACACCATCGACGGCGGCACCCGCTTCGATGCCTGCCCCGGCTGCGGCCTCACGGTGCCGCGGCTGTTCCCGCCGTTCCGTCGCCTGCTGGCCGACTTCATCAAGGTCAAGGGCGCCCGCGTCGACCTGGCCGACCTCCGCGCCGCGATCGAGACCGCCTTCCCGCGCGACAGCTATCAAATAGAGATCCGCGGCGACGAGCACGGCAGGCTGACCATCCGCGGCTTCCTGCTTGCGGGCCTCGATGCCGACCGCTTCCGCACCCTGGTCTTCGGCGCCGTCGAGTTGCGGCTCGACAGCGTGGAGCCCTGCACGGCGGAACAGATGAACCATCGCCTCTACGGCGCCGGCGGCTGGAAACCCCGCTGGCTGATCAACGAGCAGGCCCCATGACAGACAGCGCCATCGTCGGCATCGCCGAACTGCCACAGGGCAAGATGCCCGGCGTCACCCCCATGGGGCTGCACAGCACCCTGGCCCGCATGGCGCTGGAGGATGCCGGCCTGACGCCGCGCGACGTGGACGCCATCATCACCCTCTCGCCGCGCTCCGACCCCTACCTGATCCACGCCACCGCGCTGGCGGAGTTCATGGGCATCGCCCCGCCGGTGGCGCTGACCGTGGAAGGCGGCGGCGCCGCGCCGGCGGTGATGACCGACATGGCCCGCATGATGATCGCCGGCGGCCGCGCGAAGACCGTGCTGGTCGTCTCGGCCGACATGCCGCTCTCGATCGTCTCCCGCAACGCCTACGTCAACACCCTGGCCGATGCCGGCCCGGTCCACCCGGATATCGAACGCCCCTACGGGCCTTCGGTGCCCTCGCTGTTCGGCCTCTGCGCCCACGCCTACATGCACCGCTACAACGCCACCGACGAAGACCTGGCCGCCGCCGCGCTGCACGACCGGCGCCACGCCATGGCCCACCCCAACGCCCACATGCGCCAGCCGATGACGCTGGAAAGCTACCGCGCCACGCAGATGATCGCCGACCCGCTGCGCCTGCTGGATTGCACGCCGGTCAGCGATGGCGGCGCCGCCGTGGTGGTCACCTCGGCCGAGCGCGCCCGCGACCTGCGCCAACCCGTGGTGCGCGTGCTCGGCGCCGGCTTCTGCGCCGCCCGCCTGCACGTCTCGGCCGCCGCGTCGCTGACCGACTCGGGCGCCGGGCCTTCCCTGCGGGATGCGTTGGCACAGGCCGACCGCAGCGCCGCCGATATCGACCTGGCATTGGTGTACGACTGCTTCACCATCGCCCTGCTGATGAACATCGAGGCCCTCGGCCTGGCCCCGCCCGGCGGCGCCGGGGCCGCCTTCCGCGCCGGCGAGTTCACCGCCACCGGCCGCCTGCCGCTGAACATCCATGGCGGGTTGCTCAGCCATGGCTATCCCGGCCGCGCCGCCGGCATCTCCAACCTGGTGGAGGCGGTGGTCCAGCTGCGCGGCCAGGCCGGAGACCGCCAGCTGCCGCGCGTCGAGACCACCCTCACCCACGGCATGGGCGGCGTCTTCGCCACCCACGGCACGCTGCTGCTCGGCAAGGGCTGAACGACCATGGCGATGATCCACTCCGCCCCCCGCGGCAACCGCGAAGCCCGGCCGCACTGGGTCGCCGCCCGCGAGGGCCGCCTGGTGATGCCGTTCTGCCAGCCCTGCCAGGCCTGGAACTGGCCCCCCGCCGGCGCCTGCCCGCACTGCGCCACGCCGCTGACCTGGCGCGACTGCGCCGGCGCCGGCCACGTGGTCTCCTTCTCCATCGTCCGCCGCGCCGTGCAGCCGGAATGGAAGGACCACGCCCCCTACGTCGTCGCCATCATCGAGCTGGCCGAGGGCGTGCGCCTGCTCTCCAACGTGGTGGACTGCGCCGCCGAGGCGGTGACCATGGGCGCCGCGGTCACGGTCGCCTTCCACGAGACCACCGACCCCGAGCTGGGCCTGCCGGTCTTCCGGCTGACGAAAGCCTGACCGGGGCGCCGCTGGACCCCTGCCCGCGCCGGGCGCACCATGCCGGCCTGACCCTGGGGGCCGCCCGCGGTTCGCGGCGCCGCCAGGCTCCGCGAGGACCAGGCATGGCTGATGATCCCTACAAGATACTCGGCGTCGCCCGCGACGCGACGCCGGAGGCCATCAAGAAGGCCTACCGTGCGCTGGCGCGCAAGCACCACCCGGACCTGAACCCCGACAAGCCGGAGGCCGAGGCCAGGTTCAAGGCCGCCTCCACCGCCAACGAGCTGCTCTCCGACCCCGAGAAGCGCGCCCGTTTCGACCGCGGCGAGATCAACGCCGACGGCCAGGAACAGGCCCCCGCCGGCGGCGGCTTCGGCGGCGGCTTCACCGGTGGCTCGCCGGGCAGCTACCGCCGCCACGCCGAGGCCGACCAGGGCGAACGCTACAGCCAGAACATCGACCCCGAGATGTATGACGACCTGCTGGCCGACCTGTTCCAGGCCCATGGCCGCCGCGCCGGCCGCCGGCCGCCCGGCCCGCGCCCCGGCGCCGACGAGCACTACCGCCTGGACGTGCCGTTCCACGACGCGGTGCTGGGCGCCACCGTGCCGCTGACCCTGCCGGATGGCCGCACGCTCAGCGTGAAGATCCCGCCCGGCGTGGTCACCGGCCAGGTGCTGCGGCTGCGCGGCCAGGGCGGCCCCGGGCGCCAGGGCGGCCCGGCCGGGGACGCGATGATCGAGCTGGCGGTGGCCGACCACGCGCTGTTCCGCCGCGACGGCTTCGACCTGCACCTCGACCTGCCGGTGACGCTGAAGGAAGCCGTGCTCGGCGGCCCGGTGCAGGTGCCCACCCCCGCCGGCCCGCTGCGCGTCACCCTGCCCGCGGCCAGCGACACCGGCCGCGTGATCCGCCTGCGCGGCCGCGGCGTGGCGGCGCATGCCAGCCGCCCGGCCGGGGACCTGCTGCTGACGCTGCGCGTGGTCATCGGCCAGCCCGACGCGGCGCTGGAGGCCTTCCTGCGCGACTGGACCCCGGAGGCGCCGCTCGACCCCCGCGCCGGCATGGAGGCCGCGGCATGATCACGCTCGACATCCTCTGCGCCCGCTTCACCACCCTGGACCCGGGCGACCTGCAGCGCTGGATCGCCGAGGGCCATGTCCGCGCCGAACGCGCCGACCAGACGCTGGTGTTCCAGGAGATCGACGTCGAGCGCGTCCGCCTGATCCTGGACCTGCGCGAGACCCTGGCGGTCAACGACGACGCCCTGCCGGTGGTGCTGTCGCTGCTCGACCAGGTCTACGCGCTGCGCCGGCAGCTGCGCCGCGCCGGGCTGCCGCCGGAAGCGCCTGGCTGAGCCTCGGCCGGCCTTGTCGTCGCGGCCGCCGCCGCCATCTCCCGGCATCGCCTCGCTGCCGGAGATCGCCCAGGCCATGCCGCTCGCCCCCCTTCGCATCCCGCCGGCCGCCGGCTGGCTCGGCGCCGCCGGGCTGCTGCCCTTCCTCGGCCTGGCCATCGCCACCCTGGTGCTGGGCGGCGCGCCCGGCGCCACCGCCCGGGCTGCGGTGCTGGCCTATGGCGCCGTCATCCTGTCCTTTCTCGGCGGCATCCACTGGGGCCTCGCCATCGCGGCCCCCGGGCCGGCGCGCCTGGCCGGCTGGCTCGGCCTGAGCGTCGTCCCCTCCCTGCTGGCCTGGGTCGCGCTGCTGCTGCCACCGCCCGGCGGCCTGCTGCTGCTCGCCGCCGCCATCGCCGCCATGCTGGTGCCGGACCGCCGCGCCACCGCCGCAGGCCAGGCGCCGGCCTGGTCTCCCGCGCTGCGCCTGCCGCTCTCGGCCGCCGCCGCTTGCGCCCTGCTGCTGGCCGCCCTGGCATGAGCGCGACGCTGGCCAGCTTCCCCGCCGGCGGCATCGCCGTGGTGGTCGGCGCCACCGGCGGCATCGGTGCCGCCTGCCTGCTGGCGCTGCGGGCCATGCCGGGGTTCAGCCAGGTGGTCGCGCTCAGCCGCGCCGGCGCGCCGCCGCTGGAGCTGACCGACGAAGCCAGCATCGCCGCCGCCGCGGCCAGCCTGCCGCCCGCCCCGCTGCGCCTGGTACTGGACGCCACCGGCATGCTGCACGAGGGTGCCCACATGCCCGAGCGCAGCTGGCGCCAGCTGGACCCCGCCCACATGGCGCGGTCCTTCGCGCTGAACGCCATCGGCCCGGCGCTGCTGATGAAGCACTTCCTGCCGCTGCTGCCGCGCGACGGCAAGGCGGTCTTCGCCACGCTCTCGGCCCGGGTCGGCAGCATCGGCGACAACCGGCTGGGCGGTTGGTACAGCTACCGGGCGGCCAAGGCGGCGCTGAACCAGCTGGTCCACACCGCCGCCATCGAACTGGCGCGCCAGCGGCCGGAGGCGGTCTGCGTGGCGCTGCACCCCGGCACCGTCGCCACGCCGCTCTCCGCCCGCTTCGCCAAGGCGGGGCTGCAGGTGCGCCCGCCATCCGAAGCGGCGGCGGAGCTGCTGGCGGTGATCGACCGCCTCGGCCCGGCCCAGTCCGGCGGCCTGTTCGACCACCACGGCCAGGCCATCCCCTGGTAGCGGGCCGCTACAGCAGCCCGCCCGCCGGCGCCGGCCGGGCGCGCTGGTTGTACATGATGGCGACGCGCCGCTCGCGTTCCTCCGCGCTCAGCTTGACCGGGTCCTCCGACAGCTCGGCGCCCACCGCCAGGCCGCGCTGCACCGCCGGCCGCGCCGCCAGCTCCTCGTGCCAGCGCTTGAAGTAGGGAAACTCCTCGATGTCCTGGCCCTGCAGCTTCCAGTTCACCGTCCAGGGGAAGCAGCACATGTCGGCCACGGTGTATTCGTCCCCGGCCAGGTAGCGCCGGTCGAACAGCCGGTTGTTCAGCACGCCGTACAGCCGGTTGGCCTCATCGGTGAAGCGCTTCACCGCGTAGCTCTGGTCGCCCTTGGTGTCGCCCAGCCGGCGGAAGTGGCCGCACTCCCCCAGCTTCGGCCCCTGGTTGGCCATCTGCCAGATCAGCCATTGCTGCACTTCCGCTTTCTTGCGCGCCGCCTGCGGCAGGAAGCGTCCGAGCTTGCTGGCCACGTAGAGCAGGATGGCACCGCTCTCGAACACGCTGATCGGCGCGCCGCCATCGGCCGGCGCGTGGTCCACCAGCACGGGCATGCGGTGGTTCGGGTTCAGCGCCAGGAATTCCGGGCTGAACTGGTCGCCGCGGCCGATGTTCACCGGCACCACCCGGTAGGGCGCGCCGAGTTCCTCCAGCAGGATCGTGACCTTCTTGCCGTTCGGCGTCGGCCAATAATGCAGGTCGAACATCGCGGAGCCTCCGGTTTGGTTGTGCCGGCGCGGGCGTCGAGGCCCGGCCTGCGGCAAGGCTCGGCGCCGCCGGCGCCGGCGTCAACCGTCACGGGCACGGATGCCCTCGGACGCCCGCCGGAAGCACGGCGTCAGGCGGCCGCCGGACCCGACAGGCGTCAAGCGGCCGCCGGAACCAGATGGCGTCAGGCGGCCGCCGGAACCAAATGGCGTCAGGCGGCCGCCGGAACCAGATGGCGTCAGGCGGCCGCCGGCCTGGGCGGCGGCGCGCTCCGTACCATCGCCGGGTAGGCCAGCAGCCGCTGCAGATACGCCGCAACCTTCGGCGCCGCGGCAATCGCCGCCGCCCCCTCGGGCTGCATGTTGATGTAGGTGAGGATCGGCACCAGGTCCGCATCCACCGCCGAGAACCCCATCGGCAGCGCGAAGTCGCCGGCCAGGGCGCCCTCCAGCCAGGCCACCTGCTTGCCCAGCGCCTCCACCGCCGGCGCCACCGCGCCGCGCTCCACCTTGCCGAACACCAGCGGCACGATGAACTGGCGCATGCAGACCTGGTCGATGGTGGTGTTGATCAGGCTCAGCCAGCTCTCCGCCTGCGCCATCGCCACCGGCTCCTGCGGCAGCAGCTTCGGGCCCGGGAACACCGCGTCGATGTAGCCGATGATCGCCCGCGTCTCGAACAACTCCACGTCGCCATGGCGCATCGCCGGGATCTTGCCGAAGGGGTGGATCGCGGTGACCTCCGCGCTGTGCGGCCGGGCCGCGGTCAGCGTGTAGGGCACGCCCTTCGCCTCGCAGCAGGCCCGCACCGCCCAGACGAAGTTGCTGAACGGCACCCCGATGATTTCCAGCTCGGCCATGCGGCCCTCCCTTGCTTGGTGCCGGCAGGCTAGCACACCGACCATTCCGCGGGCAGCACCCGGCGCCACCGCAGGCTGGCGTGGCGGCGCCGGGCGAGGCAGGCTGGCGCCATGTGTGGACGCTATTTCCAGTACCGCGCGCCGGCCGCCATTGCCGCCTACTTCCAGGCCGGCAACCCGCTGGCCAACACCGCGCCCAGCTACAACCGCGCCCCGACGCAGGACGGCCTGGTGCTGCGCCGCCACCCCGAGACCGGCGCCCGACACCTGGACCCGCTGCGCTGGGGCCTGGTGCCGCGCTGGAGCAAGGACGCCAGCGGCGGCGCCCGCATGATCAACGCCCGCAGCGAGGGTATCACCGAACGCCCCGCCTTCCGCGAGGCGATCTGGAAGCGCCGCTGCATCGCCACCGCCGACGGTTTTTATGAGTGGCAGGTCAATGGCAAGTCCAAGCAGCCCTTCGCGGTGGCCATGGCCGGCGGCGAGCCGATGCCGCTGGCCGGGCTGTGGGAGGGCTGGCGCGGGCCGGACGGCACTGTGCTGCGCACCTTCACTATCATCACCACCACGGCGACGCCGCGCCTGGCACCGCTGCACGAACGCATGCCGGTGATTTTGCCACGGGAAGCCTGGAGCATCTGGCTGGCCGAGGAACCCGCCGCGCCGGAGGACGTGCTGGCGCTGCTGCGGCCCTTCGATGGCGCCGGCCTGCGGGTGTGGCCGGTGGGGCCGCGCGTGGGCAAGGTTGCCGAGAATGATGCGGGGTTGCTGGAGCGCGACCCGCTGGCGGTGGTGCCGGCGGGGCTGGACGACCCGCCGATGGTGACGAGCGATCAAATGTCGCGGCAGGCCGCGCGCTGATAAGCGCGCCGGACCGCGCGCTGATGGTCGCGGCAGGCCGCGCGCTGATAGGCGCGGCAGGCCGCGCGCTGAAGACAACGGCAGGCCGTGCGTCGGTCGCCGCCGGCCACCGCGCCTCAGTCGTCGCGGTGAACCCGCTCCATCTTCTCGTGGCGCTCCTGCGCCTCGATGCTCATGGTCGCGATCGGCCGCGCTTCCAGCCGGCGCAGGCCAATCGGCTCGCCGGTTTCCTGGCAGTAGCCGTAGCTGCCATCGGCCACGCGCTCCAGCGCCTGGTCGATCTTGCCGATCAGCTTGCGGGCGCGGTCGCGGGTGCGGAGTTCCAGGGCGCGGTCGGTCTCGACACTCGCGCGGTCGGTCAGGTCGCTTTCGGCAATGCCGCCCGAGTCGGACAGGCTCGCCAGCGTGTCGCCGGCCTCGCGCACCAGTTCCTGGCGCCACTTCAGCAGCTTCTGCCGGAAATATTCCAGCTGCTGCGGGTTCATGAACTCCTCGGTGTCCGAGGGGCGGTAATCCGGCGGCAAGGTGCTCAGCATGTTGGACGACCCCTTGAACGGTGGGCCGGCTCCCGAACTCGCCGTCCCCCGAAGCGGGCGGACCATTAACACAAGCGGCGCCGAAGCCAATAGGGGGGATGCCTCCAATTACGCGCTGGGCGGCCGCTTTCACGCCATCGCCATCAACCGCCCCGCCGGGCCAGCTCAATCTGGGCGCGGAGCGCAATGGCCTCCACCACCTCCCGCAGGGCCGGGTCGGCGCCGGTCTCGCCGTGGGAAAGCGCGGCCAGGCGCGCCAGCCGCGCCGGGTCCGCCGCGCCGCCGAGCATCTCGCGCTGCAGCCCGGCCAGGTCCTCCAGCAGGGTGTCGGCGCGGCGCCGGGCCTCCTGGTCGCGCTCCTGGTCGCCCTGGCCGGATTGCAGCGCCAGCAGGCCAAGCCCGGGCGCTGCCACGGCGGCGGTGCCATGCGCCTCCGCCGCGCTGCCGGCCGCGCCGCTGCCGCCCAGGCTGAAGCCGCCCTTCCCCGCCCGGGCCTTGCCCGCCGCCGCCGCCGCGCCCGGCCCGCCAACCCTGCCGATGCCCTGCATGTGCTTCCGCCCTTTTCTGCCGTGGCCCGGCATGAACCACCGCCACCCGGCAAAGCCTGCCGCCTGAACCCCCCATCCGGGCCGGGGCAAGGCTGGCACACCGCTTGCCCTTGCCCCCTGCCAACCAGGATGGTCGGAGGCACAACGTGGCGCGCAGATATTGCTTCGGGGCTAAGATGGCCTTCGCCACGTTGTTCCTGGCGCTTGCCCCGGCGTGGGCCATGGCCCAGCCGGTCCGCATCAAGGACATCGCCGACTTCGAGGGCGTGCGCGACAACCAGCTGGTCGGGTACGGCCTGATCGTCGGGCTCAACGGCACCGGCGACAAGCTGCGCACCAGCGTGTTCACCCGGCAGACGCTGATCGGCATGCTGGAGCGCCTCGGCGTCAACACCCGCGACAACGCGGCGCAGCTGGATACCCGCAACGTGGCCGCGGTGATGGTGACGGCGAACCTGCCGGCCTTCTCCCACAACGGCAGCCGCATCGATGTCGCGGTCTCCGCGCTGGGCGATGCCACCAACCTGCAGGGCGGCACCCTCCTCGTCACCCCGCTGCTCGGCGCCGATGGCGAGGTGTATGCCGTGGCGCAGGGTGCCGTGGCCACCGGGGCCATCGCGGCCCGCGGCGCCGGGGCCAGCGTGCAGCGCGGCGTGCCCACGGCCGCGCGCATCGCCAACGGCGCGGTGGTGGAGCGCGACCTGCCCTTCGCGCTGGCCGGGCGGAACACGCTGCGCATATCCCTGCGCAACCCGGACCTGACCACCGCGCGGCGCATGGCCGCCGCCATCAACGCCGCCACCCATGCCGAGGTGGCCCACGCCACCGACCCGCGCACCGTGGCGCTGAACCTGGCCGGGCGGGACGCGGTGAGCTTCCTCACCGATATCGAACAGCTGCGGGTGCAGCCGGACATGGCGGCCCGCGTGGTGATCGAGGAGGCCAGCGGCACCATCGTGATGGGGGCCGATGTGCGGGTCTCCACCGTGGCGATCGCGCAGGGCAACCTGACCATCCGGGTGACCGAGACGCCGCAGGTTTCCCAGCCCAACGCGCTGTCCAACGGCACCACCACCACTGTGCCGCGGACCAATATTCAGATCGACGACCAGAACGAGCGGCGGATGGGCGTGCTGCAGCCCGGCGTCTCCCTGCAGGAGCTGGTGCGCGGGCTGAACGCGCTGGGGGTGGGGCCGCGCGACCTGATCTCGATCCTGCAGACCATCAAGGCGGCCGGCGCGCTGCAGGCGGACATGGAGCTGCGCTGATGATCCCCCCCGCGATCCTGCCCGCCCAGGACCCGCTGATGGACCGCGCGACCCCCAGGATGCGCCAGGCGGCGCAGGCCTTCGAGGCGCAGGCGCTGGCCCAGCTGCTGGGGCCGATCTTCGCCACCGTGGATACCAGCAAGACCGTCATGGGCGGCGGGCCTGGGGAAAGCACCTGGCAGCCGATGATGGTGGACGCGATGGCCAAACGTATCGCCGCGGCCGGTGGCCTCGGCCTGGCGCAGCCAGTGCTGCGCGAGATGCTCCGCATGCAAGCCAATAGGGAAGCACAGCCATGATGATGGACAGCCTGATCGCCGCCGGCCTGCGCCTGGCCGAGGCGCTGCGCGCCGAGAACGAGGCGCTGGCGAGCCTGGACCTGGGCCGCGCCGCCAGCCTGGCGGACCACAAGATACAGGCGAGCGACGCCTTCGCCGCGGCGTTCGCCGCCGCGATGAAGCTGGGGGCCAAGGCCGAGGGGCCGGCGCGCAGGACCACCGCCGAGCTGACGTCCCGCCTGGAAAGCCTGGGCGCCGAGAACCGGCGGCTGCTGGAACGCGCCATCGGGATCCAGAGCCGGGTCATCGAGACCATCGCCGGCGCGGCCATTCCGCGCAGCGTGCCCAGCGGGTACGGCGCGTATGGGCAACGCACCGTGCCGAAGCAGGCGCCGGCGTTGGCTTTGGCCAGGCGGGCTTGAAGGCCAGGGGCGCCGCCCCTGGACCCCGCCAGACGCGGGGCGTCTGGACCCCCGGGGTTTTCATGGCGGGGCGAGGTATTTGGGGATGTGGACGCGGCCGCCGATGAAACGGTGCATCCATTTCAGCTCCCGGATGTGGGAACGGAGCTTCTTCGGGTCCTGCCGCATGCGTTCGAACAGGTAGCGGAAGACAGGAAGCCACTTTTCGGACAAATCCGGCTTGGGCAGCAGCCACCAGGGGCCCGGCATGGCGGAAAGCTGTCCTAGCCGCTGGGCCAGGACCAGGCCGGGCAGTTTGAGGATGCGCAACGCCCGGCGATAGCAGCGGCACACCCAGTGGTGCATGCGGCGGAGCATGAGGGGACAGTCCGGGTGGGCCATGGCTTCCAGCAGGCGGGTCCAGACACCGGCATGCGCCCAGCGGCGGAACTGGCGGGAGGCGGTGTCGGCCGGCCCCATTTCCGGCGGCAGGTTGCGCCAGGGGCCGTTGTGGCAGGCTACCCAGAAGATGGCGTCCAGCCGGGCGCGCAAATCGAAGATCGGGCGGCCTGGGCCGCGCTGGCCGGGGCGGGCTTCGAAGAAGGGGCGGAGGACGGCGAACTCGCTGGGGGTGAGGTGGTCCCAGGGGCGGGTGGTGGCGTAGGTGGAGGGGTAGCCGGGGCGGGAGAGCATGGGTGGGAGCGCCTGGGGGATGGGGGGCGCGTAGGGTAGTAGGAATTTATGCCGGCGTCGAGGGAGTTTGCGCCAAGTTCGCCTACGTTGGAGGTCAGCCCGGAGTATTAAATAAACGCAAGCGGCCCCAGACGGGCAAAAGAGTTACTCGGCTTCGGTGAGCGCTGAGCGATTGATCTGAGCAAATCAAGCGCAACTGCAATGACGAAAACACACGTGGAAATGAACCGCTCGATTGAACCAGATAACCCGACTGATATATCTATACTCAACGGATCGGATGTCCATATCTCAGATATTCTAGACAAATACTCCCTTTTTTCTTTCTTCATATTTGACGGTATCCAGACGTCTCTAGTGTGCTTATACTGAACCTCGTTTCTGACGGCGCTTAAGTGACTAAACTGAGGGGCGTTCTGAGCTGATAGATTTCTTCTAAATTCCTCTATTTTCGCAAAAATCTGCTGCTTATCGGAATCGACGAGTGGCCCCAGCAATATCTGCTCCCCAACTTTATTCAACTTTTGACTGAATGTGTTCCAAAAGATGCCATGTGACCCCCCTGGGCCTTCGCGAAGGCTTATGCTCCTGAACACGTTTGAACTTTGATCAAGCACGCAATGATAGGTATTTGCGCTTAGCTTAAAATTTGGTATTTTACCAATGGCTTGTCCTAATCTCTCGATACGACTTATTTGCACCCCATCGAGATAGGAACAACTCTCGCCAAGCATTCTAATTATTGAATGGC
>CAIMOR010000181.1 GCA_903843125.1 uncultured Rhodospirillales bacterium
CCTTCACGGTGGCCTGCTACATGGTGGAAGGCCATGGCTCGAAGGATTTCGCGGTCACGCGCGGGCTGGCCTTCAGCGACCCGGCCTTCTTCGGCCGGCTGATCCGGATTCTGACCGAGGCGACCACCGAATACCTTTGCGCCCAGGTGGAAGCCGGGGCCGAGGTGATCATGCTGTTCGACAGCTGGGCCGGCATGCTCTCCCCGGCGCAGTTCCGCCGCTGGGTGATCGAGCCGACGGCGATTCTGGTGCGGACTCTGCGCAAGCGCTACCCGGCGCTGCCGATCATCGGCTTTCCGCGCCTGGCCGGCGCCATGCTGCCGGAATACGCCAGCCGGACCGGGGTGGCCTGCGTCGGCATGGACAGCAGCATGGACCCGCGCTGGGCGGCCGCCGCGGTGCCGCATTCGGTGACGGTGCAGGGCAACCTGGACCCGCTGGCGCTGGTGGCCGGCGGCGCGGCGATGGAAGCCGAGGCGCGGGCGATCCTGGCGGCGCTGCGGGGGCGGCCGGCGATCTTCAACCTGGGGCATGGGATCGTGCCGCAGACCTCGCCGGAGCATGTGGGCGCGTTGGTGCGGTTGGTGCGCGGGGGGTGAAGGTCAGGGGCGCCGCCCCTGGACCCCGCCGGGGGCGTGGCGCCCCCGGACCCGCCTTTTCCTTTGGCCTGATGAATCGGAGCGGATGCCGCATGTCGCTTGGTCCCCGACCCGCCACCGGCGATGACCTGCAGGGCGTCGAGGACGTCGTGCATCGCGCCTACGCGCACTACGTCAGCCGCATCGGCCGGCTGCCCGGGCCGATGCTGGACGACTATGCCGGCTTGATCGCGGCGGGTCGCGTGCATGTGGTGGAGCGCGGCGGGGCGATGCTCGGCGTGCTGGTGCTGATCCCCGAGAGCGATGCGATGCTGCTGGACAATGTCGCGGTCGACCCGGCCGCGCAGGGCACCGGCGTGGGACGCATCCTGCTGGAATTCGCCGAGCAGGCCGCCCGGGCGGCGGGGTACCAGGCGATCAAGCTCTACACCAACGAAGCCATGACGGAGAACATCGGCCTGTACACCCGGATCGGCTATGCGGAGACGCATCGTGCCGAGGAGAAGGGGCTGAAGCGGGTCTACATGGTCAAGCCGCTGGGCTGACCCGGCTGCAGCTAGGCGGCAACCGGCGCCGCCTCCTGCGCCGCAAAGCTGTGCGCATCCGCCATCGCCCAGGCGCGGACGAAGCGCGGATCGCGGCTGCCATGCAGCAGTTCGTTCTTCGCCAGGGTCGGGAACAGGTCGGCGAAGCTCTTCACCTCCTGGGCGGAAACGCGGCGGCTGATGTGGTGGCCGCGGAACTGGCTCGGGTGGGTCAGGCCGGCGGCGGCGGTCAGCTCCGCCAGCGCATGCAGCGTGGCCTTGTGGAAGTTGGCCACGCGCACGGACTTCTCCGGCACCACCAGGGCGCGGGCGCGGGTCGGGTCCTGGGTGGCGACGCCGGTTGGGCAGCGGTCCGTATGGCAGGACAGGCTTTGGATGCAGCCCAGCGCGAACATGAAGCCGCGGGCGCTGTTGCACCAGTCGGCGCCCAGCGCGAAGGCGCGGGCCATGTCGAAGGCCGAGGCGATCTTGCCGGAAGCGCCCAGCTTGATCCGGTCGCGCAGGCCCACGCCGATCAACGCGTTGTGGACGAAGGAGAGGCCCTCGCGCAGCGGCATGCCCAGGTGGTCCATGAACTCCAGCGGCGCGGCGCCGGTGCCGCCTTCCTTGCCGTCCACCACGATGAAGTCCGGGGTGACGCCGGTTTCCAGCATGGCCTTGCAGATGGCCAGGAACTCATGCGGCTGGCCGATGCACAGCTTGAAGCCGGCCGGCTTGCCACCGGACAGGCGGCGCATCTCGGCGATGAACAGCATCATCTCGACGGGGGTGCGGAAGGCGGTGTGGCCGGGCGGGCTGATGCAGTCCTCGCCCATGGGAACACCACGGGTCAGGCTGATCTCCCGGCTGACCTTGGCGGCCGGCAGCACGCCGCCATGGCCCGGCTTGGCGCCC
Source organism: uncultured Rhodospirillales bacterium (assembly GCA_903843125.1). Lineage (GTDB taxonomy): Bacteria > Pseudomonadota > Alphaproteobacteria > Acetobacterales > Acetobacteraceae > CAIMOR01. Next base: position 2,039 of record CAIMOR010000181.1, read on the forward strand.
TGGCTCAGCTTGAGTTCGACCATCTTGATCTGCGGGTTTGCCGCCGTGGCCGCGAAGCGGTCCGAGGAAAACGACCCATCCAGGTTGCGGGCGCCGAAATAGCCGCTGCCGATTTCCCAGATGATGTCGCCGCCGGGGGCCTGGTGGTGCGGGGAATAGCCGCCCTCGCCGGTGTCATGCGCGAAGTTGCCGATATGGGCGCCGGTGTTCAGCGCGCGGATGGCCTGGGGCGAGAGGGCGCCGAAGCTCATGGCGGAGATGTTCAGCAGGCTGGCGCTGTAGGGGTGGGCGCAGTCGGGGCCGCCGATCATCACCCGCGGCTGCGCCTTCTCGGGCGGGCGGGCGGTGATGGAGTGCTGCAGCCACTCGAAGCCGGTCTGGTAGACCTCGTACTGGGTACCGAAGGGGCGCTTGTCCAGCACCATCTTGGCGCGCTGGTAGACCAGGCCGCGCTTGTCGCGGCTGAAGGGGGTGCCGTTCTTCTCGTCCTCGAAGAAGTATTGCCGCATCTCCGGGCGGATTTCCTCCAGCAGGAAGCGGAGGTGGGCGGCGATGGGGTAATTGCGCAGGATGGCGTGCTGCCGGTTGAACAGGTCCTTCAGGCCCAGCAGGGTCAGCAGGCCGGTGATCAGCAGGGCTGGGGCGAACCAGTGGATCAGCTCCGGTTGCTGGTACAGCGCCACGCCCAGCGCGGCGCTGGCGAGCGCGACGATGGTCAGGCAGATGAAGCGCGGCGTGAAGGGCAGCAGCAGGCTGGACATGTTGGTTTCCCCCGGCAAGAACGCGGTATCCTAGCGGTTGCCATGGGCGCATGTGAGCCGACCTTGCGTTAACATTCGGGGTCGGCGGCAGGCTGCGGGCAGCGCAGGGACTACCAGGTGGTGCATCCCGGCGCCGCCTGCGTTACAGCCGCCCCGCAAGGCATTGGAGTGCAGCATGCGCCGAGTGGCGGTGGTTCTGTTCAATCTGGGGGGGCCCGACAACCAGGCGGCGGTGCGGCCCTTCCTGGAGAACCTGTTCAGGGACCCGGCCATTCTGCGGGTGCCCGGCTTCATCCGCCCCTGGCTCGGCCGCTTCATCGCCGGGCGGCGCACCCCGGCGGCGCAGGCCAACTATGCCATGATCGGCGGCGGCTCCCCCCTGCTGGAGTTGACCCGCGCGCAGGCCGCGGCCCTGGAGGTGCAGCTGAACGCGGCTGGCGACGGCGCCGCGTACCGCTGCTTCGTCGCCATGCGCTACTGGCACCCCTTTGCCGCCGAGGTGGCGCGGGAGGTCAAGGCCTGGGGCGCCGAGGAGCAGGTGCTGGTGCCGCTGTACCCGCAGTTTTCCACCACCACCTCGGGCAGCAGCCTGGACGACTGGAACACGGCGAGCGCCAAGGCCGGCCTGAGCCTGCCCAGCACGGCGCTGTGCTGCTGGCATTCGGACCCAGGCTTCGCCGCCGCTACCGCGGCGCTGGTGCGCGCCGCCCATGCCGAGGCCCTGGCCGCGCTGCCGGCCGGAACGCCGCTGCGGGTGCTGTTCTCGGCGCATGGCCTGCCGGAGCGGATCATCAAGCAGGGCGACCCCTACCAGTGGCAGGTCGAGCAGACCGTGGCCGCCGTGGTCGCCGCGCTGGACCTGCCGGGGCTGGACCATGGCGTTTGCTACCAGTCCCGCGTGACGCCGCAGAAGTGGATCGGGCCTTCGACCGAGGCCGAGATCGAGCGTGCCGTGCACGACAAGGTGGCGGTACTGGTCTGCCCGATCGCCTTCGTGTCCGATCATTCGGAGACGCTGGTGGAGCTGGACATCGAATACCGCGAGCTGGCCGAGAAGGCCGGCATCCCCGGCTATTTCCGGGTGCCCGCGCAGAACAGCGACCCGGCCTTCATCGCCGCCCTGTCCGGGTTGGTGCAGCGCAGCCGGGCCGGGGCACGGCGGTTGTGCAGCTTTGCCGGTGGCCGGCAATGCCCGAAGCAGCATCGCGACTGCCCGCACCGCTGGGGCGTCAGCATGAAGATTCACCAGTGACCCGCCCGGCGGCCGTGCTGTTCGACTGCGATGGCGTGCTGGCCGACAGCGAGGGCCTGGTCAACGCCATCGTCGCGGCCGACCTGGCGGCGCGGGGCTGGGCGATGACCCCGGCGGAGTGCCAGGAACAGTTCCTCGGCATGGCCGCGACCGACATGGTGCCGGTGATCGAGGGCCGGGTGGGCCGGCTGCCGGAGGACTGGCTGGTGCAGCTGTCGCACCGCATCGCCCGTTCGATGATCGCGGAGCTGCAGCCGGTGGAGGGCGCGCTGGGCGCGGTGCGGGCCATTGCCGCGGCGGGCATCGCGGTGGCCGTCGCCTCCAACTCCGCGCGGGAGGAGTTGCAGGCCAAGCTGCGCCGGCTGGGCCTGGCCAGCGCCTTCGCGGGGCGCGCCTTCAGCTTCCAGGACGTGGCGCGGCCGAAGCCGGCGCCGGACATGTACCTGGCCGCCGCCCGCGCCTGTGGTGCCGAACCCGGCCGCTGCGTGGTGGTGGAGGACAGCCTGCTGGGCGCACAGGCCGGGCTGGCCGCGGGGTGCCGGGTGTTCGGGCTGACGCGGGAAACCGATGCCAGCATTTTCGCCGGCATCGGCGCCGTGCCGTTCCGGCGCATGGCGCAACTGCCGGAACTGCTTGGGCTGCGTTAGGGGGGGCGTGCGCCCTGGCGGGCGCGCTCCGCGCTTTGCAACCTGTTGAAACCAGAGCAGGAAATCCGCTCTGATGATTCCTTCGGAACGGATACTGCTCTAGGCTAGCCTGCCAAGGAGATGCCGATGCGCCGCTTGTTGCTGTCCGCCTGCCTGCTGTTCGCACCCGTTGCGTTCGCCCAGTCGCTGCCCGAGCCGCCCGCCGCCGAGCGCCTGGTGCCCGGTGGCCGCGCCGGCTGGGTGGCCGATGGCCATGGTGGTTGCTGGCTATGGGCGGGCGGCATCGAGGCCGGGGCGACCGGGATCGTCGGCCGCTGGTCGGGCAAGTGCCCGGGCGGGCCGGCCGAGGGCAGCGGCCATTCGACGGTGGCGTGGCAGGTGCGCGGCCAGCGGCGCGAGATGATCTATGACGGCCCGCTGCACCTCGGCAAGGCCGAGGGCGAGGGCCGGCTGGACGTGACCGCGAATGGCGAGCTGGTCAGCCGCGAGGTCGGCACCTATCACGACGACCGCCTGGTGCAGGGCCGGCTGGAACTGCCGCGCGCCAACCTGGTGTACGAGGGCGCCTGGCGGCTCGGCCAGCCACATGGCCAGGGCGAATTGCGCGTCGGCGATGAGGTGATGTCGGGCATGTGGGAGAATGGCTGCCTGCGCCGCGGGGACAGCTGGGTGGCCTTCACCCGGCCGGCCGAGCAGTGCGAGGGGCAATCCACGTGACGGCAACGGCCTGATGACGCTGGCTTTCCTGGCGCCCTGGTACCTGTGGCTGAAGGCGCTGCACCTGATCAGCGACTTCGCCTGGATGGCCGGGATGTTCTACCTGCCGCGGCTGTACGTCTATCACACCGGGGTTGCCGTGGGGTCCGAGCAGTCGGCGCTGTTCATGCGGATGGAGCGGCTGCTGCTGCGCGCCATCATGAACCCGGCGATGGTGGCGGCCTGGACCTTCGGCGTGCTGCTGGTGCTGACGCCCGGCGTGGTGGACTGGAGCCGGGGCTGGTGGCACGGCAAGCTGTTCGGGCTGTTGGCGATGACGGCGTTCCATCATCACCTGTCGCTGGCCCGGCGCGACTTTGCCGCCGACCTGCGCCGCCACACCGGGCGCTACTGGCGCCTGGCCAACGAAGTGCCGACGCTGCTGCTGGTGCTGATTGTGGTGATGGTCATCGTCAAGCCATTCTGATCGGGATTGGCCGGGCGGGGCTTGACTCGGCGCCGGGTCGGCCTATTTGGGCGATTGACGTGACAGTGGGGCCACCCTAGGGTTTGCTCGCTCTCCGCCGGTGGCTGGTGCGATTCCGCGCCGTGCCGCCTCTTCCCTCCCTCCTCCTCGGGACATCGCTGGCCGCGGTTCGCGCCCGTCATGGGTTCGCTTCGCGGCTTCGGCGCAAGGCCGGGGTCCGGTGCGGCTGATGCCGCAAACCGCCCGCCGCCGCACTTCGGGAAGGGTCCCACTTCCCCCGCACACGGATACCGTTGCGCATGCATCTTTCAGAACTGAAGGCCAAGAGCCCCGGCGAACTGCTTGCCTTCGCCGAGGACCTGCAGATCGAGAACGCTTCGTCCCTGCGCAAGCAGGACATGATGTTCGCGATCCTCAAGCAGCTGGCCGAGAACGACCAGGCCATCTACGGCGAGGGCACGCTGGAGATTTTGCCGGATGGCTTCGGCTTCCTGCGGTCACCGCAGGCCAACTTCCTGCCCGGCCCGGACGATATCTACGTCTCCCCCGCCCAGGTGCGGCGCTACGGCCTGCGCATCGGCGACACCGTTGAGGGCCAGATCCGCGCGCCGAAGGATGGCGAGCGCTACTTCGCCGCGCTGAAGATCAACGCGGTGAACTTCGAGCCGCCGGAGAACCTCCGGCACCGCATCAATTTCGACAACCTGACGCCGCTCTACCCCAGCCGCCGGCTGAAGATGGAGAATGCCGAGGCCGAGGCGGTCGCGAAGGGCCCGCAGAAGGACTACACCCACCGCATCATCGACCTGGTCGCGCCGATCGGCATGGGCCAGCGCGCGCTGATCGTGGCGCCGCCGCGCACCGGCAAGACGGTGATGCTGCAGAACATCGCCAAGTCCATCACGGCGAACCACCCCGACGTGTTCCTGATGGTGCTGCTGATCGACGAGCGGCCCGAGGAAGTGACCGACATGGCCCGCACCGTGCGCGGCGAGGTGGTTGCCTCCACCTTCGACGAGCCGGCGACGCGGCACGTGCAGGTGACGGAGATGGTGCTGGAGAAGGCCAAGCGGCTTGTGGAACACAAGCGCGACGTGGTGATTCTGCTGGACAGCATCACCCGGCTGGGCCGTGCCTATAACAGCGTCGTCCCGTCCTCGGGCAAGGTGCTGACCGGTGGCGTGGACGCCAATGCGCTGCAGCGCCCGAAGCGCTTCTTCGGCGCGGCGCGCAACATCGAGGAAGGTGGTTCGCTGACCATCATCGCGACCGCCTTGATCGACACCGGCAGCCGCATGGACGAGGTGATCTTCGAGGAGTTCAAGGGCACCGGCAACAGCGAGCTGCAGCTGGACCGCAAGCTCTCCGACAAGCGCATCTTCCCGAGCATCGACATCACCAAGAGCGGCACCCGCAAGGAAGAGCTGCTGGTGGACCGCGCGACGCTGAGCAAGATGTGGGTGCTGCGGCGGATCCTGAACCCGATGGGGACGCAGGACGCGATGGAGTTCCTGCTGGACAAGCTGAAGTACAGCAAGACCAACCAGGACTTCTTCGACGCGATGAACACCTGAGCCCACCGGCGGCGGCACCCTCCGCCGCCCGCGCAACGACGTGATGATGCGCGCGCTACCCGAGGCCGGCAGCGCCGTGGTAAACCCTGCGTTGGCTCTTCGCCGCCGGGCGCGGCGGCATTCGGCAAGGAAACCACGGCCATGCTTCGCACCACCACCGCCGCCGCGCTGCTCGGCGTGGCCCTGCTGATCGGCGGCTGCACCGACCCGAACGACCCCGGCCAGCGCATGCTCGGCGGCGCCGGCCTGGGCGCGGCGGGCGGCGCGGCGCTGGGCGCCATCGCCGGCGGTGGGCGTGGTGCCGCCGTGGGCGCGCTGCTGGGCG
>CAIMOR010000182.1 GCA_903843125.1 uncultured Rhodospirillales bacterium
CGTCGGGCCCCCATTCCAGCGCCAACTGGCGGGACAGCATGGCGACCGCGGCCTTGGACGGGCTGTAGGCGCCGGAGCGCGGCTGCGGGTTGGTGGCGGCAATGGACGCAGTGTGGATGATGGCGCCGCCGCTCTGCGTCAGCATCTGCGGCCGGAACGCCTGGGCGCAGACCAGGTAGCCGGTGAGGTTGACCGCCAGCAGCTGGTTCCAGAGGTCCAGGCTGAGCTCCGCCAGCGGGCCGGCGCGGAGGATGCCCGCGTTGTTGGCCAGGATGTCGGCGGGGCCGAGGTCCCGCAGCACGCCGGCGGCGGCGGTCTGCACGCTGGCCTGGCTGGAGGTGTCGCAGTGGAAGGGCGCGGCGCGGCCGCCGCCGGCGTTGATCTCGGCGGCCAGCCGGGCGGCGCCCTCGGCGTCGTGGTCCAGCAGGGCGACGCTGGCGCCGGCCTCGACGAAGGAGAGGGCGATGGCGCGGCCGATGCCGCCGACCGCGCCGGTGACGACGGCGCGCTTGCCGTCCAGTTGCAGCCAGTGGGCCATGGCGTTCTCTCCCTGCTTTTATGCCGGGATGAGACGGCGATGGCCGGGCTGGGTCAACCCTTCAGGGCGCGGGCGGCCTCCACCGCGAAATAGGTCAGCACGCCGTTCGCCCCGGCGCGCTTGAAGCCCAGCAGGCTTTCCAGCATCGCCCGCTCGTGCTCCAGCCAGCCATTCTGCACGGCGGCCATGATCATCGCGTATTCGCCGCTGACCTGGTAGGCGAAGGTCGGCACGCCGAAGCGCTCCTTCACCCGCTGGACGATGTCCAGGTAGGGCATGCCCGGCTTCACCATCACCATGTCGGCGCCCTCGGCCAGGTCCAGCGCCACTTCGCGCAGCGCCTCGTCGGTGTTGGCTGGGTTCATCTGATAGGTCTTCTTGTCGCCGCGCAGCGCCTTGCCGCTGCCCACCGCGTCCCGGAACGGGCCATAGAAGGCCGACGCATACTTGGCGGCGTAGGACATGATGCGGGTGTCGATCAGGCCATCGGCGTCCAGCGCCGTGCGGATGCGGCCGATGCGGCCGTCCATCATGTCGCTGGGCGCGATCACGTCGATGCCGGCCTGGGCCTGGATGACGGCCTGGCGGACCAGCACCTCCAGGCTGTCGTCGTTGTGCACGTAGTCGCCGCGGATGACGCCGTCGTGGCCGTGATCGGTGTACGGATCCAAGGCTACGTCGCCGACCAGGCCGACGCCGGGGAACTCCCGCTTCAGCAGTCGGGCGGACTGGCAGATCAGGTTGTTCTCGTTCAGCGCCTCGGTGCCCTCGGCGTCCTTCAGCTCCGGCGGGGTCATCGGGAAGATGGCGATGGCGGGGATGCCGAGACTGGCCGCCGGTTCCACATGGGCCGCCAGGCGGTCCACCGTCACGCGCTTGACGCCGGGCATGGAGGCGACCGGGCTTTCGGCGTTGCTGCCGGCCATGACGAAGATCGGCCAGATCAGGTCGTCCACCGAAAGCGTGTTCTCCGCCACCAGGCGCCGGGTCCAGGCGTCGTACCTGTTGCGGCGCATGCGGATGGCGGGGAAGGAACCGGACGGGAAGCTCATGCGGGTCAGACCTTGTCGAGGGCCTGGTCGAGGTCGGCCAGGATGTCGTCGATGTGCTCGATGCCGATGGAGAGGCGGACATAGCCGGGGGTGACGCCGGTGCTGGCCTGGTCCTCCACGGAAAGCTGGCTGTGGGTGGTGCTGGCCGGGTGGATGGCCAGGCTGCGGGCGTCGCCGATATTGGCGACATGATAGAACATCTGCAGGGCATTGATGAAGGCTTGGCCGGCTTCCAGCCCGCCCTTCAGCTCAAAGCCCAGCAGCGCGCCCAGGCCGCCCTTCAGGCTAGCGTCGGCACGGCGGCGGGCCTCCCCGGTCTGGACGCTGGGGTGGATGACGCGGGCCACCTTGGGGTGGGCCGAGAGGTGGGCGGCCACCTTCAGCGCGTTGGCGCAGTGGCGCTCCATCCGCAGCGGTAGGGTTTCCAGCCCCTGGATGAACATGAAGGCGTTGAACGGGGCCATGGCGGCGCCGAGGTCGCGCAGCAGGGTGGTGCGCATCTTCAATATATAGGCGATGGGGCCGAGCGGCTTGACCGCCTGGGTCCAGACCACGCCGTGGTAGCTGGGGTCCGGGTTGTTGAGCGTCGGGAAGCGGCTGCCGCCGGCTTCCCAGTCGAAGGTGCCGCCATCGACGATGATGCCGCCGATGCTGGTGCCGTGGCCGCCGATGTACTTGGTGGTGGAGTGCATCACCACGGCGGCGCCGAGCGCCAGCGGCTTGCAGATCACCGGGGCGGCGGTGTTGTCCATGATCAGCGGCACGCCCAGGCGGCGGCCGATGGCGGCGACTTCCGCGATGGGGAAGACCTGCAGCTTCGGGTTGGGCAGGGTTTCGGCGTAGTAGCAGCGGGTGCGGGCGTCGGTGGCTCGCGCAAAACCCTCGGGGTCGGCGGGGTCGACGAAGCGGACCTCGACGCCGAAGCCCTTGAGCGTGTTGGAGAACAGGTTCCAGGTGCCGCCGTAGAGGTCCGTGCTGCTGACGATATTGTCGCCGGCCTCGCACAGGTTCAGCACGGCCAGGGTGGTGGCGGACTGGCCGGAGGCGACGGCCAGCGCGGCGGCGCCGCCTTCCATGGCCGCGATGCGAGTCTCCAGCACATCCGTCGTCGGGTTCATGATGCGGGTGTAGATGTTGCCGAGCTCGGCCAGGCCGAACAGCCGGGCGGCATGGCCGGTGTCCTGGAACTGGAAGCTGGTGGTCTGGTGGATCGGCACCGCGACGGAGCCGGTGGTGGGGTCCGCCCGATGGCTGCCGCCGTGGAGGGCCAGGGTTTCTGGGTTGGTGAAGACCGGCTTGGTCATGGCAGGCGTCTCCCGTCGGGTTATTTTCTGGCGTGTTTGGTGCCACTTCGCGCCGCCGGGCGGAAGGGGGAACCCGCCGGGGCGCGCATGGCGGGGTTGCACGCAAGGGGTTGGGGTTTTCTTCCGCCCCGACGCAGGAAGTGGTAGGTGGCGGCATGAACCCGGCAGAGACCCCCATTGCCCTCGGTGCCGACCATGGCGGCGAGGCGCTGAAGCAGCAACTGGCCGCCATGCTGCAGGCGGCCGGCTACCCGGTGACGGATTTCGGCACGCACGGCACGGCCAGCGTCGACTACCCCGACTTCGCCCACCCGGTCTGCGCCGCGGTGGAGGCGGGGCAGGCGCGGTTCGGTGTGCTGGTCTGCGGCAGCGGCATCGGCATGTGCATCAGCGCCAACCGGCACGCCGGCATCCGCGCCGCGGTGCTGCACCACACCACCGATGCGCGACTGACCCGGGCGCACAACGACGCGAATGTTGCCTGTTTCGGCGCGCGGCTGACCGGGGTGGAGCTTGCCGAGGAGGCATTGAAGGTGTTTCTGGCCACCGAATATGAAGGCGGCCGGCATGACCGTCGCCTGTCCAAGCTCTCGCCCAAGGTCTGAAACGCCATGAACGCCTTCACCGCCCCTGGCTTCTTCTCCGCTTCGCTGGCTGCCGCCGACCCGGAATTGGCGGCGGCCATCGGCCATGAGCTGGGTCGCCAGCAGGACGGCATCGAACTGATCGCCAGCGAGAACATCGTCTCGCGCGCGGTGCTGGAGGCCCAGGGCAGCGTGCTGACCAACAAGTACGCCGAGGGCTATTCGGGCCGGCGCTACTATGGCGGCTGCGAGTTCGTGGACGTGGCCGAGGACCTGGCCATTGCGCGGGCCAAGCAGCTGTTCGGGTGTGGTTTCGCCAATGTGCAGCCGCATTCGGGCGCGCAGGCCAATGGCGCGGTGTTCTTCAGCCTGCTGTCGCCGGGCGACACCTTCATGGGGTTGGACCTGGCGGCGGGTGGGCACCTGACGCATGGCTCGCCGGTCAACATCTCCGGCAAGTGGTTCAAGGTGGCGCCGTACACGGTGCGGCGGGAAGACCAGACGATCGACATGGACGAGGTCGCGCGCATCGCCCGCGAATCGAAGCCGAAGATCATCGTGGCCGGCGGCTCGGCCTATGCGCGGTTCTGGGATTTCGCCCGGTTCCGGGAGATTGCCGACGAGGTGGGCGCTTGGTTCATGGTGGACATGGCGCATTTCGCCGGGCTGGTGGCTGGCGGCGCGCATCCCTCGCCGTTCCCGCACGCGCACATCGCCACCACCACGACCCATAAGACCCTGCGTGGCCCGCGCGGCGGCATGATCCTGACCAATGACGAAGCCCTGGCCAAGAAGATGAACAGCGCCGTGTTCCCGGGCACCCAGGGCGGCCCGCTGATGCATGTGATCGCCGCCAAGGCGGTGGCGTTTGGGGAGGCGCTGCGGCCGGAGTTCAAGGCCTATGCGAAGCAGGTGGTGGAGAACGCCAAGGCGCTGTCCGACACGCTGCTGGGGAAGGGTTTCGGCATCGTGACGGGCGGCACCGACAACCACCTGATGCTGGTTGACCTGCGCCTCAAGCAGCTGACCGGCAAGGCGGCCGAGGCGGCGCTGAACCGGGCGCACCTGACCTGCAACAAGAACGCCATTCCGTTCGACCCCGAGAAGCCGATGGTGACCTCCGGCGTGCGGCTGGGCAGCCCGGCCGGCACCACGCGCGGCTTCGGCACCGCGGAGTTCGTCGAGATCGGCGAGATGATCGGCGAGGTGCTGGACGGGCTGGCCAAGGCGAATGCGCCGGAAGCCAACGAGGCGACCGAGCAGGCGGTGAAGGCCCGCGTGCTGACGCTGTGCCAGCGCTTCCCGATCTACCAGGGCTGACCCGGCATGCGCTGCCCTTTCTGCAGCAGTGAAGACACGCAGGTCAAGGACAGCCGCCCGGCCGAGGACGGCGCCGCCATTCGTCGGCGCCGGTCCTGCCCGCAATGCAACAGCCGGTTCACCACCTTCGAGCGGGTGCAGTTGCGCGAGTTGACGGTGCTGAAGACCGATGGCCAGCGCGAGCCCTTCGACCGCGAGAAGCTGGCGCGCAGCATCCGCGTGGCGCTGCGCAAGCGCCCGGTGGACCAGGACAAGCTGGAGCGGATCGTCAACGGCATCCAGCGCAAGCTGGAGACCGAGGCCGAGGCGGAAGTCACCTCGCGCCAGATCGGCGAGATCGTCATGGAGACGCTGAAGGAGGTGGACCAGGTGGCCTATGTCCGCTTCGCCAGCGTCTACCGCAATTTCGGCGAGGCGCGGGACTTCCGCGAATTCCTCGGCGAGATGGACAAGAAGAAGTAGCGGCTGGCGCCGCCGCTGCCGGCGCGCCAGATAGGGTTGATGTCCGAACACGACGACGCGGCGCATATGCGGGCGGCCCTGGGGCTGGCCCGGCGGGGCTTGGGCACGACCTGGCCCAACCCGGCGGTGGGCTGCGTGCTGGTGAAGGACGGCCAGGTGGTGGGCCGCGGCTGGACCCAGCCGGGCGGCCGGCCGCACGCGGAAACCGAGGCGCTGGCCCGGGCCGGGGAGGCGGCGCGCGGCGCCACCGCCTATGTGACGCTGGAGCCGTGCAGCCATTGGGGCCGCACGCCGCCCTGCTGCGATGCGCTGATCCGCGCTGGCGTCGCCCGCGTGGTGGTGGCCGCCGGGGACCCCGATGGCCGGGTTGACGGCCGCGGCCTGGCCCGGCTGCGGGAAGCCGGGGTGCAGGTGGAGACCGGGCTGTTCCAGGCCGAAGCGGTGGCGCTCAACGCGGGGTTCTCCCGCCGGGTTACGCTGGGGCGGCCGGTGGTGCTGCTGAAGCTGGCGACGACGCTGGACGGGCGGATCGCCACCGCGCGGGGCGAGAGCCAATGGATCACCGGGCCGGAAGCCCGCCGCTACGCCCATGCGCTGCGCGCCCGGCACGACGCCATGCTGGTGGGCAGCGGCACGGTACTGGCCGACGACCCGGACCTGACCTGCCGGCTGCCCGGCATGGCCCGCGTGCCGCTGGCGCGGGTGGTGGCGGATGCCCGGCTGCGCACGCCCCTGACCGCCCGGCTGGTGCGGACGGCGCGCTCCCTGCCCAGCTGGATCGCCACCGCCACCGGCCACAAGCCGGCGGAGCTGGCGCCCTACCAGCAGGCCGGGGTGGAGGTGCTGACCGTGCCGCGCGGCAAGCCGGGCGGGCTGGATCTCGGCGCGTTGCTGGCCACGCTGGCGCAGCGCGGGGTGACGCGGGTGATGGCCGAGGGCGGCGCCGGCATTGCCGCGGGGCTGCTGCGGGACGGGCTGGTGGACCGCATCGCCTGGTTCCATGCGCCGGGGATCATCGGCGGGGATGGCCTGGCCGCGGTGCAGCCCTTGCCGCTTGCCCTGCTTTCCGCCATGCCCAGATTTCACCGGGTGGCCTCGCGGCCCCTCGGCGCCGATTGGCTGACCGAGTTCGAACGCAGGGAGCCCTGAGCCATGTTCACCGGCATCGTCACCGACCTCGGCACCATCCGCGAGATCCAGCCGCTGGGTGCGGGGCACGACATGCGCCTGGTCATCGGCACCTCGCCCGACTTCCTGAAGCAGCCGGCGCCGGCGGTGCTGGGCGCTAGCATTGCCTGTTCCGGCGTCTGCCTGACCGTGGTGGACCTGGGTGGCGACTGGTTCGCGGTGGATGCCTCGGCCGAGACGCTGAGCAAGACGACGCTGGGCGGCTGGCGCGCCGGCAGCCGGGTGAACCTGGAGCGCGCGCTGCGCTTCGGCGACGAACTGGGCGGCCACCTGGTCTCGGGCCATATCGACGGCGTGGGCGAGGTGCTGGCCGCGGTGCCGGAGAATGCCTCGGTCCGCTGGCGCTTCCGGCTGCCCGAGGGGCTGCATCGTTTCGTTGCCGAGAAGGGGTCCATCGCCATCGATGGTGTTTCCCTGACAGTCAATGAGGTTGACGGGACCGTGTTCGGGGTCAACATCATCCCGCATACGTCCTCGGTGACCACCTTCGCCACGCTCCAGCCGGGCGCGCGGGTCAATATCGAGATCGACACGCTGGCGCGCTATGTCGCGCGGCTGGTGTCATGCGATCGCGCGGCGCCGGAGGGCGCCGAGCGTGCATCTCATGGCCCGACTTAAGGAAACCGAGTGATGCCTTCCGCGCCCCTGCCGCACCAGACCAGCTTCCACGAGTTCCTCTCGCCCAGCGAGGAACTGCTGGAGGAGGCCAAGCGCGGCCGCATGTTCATCCTGGTGGATGACGAGGACCGGGAGAACGAGGGCGACCTGGTGATACCGGCGCAGTTCGCCACGCCGGACGCCATTAACTTCATGGCGCGCTTCGCCCGCGGGCTGATCTGCCTGGCGATGACCCGGCACCGGGTGGAGCAGCTGGGCCTGCCGCTGATGGCGCAGAGCAACGGCAGCCGGCACCAGACCGCCTTCACCGTCAGCATCGAGGCGCGCGAGGGGGTGACGACCGGCATTTCCGCCGCCGACCGCGCCCACACCGTGGCGGTGGCGATCAACCCGGAGATGGGCCGCGAGCACATCACCACGCCGGGGCATGTCTTTCCGCTGGTGGCGCGGGATGGCGGCACGCTGGTGCGGGCCGGGCACACCGAAGCCGCGGTGGACTTCGCCCGGATGGCCGGGCTGAACCCCTCGGGCGTGATCTGCGAGATCATGAACGACGACGGCACCATGGCGCGGATGCCGGACCTGGTGGCCTTCGCCCAGCATCACGGCCTGAAGCTCGGCACCATCGCCGACCTGATCGGCCACCGGCGGCGGACCGAGCGGCTGGTCAAGCGCGTGGTGGAAGGCCGGATCGACCACGAGGTGGGCGGCGAATGGCGGTTGATCACCTATACCAATACGCTGGAATACGCCGAGCACCTGGTGATGGTGAAGGGCGACATCTCGGCCTCCCAGCCCGCCATGGTGCGGATGCACGCGGCCAACCTGCTGAACGACACCATCATGGGCCGTGGCTCGCGCGACCTGCAGACGGCGATGCGGATGATCAGCGAGTTCGGCCGCGGCGCCGTGGTCATCATCCGCGACTGGCGGCCGACCAACATGAGCGAGCAGATCGAACGCGGCAAGGACCGCCAGGTGGCGCTGCCGACCATCCGGGACTACGGCATCGGCGCGCAGATCCTGGCGGACCTGGGCGCGCGCGACCTGATCCGGCTGTCGAACAACCCGCGGCCGATCGTCGGGCTGGAGGGCTATGGCCTGCGCGTGCTGGAGACGCGGCCGATCCCGCGGGAGGGCCGGGCGTGAGCACGATCCATGCCCCCGAGCGCGATGCCGTCGCGCTGGCCGGCCCGCCGGCGCGGCTGCTGCTGATCCAGGCGCCGTACTACGACCAGGTGGTGGGCGGCATGCGCCGGGGCGCCGAGGCGGTGTGCGCCGGGGTGGGCGCGACGCTGGACGTGGTGGACGTGGCCGGCGGCTACGAGCTGCCGGCCGCGCTGCGCATGGCGCTGCTGCAGCAGGGCACCCGCTACGACGGCTTCCTGCTGCTGGGCTGCGTGGTGAAGGGCGAGACCGACCACTACGCCTTCATCTGCGATGCCATCTGCCACGGCATCATGGGGATTTCCGCCGAGACCGGCGCGGCCATCGGCTTCGGCCTGCTGACGGTGGATACGCTGCAGCAGGCGATTGCCCGCAGCAGCGACGACAAGCACAACAAGGGTGCCGAGGCGATGCACGCGCTGCTGATGCAGGTGGCGCTGCGCCGGCGTTGGGGAATTCAGTGACGACGACGAAGAAGACCAGGCCGGCGACCAGCGCCAAGCCGCGCGGACGGCCGCGCACCGGCTCCCGCGTCGCCGCCGTGATGGCGTTGTACCAGAGCGACTACATGGGCGAATCGGCGGAGACGGTGATCGACCAGTTCATCCGCCACCGCATCGGCGTGTTCCCGGGCAGCAGCGGCTTCGATGACGGCCGCATTCCGGAGGCCGACGTGCCGCTGTTCACCAGCCTGGTCCGCAAGGCGGCACAGAATGGCGAAACCATCGACGGCGTCGTCAGCGCGCACCTCGACAAGGACTGGCCGCTCGCGAAGCTGGACCCGGTGCTGCGGGCGCTGCTGCGCGCCGCCTGCACCGAGCTGTGGGGCGGCAAGGAGCCGCCGGCGCGGGTGGTCATCAACGAATACCTGGACATTGCCCACGGCTTCTTCGGCGGCGAGGAGCCGCGCTTCGCCAATGGCGTGCTGGATGCCATGGCGCGGACGCTCAGGGCCGAGGAGTTCGCCGCTTCGCCGCCGCGGCCCTGACGATGGGGTTGCCGGCGGAGTTCTCGCTCATCGCCCGGCACTTCAGGCCGCTGGCCGGGCCGGGCGCGCTGGGGCTGGAGGATGACGCCGCCGTGCTGGCGCTGCCGGCTGGGCGGGAGTTGGTGATCGCCGCCGATGCCATGGTGGCCGGTGTGCACTTCCTGCCCGACGACCCGCCGGAGACCATCGGCCGCAAGCTGCTGCGGACCAACCTGTCCGACCTGGCGGCCATGGGCGCCGTGCCGCTGGGCTACCTGATGACCACGGCCTTCCCCAAGGGCACCGCGGATGCCTGGGTGGCCGCCTTCGCCGCCGGGCTGGCGCTGGACCAGGCGGAATTCGGCCTGGCCGTGCTGGGCGGGGATACCGTTTCCACGCCGGGGCCGCTGACGCTGTCGCTGACCATCCTGGGGACCTGCGCGCCGGGGCGGGCGTTGCGGCGGAATGGTGCCAGGGCAGGGGACCAGCTGTGGGTTTCCGGCACCGTGGGCGATGGCGCGCTGGGGTTGCGGGTGCTGCAGGGCAAGCTGCCGGCCGATGCCTTCCTGGCCGAACGCTACCGGCTGCCGCGGCCGCGCCTGGCGCTGGGGCAGGCGCTGGTCGGGCTGGCCTCGGCCTGCATGGATGTCTCGGACGGGCTGGTGCAGGACCTCGGGCATCTCTGCCGGGCCAGCGGCTGCGCGGCGGTGCTGCGGGCGGCGGAGGTGCCGCTCTCTCCGGCTGCCGCGGCGCACCCGGACCTGCTCGCGCTGCGGCTGACCGGCGGGGACGACTACGAGCTGCTGTTCGCCGCGCCCGCCGAGGCGGCCGGGGCGGTGCTGGCCGCCGCGCGGGGCGCGCATGTGCCGGTTGCATGCATCGGCCACTTTGCGGCGGGGGCGCCAGCGGTCACTGTGCTGGACCCGGACGGCGCCGAAATGGTGTTGCCGCAGGGGGGATGGAGCCACTTCTAGCATGCCCAACGAAGCGGCGATGAAACGCCAGGTCTGGCTGCTGCTGTTCTGCCAGGCGCTGATGCACACCACCATCGTCGGCCAGGCGGTGATGGCGGCGCTGATCGGCCACAGCCTGGCCGAGAACAAGGCATTGGCGACGCTGCCGATCGCGATCCAGATGACCGCGACCATGGCGGCGAGCATCCCGGCCGGGATCATCTTCGCCCGGCTCGGGCGGCGGGCCGGCTTCACCGTGGGCGCGCTGGCGGCCTTCACCGGGTCGCTGGTCTTCGCCTATGGCGTCTGGAGCGGCGATTTCCTGATCTATACGCTGGGCGCCATTCCGGCCGGGCTCGGCTTCGGCATCGGGCAGCATTATCGCTTCGCCGCCTCCGAGGTGGCGCCGCCGGCGTTCCGGGCGCGGGCCATCGGGCTGGTGATGACGGGCGGCGTGCTCTCGGCGGGCCTGGGGCCGGAGCTGGTCAAGGCGACGACGCAGCTGTTCATGCCGCACCTGTTCCTCGGCACCTACCTGGTGATGGCGGTGCTGCCGCTTTGCTGCCTGGTGCTGCTGACCTTCACCCGGCTGCCGCCGCCGCCGGCGCGCAATGCCGGTGGCGCACCGGTCTCGGAGATCATTGCCCGGCCCGGCTTCATCGCCGCGGTGGCCGCGGGCATGGTGGCGTTCGGCAGCATGAACCTGCTGATGACCTCGACCCCGTTGGAGATGATGCTCTGCGGGTTCCAGGTCGGCGCCTCGGCCACCGTCATCCAGGTGCATGCGCTTTCGATGTATGGGCCGGGCTTCTTTACCGGGCGGCTGATCCAGCGGTTCGGCGCCAGGCGGATCGTGGTGGCCGGGGTGCTGCTGAACATGGCCTGCATCGCCATCGGCATCAGCGGGCGCAGCTACGGGCACTTCCTGGTGGCGCTGGGGCTGCTGGGGTTGGGCTGGAACTTCATGTTCGTCGGCGCCACCACGCTGCTGGGCGCCGCCCATGCGCCGGAGGAGCGGGTGCGGGCGCAGGCGGCGAACGACCTGCTGGTGTTCGGCACCGTGGCCTGCACCGCCTTCCTGTCCGGTGCGCTGCATGACCGGGCGGGGTGGGACGCGATGAACCTGGCGATCCTGCCGCCGCTGGTGGCGGTGCTGGCGCTGCTGCTGTGGCAGCGGTGGCGCCGGCCGGCGGTGGCGGTGGCGTAGCGGCGCCTGCGGGCGAGACG
>CAIMOR010000183.1 GCA_903843125.1 uncultured Rhodospirillales bacterium
CCGCGAGCGGCCCGACGCTGACGCCGGCGACCCCGGTGACGCTGAGCTGGGACAACGGCCAGGGCCAGGTGTTCGAGATCGCGCTCTCGCTGGACGACAACTTCATGGTCACCGCCGAACAGCGCGTGCGCAACACCGCCGCCACGGCGGTGCAGGTGCAGCCCTGGGCGCGCGTCCGGCGCGAAACCACGCCGCATACCCAAGGCTACTACATCCTGCATGAAGGCTTCGTCGGCGTGCTCGACGGCCGGCTGCACGAACAGACCTACAAGGACGCGAAGTCCGAGGCCGAGAAGCATGCCGGCGTGGCCTTCACCACGGAAACCGGCGCCGGCTGGGCCGGCTTCACCGACAAGTACTTCCTCGGCGCGGTGGCCGCGGTGGACCCGGCGCAGCGCCTGGCCGCCAGCTACCGGCACAACACCGGCGCCGCCGGCGACGCCTGGCAGGTGGACTTCGCGCCGCCGGCCGCGCTCTCGGTTGCGCCCGGTGCCACGGCGGCCATGGCCGTGCGCCTGTTCGCCGGCGCCAAGGAAGTCGCCACGCTGGACAGCTACCGCGACCGCCTGGGCATCCCCGACTTCGAGAAGGCGATCGACTTCGGCTGGTTCTACTTCCTGACCAAGCCGTTCTTCCACGCGCTGGCCTGGCTGTACCACCTGGTGGGCAACTTCGGCATCGCCATCCTGATCTTCACGCTGGCGCTGAAGGCGCTGTTCTTCCCGCTGGCGAACAAAGCCTACAAGTCCATGGCGCGGATGAAGCACCTCGGCCCCAAGATGACCGAGATCAAGCAGCGCCATAAGGACGACCCGACCAAGGCGCAGGCCGAGATCATGGCGCTGTACCGCACCGAGAAGATCAACCCGGCCAGCGGCTGCCTGCCGATCTTCATCCAGATCCCGGTGTTCTTCAGCCTCTACAAGGTGCTGTTCGTCACCATCGAGATGCGGCATGCGCCGTTCTTCGGCTGGATCCACGACCTTTCGGCGCCGGACCCGACCAACCTGTTCAACCTGTTCGGGCTGATCCCGTTCGACCCGTCGGTCTACTCCAGCTACCTGCACATGCCGGCCTGGGCGCTGCTGATGGGCACCACCATGTTCCTGCAGCAGAAGCTGAACCCGCAGCCGCCGGACCCGGTGCAGGCCAAGGTCTTCGCCTGGATGCCGGTGATCTTCACCTTCATGCTGGCCAGCATGCCGGCCGGCCTGGTGATCTACTGGTCCTGGAACAACCTGCTCTCCATCTGCCAGCAGTACTTCATCATGCAGCAGGATGCCGCCGCGGCAGCCGAGGCGAAGAAGCGCCGGCAGGACATGGTGGCCTCGCTGCGCGGCATTCCCGGGGCGCTGCGCCGGCTGCCCGGCCTGGCGAAGAAGGGCTGATGGCCGAACTCCCGCCCGGTGGCCTGAGCGAGGCGAAGGACGAGGAAACCCGCGCCGCGCTGATCGAGCACGGCCGGCTGCTGTTCGCCAGGCCGTGCAACTTCTTCTTCGCGGCGCAGAAGCTGGAGCAACTGCCGGACGCCAGCCTGCCGGAGGTGGCATTCTGCGGGCGGTCCAACGTCGGCAAGTCCAGCCTGATCAACGCGCTGTGCAACCACAAGGCCCTGGCGCGGGTCTCCAACACGCCGGGGCGCACCAAGCAGCTCAACTTCTTCGAGCTGGGCGAGCGCCTGGTGCTGGTGGACATGCCGGGCTACGGCTACGCCCAGGCGGCGAAGAGCGTGAAGGAAGACTGGCAGGGGTTGATGTTCAACTACCTGCGCGGCCGCCCGACGCTGCGCCGCGTGATCCTGCTGATGGATGCGCGCATCGAGACCAAGCCGGCCGACGTGATGGCGATGCAGCTGCTGAACGAGGCGGCGGTCAGCTTCCAGCTGGTGCTGACCAAGGCGGACGACACCAAGCCGGAGTGGCTGGACCATCGGTTGGCGGAGGTGCAGAAGCTTGCCCGCAGCCATACCGCCGGCCACCCGCTGGTGCTGGTGACCAGCAGCGAGGCCAAGACCGGGTTGGACGAGGTCCGCGCCGAGATCGCCATCCTGGCCAACCCGTAGCGCCGGCGCGCAAATGCGGCGTGCCGGCAGCACTGCGGGTCAGGCTGTCGGCATCACGGCGCGCATGGCGTCACCCGGCCGGCATGCCCCCGGGCCTGCTCCGCACGGGTGCTGCCGCCGAAGCGGTGGGGCGGCCGTTCGATCGACGGCTAGCGGCGCGCCTTGCCGCGGCCGATCTCGCGCTCGATCGTGCTGCGCTCGATCGAGCCGGTCTGGCGGATGATCTCGCGGATGATCGCCGGGGAGACGCGATGCAGCTTGGCCATGTAGGCAATCTCGGTCTCGGCCTTCGCGGCGGTCTCGGGGTCGACCGGTTCCGGCTTCGTCTTGGTCTGGGCCACGGGGCTGTTCCTGTCTTGGCCACGCGGCTTAGCGGGCGATGGGGCTTGGGCACTGCACATATGGGCTGGCGAGACGCTTGGTTCCGCGCTGCCTTTTCCCGCCCTACCCGGTTGTGCCCTGGGTGAGGGTCCAGAAACAGCGAAGGCCCCGCCATCGCGGAGCCTGCTGGGCAGTCTCTATACCAACGCCGGGGCGCGCTGGGAACCCTGGAAGCGAAGCACCGCTTGGAAGCGGCCGGCCAAGGCGCCACACTCGGCCGCCAAGACGGCACGAGGGGGGGAAACCATGGCCGAGCCCGAACCGGCGATCCTGCACATGGCGCTGCCGGTCGCCGACCTCGACGCCGCCCGCGCCTTCTATGTCGAGGCGCTCGGCTGTGCGGTCGGCCGCACCGAGCCGAACCGGATGGACGTGAACTTCTTCGGCCACCACCTGGTGCTGCACTGCCTGCCGGCCGAGGCGCTGCGCCCCATTCCCGGCGTGGTCGCCGCCGGCGACCCGGCACCCGTTCGCCACTTCGGCGCGGTGCTGTCGCCAGCGGGCTTCGCGGCAACGGTGGCGCGGCTGCAGGCGGCGGCGGTGCGCTTCGTCGTCGCCCCGCACCTGGCGCGGGCGGGAACGCCGGGCGAGCAGCTGATCACGCTGGTCGAGGATGGCTGCGGCAACGTGGTCGAGTTCAAGGGCATGGACGCGGCCGCGGTCTTCGCGCGCTGAGCCTGCCAAAACACACCTGGGAGAACGAGACATGCTGCAACGTCGGCAAGCCATGACCATGGCTGCGGCCAGCCTGGCGTTGCCCCTGCTGAGCGGGCGCGGACGGGCGCAGCCGGCGGCGCCCTCGGGCCAGTCGCCGCCGGCGCCC
>CAIMOR010000184.1 GCA_903843125.1 uncultured Rhodospirillales bacterium
CGGTAGAGGTTGCCGCGGCGACGCGCCGGTAGGACAGGGCGGCGGCGACGCGCCGGAAGGAACGGGCGCCGCTAGTCGTTGATCAGCTTGCGGCCGAGCAGGCGCAGCGTCAGCCTGCGGCCCGCCACCATCCACGGGTAGAGCCGGCGCCCCAACCGCGGCCGGCTGAACAGCCAGCGATTGACGCGGTTGAACACGCCGTCCGTGCTGCCCAGCAGCGCCAGCACGTGCAGCGCCTCGGCGCCGTGGTACAGCCGGCCCTGCCAGATCACCGCCATGCCTTCGTCCAGGTCGAGGCGCGCGTCCCGCACCCGCTCCAGCACCGGGTCGTTGCCGCGGGCGTCCACCAGCTGCACCCGGCCGACCAGTTGCCGCAGCCGGTACAGCCGTACGTAGTTGGAGCAGAACGGGCACTCGCCGTCGTAGATGACGGTGAGCGCCTCGGTCCGCGTCGTCGTCTCAGCGCACATCGTAGCGGAACTCCGACCGGTGGCGGACATCGCGTTGCAGCTGGCCGCCGCGCAGGTCCAGGCAGACGCTTTCCACCACGTAGCGATAGCCGACGATATCCTCCAGCTTCAGCCGGTTGAACTCGGTGAAGACCCAGGGGTTCGGCTGCATGTGGTGCGGGTAGAAATAATACAGGTTCAGGTCCTTGATCGCGGGGTAGCTCCGCATGAAGCGGTCGGTGTCGCGCACCAGCGCCTCCACCGCGTGCTCCGAGACGCCGGTGTCCTGCGTCGGCATGATCGCCGGGCCGCAATGCGTCGCGTCGCGCCAGGCCTCGCGGTTCAGGTTGTTGCCGCCGATGCGGAAGCTGAAGTGGTTGTCCGGAATGTACATGCCGGCCTGGGCGATGGTGTAGCTGTAGATGCCGTAGTAGACCTGCGGCATCAGCACGCTGCGGCCGTCGCGCGTCTCGGCGTAGAACTGCGGGCTGGCCAGCTTGGCGCCGTCCAGCCAGCCGAGCCAGTTGGTGTAGAACACCAGGTTGCCGAACATCACGGTCACCATGCACACCGCCTTCATCACCGGCGTGATGTCGCTTTCCTTCAGCCGCCAGGCGCTGGAATAGACGATGAGGTTCACCGCGATCCAGAAGTGGAACAGCGCGCCGAGCGTGAAGTAGACGCCGATGTGGAACACGTCGAACAGCAGCGTGAACACCAGCAGCCAGCGCAGCCGCAGGATGGCGATGGGCGCCAGCAGCTGGGCGCCGAGCACGAAGGTATTGAACACCACCGCGTTGCCGCTGATGGTGTCCCACACGCCCTGCAGCAGGCGCGGGAAGGTGGCCAGCGGGCTGTCGCCGCGCTCCAGCCCGATGACCATGGCGGTCTGCGTCGGGTTGCTGGTCAGCCAGGTCCACGGCGCGTCCACGCCGCTGGCCAGCAGCTTGGCCAGGCCGGAGCAGAAGTAGTTGCCGAGATGCGCGCCGACCGCGCAGGCCCACAGCAGCGAACAGGCGCCAAGCCGCAGTTCCGCCGGCGAAAGCCCGCCCATCCAACCGCGCAGCCAGGGCAGGCGCTTCAGCACCTCGTCGCTGGTCACGGTCAGCACGAACAGCGCGCCGACCACCGCGAACAGCCCGGTGTCCAGCATGTTCAGGTAGTCGGTATCCACCACCGGAATGCCCGACAGCGGGCCGATCAGCAGGCGGAAGCTGACATACCAGGCGAACAGCGGCACCAGGAAGGCCGGCCGCCACAGCGAGGCGACACCGACGGCCACCGCCACCATGCCGCCGTA
Source organism: uncultured Rhodospirillales bacterium (assembly GCA_903843125.1). Taxonomy (GTDB): domain Bacteria; phylum Pseudomonadota; class Alphaproteobacteria; order Acetobacterales; family Acetobacteraceae; genus CAIMOR01. The sequence goes on from CAIMOR010000184.1 coordinate 1,750, forward strand.
GCGGAAGAACAGCTGATGGCCGTGGCCTTCGCCGAACAGCACGTTGGGTGCCGGCGGCACCGGCGCCAAGGTGTCGAACAGCACCTGCACCAGCACCACCACGCCGATGCCGCGCACCACCGCGCGCAGCAGGTGCGGCATGGCGGCGTAGCGGATGCCGGTGAAGCAGGCGGCGCCGGCGCAGCAGGCCAGCACCAGCAGGAAGGCGTTGGTCTCGGTATGCGCGGCGTGGAAGAACAGCTTGCGCAGCGCCTTGAAGCCGAGCAGCGAGAACAGCAGCAGCGCCAGCGGCGCCGCCACCTCGGCACTGGGTATGCGCAGCGCGAAGCCGCGCGCTCGGGTTACGTACAAGCCAACCTCCCCCCGTGGTGTGTGGTGTCCTCGCGCAGGCTGGCGGCAATGCCGGCCAGCTCGCGTTCGCGCCAGCGCAGGCGCAGCCGCAGCGGTCCCTGCGGCAGCAATCGCGCCACCGGCGCCAGCGTGCGGTAGGCGGCCAGGCGCAGCGCCAGCGCGGCCGGCAGCCCGCCGATGGCCGGCCCGCGCAGCAGCGCGCCGGCATGTTCGCGCCCGGCGCCGCTGCCGTAGCGGAAGCCGCGCGCCAGCACCCAGTCCTCGGTCATCTGCGTCGGCCGCACCAGGTGGCGCAGCTGCGCCTCGGCACAGAACCAGCCCTGCCGTCCGCTCTCGCCCAACCGGCGCAGCAGCTCGGTCTCGCTGCCCATGGCATAGCGCGGATTGGTCTCGTCCGGGCCGACGCCCTCGGCGAAGCGCAGGCCTTCGGCGAAGACCGCGCTGCGCAGCGCCATGTTGGGGCCGAAGATCTCGTGCGGGCCGCAGGCGCCGGTCTCGCGCAGGTTCTGCGCGTAGAGCACGCTGAACGGCAGCACCTCCGGGCAGAGCCAGCGCGGCGGCGGGCTGGGCCATTCCAGCGCCACGCTGCCGCCGAACATGCTCGCCTGCTGCTGTTCGTCGGCGCTGGCGCGCAGCCGCACCAGCCAGTCCGGCGCCGGCAGCACGTCGTCGTCGGTGAACACGGCGAGGTCGCCGGCCAGCGCCGGCAGCGCGGTGTTCAGCGCGCGGTTCTTGCCCGGCCGCGGCTCGCGCAGTGCCAGCAGCGGCAGGCGCGTGGCGTAGCGCGCCAGCACCTCCGGCGTGGTGTCGGTGCTGCCGTTGTCGACCACGACGAGGCGCCAGCCGCCCGGCGGCGACTGCAGCGCGGTGAAGCTGCGCAGCACGCGGGGCAGCGCGTTGCCGCGGTTGCGGGTGGCGAAGACGACCGTCAGCATGGGACTACGCGCTGGCCTCCGGCTTCGGCGCCGGCTGCACTTCCACGGCACCATGGTCCAGCGCGGCACGGCCGGCCTGCACCGCGGAACCGCCCTGGCGCCACAGCCGCGCCAGCCGGCGGCGCAGCACGGTGCGCTTGCGGTCCATGTCGGCCAGCGCCATGCGGGTGAAGCCGCAGGCGTAGGCGTGGCGCCAGCGCAGCGCCAGCAGCCAGGTACTGCTGCCCGGCAACAGCGCCGCCGGCGCGCACACCACCTCCACCGCCAGGCGGCGCAGCAGTTCCAGCCGCGGCTGGCCCGGCTGGCGCAGCAGCTTGCGCGTCAGCACGGTGGAGGCGCCCTGCCAGTACAGCCGGTCCAGCAGCCATTCCGGGCGCAGGCGCGGCGCCTGGATCTGGTGGTACACCACCACGCGGCTGTCGTAGCGGGCGGAATAGCCGGCGTCCTGCAGCTTCCACGCCAGGTGGACATCCTCGTCCGAGAGCAGCCGCGTGCCGACGCGGCCGAGCTGCGCGTCGAAGCTGCCGACCGCGCGCACGGCGGCGCGATCGACCACCATGTTCACGCTGTACGGCTCCAGCGTGCGCGGCAGCGCGGCGGTGCGGTATTCGCCGCTGCCCTCGAATTCGATGATGGACAGCACGCCGCGCAGCCGGCGCGGCCACCACGCCGGCAGCGGCGCTTCCCAGCGCGGCAGCACGCGGCCACCGATGACGGCGGGCGGATGGCTGGTCTCGGTCAGCACTTCCAGGATGCGTTCCAGCCAGTCCGGCGCCGCCACCGCGTCGTCGTCGAGGAAGGCGATGTGGCTGCCGGTGCAGGCCTCGATGCCGTGGTTGCGCGCCAGGCTGGCGCCGGGTTCCTCCACGCGGATCATCAGCGCGTTCGGCATGCCCTCCACCACCTGGCGCAGTCGCGCGGAGGCGGCGGGCGAGGAGGCGCTGTCGACGACGATCACCTCGAACCGGTCGAGCCCGATGGTCTGCAGCTTCAGGCTTTCGAGGCAGGCGCCGAGATAGCCCGGGCGTTCGTGCGTGCAGATGCAGACCGAGAGCGTGACCGCAGCTTCGGCTGCCGCGGTAGGCTGTTCGTTCGGTGGCGGCTGCACCGCCAAACCGGCGGAGTGCGCGCGGGCCTTTGCGCGGATCATGCCTTGCTCCCGGATGCGGGTTCGTGTCGTGGCGTAAGCTGGCGAGGCGGGTCGACCGCATGCAACCAGCATCATGCGGAGCAGGCGGCGCAAAAGCTTCACAAGCGCTTGCTGCGCGCGCGTCTCGCGGAGCCGCGCGCGCCTCAGCGGCGTGTGTTGCACGGCGGCGTTTCCTCGCGCCGTTGGCACTTTGCGGCGCAGCGAAGCGCGGCAAAGTCTGCGGCCAGGCGGAGGCCATGCCCGATGATGCTGCAGACCACGAAGACCACCACCGTCGCCACCGACGCCACCGCTGCCCTGCTGCCACTCGCCGTCGACCTCGACGGCACCCTGCTGGCCGGCGACACGCTGCACGAGGCGGTGCTGGCGCTGCTGCTGAAGCGCCCGCTGGTACTGCTGCGTGCCCTGCCGGTGCTGCGCCGCGGCCGCGCCGCGTTCAAGCGGCACATCGCGCTGGCGGCGCCCGAGGTTGCCACCGCGGTGCCGGTGCGGCCGCAGGTGCTGGCCTGGCTGCACGAGCAGCGCGATGCTGGCCGCGCGCTGCACCTGGTGACCGGTGCCGACCAGGCGGTGGCGGATGCGGTGGCCGAGCGGCTGGACCTGTTCGACAGTGCCACCGGCAGCAACGGCGTGGAGAACCTGACCGCCGCGGCGAAGGCGCGCTGGCTGGCGGCGCGCTTCCCCGACGGCTTCGCCTATGCCGGCAACAGCAGCGCCGACCTGGCGGTGTTCGCCGCGGCGCGCGAGATCGCCCTGGTCGCAACGCCGCGCGACGTGAACGCCGCGGCGCAGGCGCTGGGCAAGCCGGTGCTGCGCGAGATCGCAGCGCCCGCCGGTGGCCCGCGCGCCTGGCTGCGCGCGCTGCGGCCGCACCAGTGGTCGAAGAACCTGCTGCTGCTGGTGCCGCTGGTGCTCGGCCACCGGCTGCTGGAGCCGGCGGCGCTGGGGCCGGTGCTGCTGGGCATGGTGGCGATGTGCCTGGCGGCCTCCGGCACCTACCTGCTGAACGACCTGGCCGACCTGGCGGCGGACCGACAGCACGCGACGAAATGCCGGCGCCCGCTGGCCAGCGGTCGCGTGCCGCCGCTGCCCGCGCTGCTGCTGGCCACGCTGCTGATCGGCCTGCCGGTGGGCGCGGCGCTGGCCGTGGCGCCGCTGTTCGGCGCCGGGCTGGCCGGCTACGTCACGGTCTCCCTGGCCTATTCGGCCGCGCTCAAGCGGGTGCCGCTGCTGGATACGCTGACCATCGCCGGCCTGTTCATGACCAGGCTCGGCCTTGGCGTGCTGCTGGCGGACGTGCCGTGGTCGCCGTGGCTGATGTCCTTCGCCGGCTTCTTCTTCTTCTCGCTGGCGCTGGCCAAGCGGCATGGCGAGGTGATGCAGGCGCGCGCGCTGCCGAGCACGGCGCTGACGCATCGCGGCTACCGCGCCGACGACTGGCCGCTGACGCTGGGCTTCGGCCTGGCCGCCGGCGTGGCCGCGCTGCAGATCATGATCCTGTTCGTCGCCAACGACGCCTGGCCGTCGCGGCTCTACCACACGCCGGTCTGGCTCTACGCCACGCCACCGCTGCTGGCGGTGTGGCTGACCCGGCTGTGGCTGCTGGCGCATCGCCAGCAACTCAACGACGACCCGGTTGTTTTCGCCCTGCGGGATCCGCAGAGCTGGGCCAGCGGCGTGCTGGTCGCCCTGGCGATAGGGCTGGCGCTATGAACCTTGTCCTGCCGAAGCTGGCGGTGCGCGCCGCATCCGATGTCGCCTGGCGCAGCGTGGCGCTGCAGGGCTGGGGCCGGCTCGGCAGCGCGCCCTGCCAGGCGGCGCGGCCGGAGCGGCTGCGCGAGGCCGCGGCGGCGCTGGCGGCGCAGAATGGCCGCAACATCATCGCCCATGGCGCCGGGCGCAGCTATGGCGATGCCGCGCTGAACGGCGGCGGCGCGGCGTTGCTGACCGGGCGGCTGGACCGGATGCTGGGCTTCGACGCCGCATCCGGCGTGCTGGTGGCCGAACCCGGCGTGACCATCGCCGACGTCATCCGCGTGTTCCTGCCGCAGGGCTTCCTGCTGCCGACGCCGCCGGGCACCGCCTTCGCCACGCTGGGCGGCGCCGTGGCCAACGACGTGCACGGCAAGAACCAGCACGGCGCCGGCTGCTTCGGCGACCATGTCGAATGGCTGGAGCTGATGCTGGCCGATGGCCGGACCCGGCGCGTCTCGCCGACGCAGGACCCGGTGACCTTCCAGGCCACCATCGGCGGCATCGGGCTGACCGGCGTGGTCACCGCGCTGGCGGTGCGGCTGCTGCGGGTGCCGTCCAATGCCATGCGGGTGCGGCGGCAGCGCATCGGCGGCCTGGACGAATATCTCGACGCCTTCCGCGCGGCGCGGGACGCCACCTGGTCGGTCGGCTGGGTCGACGCGCTGGCCGGTGGCGCGGCGCTGGGCCGCGGCATCCTGGAGACCGCGGAGCACGCGGCCGGGAGCGTCGCGGTGCCGGCCGAGGCTTCGCGGCGGATGCCGTTCGACGCGCCGGGCTTCCTGCTGAACCCGCTCAGCGTGCGCGCCTTCAACGCGGCCTATTGGCGGCGGGTGCCGGCCGGTGGCGAGGAGCGCGTGGTGCATGCCAACCGGTTCCTGTTCCCGCTGGACGGCATCGGCGGTTGGAACCGGCTGTATGGCTGGAGCGGCTTCCACCAGTTCCAGTGCCTGCTGCCGGAGGCCGAGGCGCCGCGCGGGCTGCGCCGGCTGCTGGAGACCGTGGGCGAGGCCGGCGCCGCCAGCTTCCTGGCGGTGCTGAAGTGGATGGGGCGGGAAGGGCGCGGCATGCTGTCCTTCGCCCAGGGGCAGGCCATTCCCGGCTTCACCCTGGCGCTGGACATTCCCGCGCGGCCGTGCAGCCGGGCGCTGCTGCTGCGGCTGGAACGCGTCACGCGCGACCATGGCGGCCGGATCTACCTGGCCAAGGACAGCGCGCTGTCGCCGCAGGGGATGGTGGAGATGTACCCGCGGCTCGGTGCCTTCCAGGAGGTGCGGGCCAGGCTGGACCCGGCCGGGCGGTTCTCGTCGGACATGTCTCGCCGGCTGGGGTTGGGCTGATGGCGGCGCCGGCGGAAACCTGGCTGGTGCTGGGCGGTGGCTCCACCATCGGCCGCGCCTTCGCGCAGCGTGCGGCGGCGGCGGGTGCCGCGGTGCTGCTGGCCGGGCGGGACGTGGGCGAACTGGAACGCAGCGCCGCCGACCTGCGGCTGCGCCACGGCGTGCCGGCCACCTCCGTGCTGTTCGACGCGCTGGACCTCGACGCGCATCGCGGCTTCGCCCGGGCCTGCGCCACGCTGGCGCAGGGCCAGCTGAACCTGCTGCTGGCCTTCGGCACCATGCCCAGCCAGGCCGATTGCGAGGCCGACCCGGCGGTGGCGCGCCGCATGGTGGACACCAACGTGACCGGCGCAGCCTCCGTGCTGACGGCGCTGGCCCCGGTGCTGCGCGGCCAGGGTGGCGGCACGGTGGTGGCGCTGGGCTCGGTGGCGGGGGAGCGTGGGCGGCCGCGCAACCACCTGTACGGCGCCACCAAGGCGGCGCTGGGCGTGTTCCTGCAGGGCTATGCGGCGCGCCATGCCCGGCACGGCGTGCGGGTGCTGAACGTGCTGGCCGGGCCGGTGGATACCGCGCTGACCTGGCCGCTGCCGAAGCTGCCCTTCATGGCCAGCCCGGCGACCTTCGCCGCCGCCACCTGGCGGCTGGCCCGGCACGGCGCCGGCCAGGCGCATGTGCCGCGCGTCTGGGCGCCGGTGATGGCGGTGATCCGCGCCCTGCCGAACCGGATCTTCAATCGCCTGGACCTCTGAGGACCCCTGCATGAGCAGCAGTACGCAACCGGCGGCAAGCATCGCCGGTACCCGTCGCCAACCGCGCATTCCCCCCTTGGCGCCGCCCTTGGCCCAGGCCGGCACGCTGCATCCGCTGCTGGCGATGCAGGCCGGGCTGCTGGCGGTCTGCGCCGTGCTGCTGGCGGCGATCTGGCTGCGCAACGGCGGCTTCGCCTATACGCTGGACGCGCCCTACACCCACCTCTCGCTGGCCGAGCAGGTGCTGCGGGGCACCTACGGGTTGAACCCGGGGGAGCCGGCCTCGCCGAGTTCCTCCATCCTGTATCCCTTCCTGCTGGCCGGGCTGGCGCTGCTGCCGCTCGGCCAGTTCCCGCCGCTGCTGGTCAACCTGGCCGCCGCCATGGCCAGCGTGGCGCTGCTGCACGGCCTGGCGCGGGAGGCCGGCATCCGGCTCAGCCGCGTGGCACCCTGGATGCTGGCGATGTTCACCGCCACCGCGGCGCTGGGGCTGAACCTGGCGGGGCTGGCCTTCTCGGGGCTGGAGCACTCGCTGCACGTCACGCTGACGCTGGCCTCGCTGCTCGGGCTGCTGCGGTTCCTGCGGCGCGGGCGGGCGGACTGGTGGTGGCTGGCCTCCATGGTGCTGCTGCCGCTGCTGCGGTTCGAGGCGACGGCCGCGCTGCTGGCCGACGTGCTGGTGCTGGGGCTGTATGGCCGGATGCGCCATGCCGCGCTGGTGCTGCTGGTCGGCGGGCTGCCGGTGCTGGCCTTCTGCGCCTTCCTGCACAGCCAGGGGCTGCCCTGGCTGCCGCTTTCGGTGCTGGACCGGTCTCAGGTGGCCGTCACCGGGCTGGAGGTGGGCGCCAGCGGGCCGCTGGCCATGCTGCACGCCATGTACGCCGCCTTCCGGCAGAACCTGATGGCCTATGGCGGCGCCCATATCGTGGCCCTGCTGGTGGCGCTGGCGTTCAGCTTCCGGCCGGAGCCGCGGCGTGCCGTGGTGGTGGGGTTCTGCCTGCTGGTCGGCCTGGCGCAACTGGTGGGCGGCAGCCTGAACAGCTTCTCGCGCTACGAGATCTACGTGCTGGTGCTGGGCCTGGCCGGGCTGATGGTGCTGCACGGCCCGGCGCTGGATGGCTGGCTGGCGCGGCTGCGGCCGGGCCGGGCGGTGCTGGTCTGCCTGGCGGCGCTGTTCCTGTTCGCCGGCTACGTGCTGCGCACCGCCGACGCGGTGCCGGCCAGCGGCAACGTGGCGGACCAGCAGCGCACCATGCGGCAGTTCATCGTCCAGGAATGGCGCCAGCCCTTCGCCACCAACCACCCGGGCTGGGTCAACTGGCGCAACCCGAACTACATGCTCGACCTCTCGGGCCTCGGGTCGTTCGAGGCCCGCCAGGGCGCGCAATCCGCCGAACCCGATTGGGCCGACAAACTGGTGCGGCGCCACGGCGTTGCGCTGGCCATGCTGTACGACAACGCCATCCCCCGCACGCCCCCCGCCGCCTGGCAGCCGGTGGCCCGCATGACCCTGCGCAACCGCGTGGTGACGGCGGTCGGACCCAGCATCACCTTCTACGCGACCAGGCCCGAGGCGGTGGGCGAGGTGCGCGACGCGCTGGGCCGCTTCACGCCCAGCCTGCCCGAAGGCGTGCGCCTGACCATGTTGCCCGAATGAGGCTGCTTCCCGGGCCGCAAGGGGCCGCATGGGTTGTTGCGGAGACCGCCACCTCGGCGGTCTTTTCGCTGGTGGGGCTGCTGTTCGTGGCCCGTGTCATCGGCCCGCAGCAGGCCGGGCTGGGCGCTCTGGCGGCCAGCGCCTTCCTGCTGGTGGAGGGTCCCGCCTCCATGCTGTTCGGCGACGCGCTGATGCAGCGGCGCCACCTGTCGCCGGAACACATCGCCACCGCCTTCTGGGTCACGCTGGGCGTTTCCGTGGTGGCGGCGGCCGCGCTGGCGCTGCTGGCGCCGCTGATCGCCGCCGCCTCCAGCCTGCCCGAGATGGTGCCGATGCTGCAGGTGCTGGCGCTGCTGCTGCCGCTGTCGGGCCTGGGCGGCATGTTCAGCGGCCTGGCGCTGCGGGAGAGGTGGTACCGCCTGCTGGCGCTGCGCACCCTGCTGGGCCAGCCGCTGGCGCTGGCGGCGGGCATCGCGGCGGGCATGCACGGCGCCGGGGCCTGGGCGCTGGTGGTGCAGCAATGCGTGGCCTCCGTGGCTGGCTTCGCGCTGATGGCGCTGTGGTTCAAGCCCTGGCCGGCGCCGCGCATCGACCGGCCGGCGCTGAAGGAGCTATGGGCCGTGGCCGGGCCGCAGGTGACCGCGCTGGTGGTGATGACCGGCCGCTACCGCGCCTTCCTGCTGGTGCTGGGCCTGACCAGTTCCGAACTGGTGGTGGCGGCGACCCATGTGGCGTTCCGCATGGTGGACGTTGCCGGCTCCATCGTGGTTTCCGCCATCGGCCGGCTGGCGGCGCCGCGCCTGGCGGCCCTGCAGCACAACCGCACCGGGCTGGCGGAATGCTTCGGCATGCTGAGCCGCTGGCAGTCGCTGGGCGGCCTGCCCGTCGCACTCGGCCTGGCGGTGGTCGCGCCACGGTTGATCGAGGCGCTGATGGGGCCGGCCTGGGTGGGGGCGGCGGCGCCGGCGCAGGTGGTGGGCATCTCGGCCGCCCTGTGGATCGCCGGTGGGCCGGTCATGGCGCTGTGGCTGGCCATGGGGCGCACGCGGATGAACCTTTGGGTGCAGGGCATCGCCTGCGTGCTGCCGCTGCTGCTGATGGCGATCCTGCGGCCCGCAACCCCGGCCATGGCGGCGTGGTGCTGGGCTTCCACCGCGCTGCTGCTGCCGGCGGCGCAACTGCACCTGGCGTTGCAGGCGCTGCATCGCGGCTGGCTGTGGCTGGCGCACTGGATGGCGCCGGCGCTGCTGGCGGCGCTGGCCATGCTGGTGGGCGCCGAGGGCCTGCACCGCGCCACCGCGGACTGGCCGGCGCCCTATGCGCTGACGGCGATGATCGCCGCCGGCGGCCTGGCCTGGGCGGCGGCGCTGGTGGCCTGGCGGCTGCTTCACCCCGGCAGCAGGGATTGGCTCAGCCTGGCGGCGGCCTCCACCAGCGGCCAGGAATAGCGCATCGGGTGCATCCGGCACTCGCTCCAGGCCGGGTTCTGGTTGGCGAAGTCCAGGCTGGCGGGGTGGCCGGAGGCACCGTGGAACACGCACCACAGCGAGTTGTCCCAGGCGCCGACATCGAAGGCGTAGCGCGCCAGCGCCCCATAGGTGGCGGCCGGGCCGTTGGCGACGACGAAGCCGATGGCCTGCACCGTGTCGGTATCGCCGGCCAGCGGCAGGGAGGGACAATCCAGCCCGGCATCCGGGAACTGCGCGGTCAGCGGGTGGGTCAGGCGCGGCTGGTGCGCCTCCCCCCACGCCTGCGGCGGCAGGCCGGCGGTGCGGGCCAGCGCCTCGGCCAGCGCCTGCGCCCAGGTGAGGCCGCCGAGCAGGGAGGTGTCATCGGCGCGCAGCAGCGTCGGCAGGCACCACCACAGCTGGTTGATCGGCGCCACGCCCGGCGCCACGGACAGGTACGGGTGCCCGGCCAGCGCGCCCAACCCGCTGCGTTCCGCCAGCACCGCGGTCAGGGCGCGGCGCAGCGCGACATAGGCGGTGGCGGCTTGGCTGTCGGCGGCCAGTTGGCAGTCCCAGGCCAGCAGGCGCTGGCGCAGGGCTTCCTCGGCCGGCGGCTGGGCGAGCAGGGCGGCCAGCCTGGCCTGGATCAGTTGCGCGTTGAAGGAGAGCACGTCCGCATGCACCGCGGCGGCGGCTGCCGGCGTGCGGGAGCCACCTTCGGCGATACGCTGGGCGATGCGCTGGGCGCGATAGGGCGGGTGGCAGTCGGTGCAGAAGTAGTCGGCGCCGCCGTCGGCGACGACGCGGTTGTTGGCCGTCACCAGCACGCCGTCGGCGGGGTTGATCACACGCGGCATCGCCTCGAACGGGATCGTGCCGTCCCATTCATGCGCGCCGGTCCAGCCGGGCACCGGCAGCCAGCCATTGATCCGCGGGCGCTTCGGCAGCACCGCACGCACCAGCTGGCCGATGTTGCCCCGCGTGTCGCCCGCGACCAGGTTGTGGTCGATCAGGCCCCAGCCGCGCGTCGCCTCGTACAGTTCCTCCACGGTGTTCGCCCGCAGCATGCGCGGCAGGCAGTCGAAGCTGCGGTCTTCCTCGGTGGTCTGCATGCTGCGCAGCGCCAGCGCGGTGCCGTGCGCGGGGTCGCCGGCGATGATCGCGCCGTGCCGCGTCTCGGTGATCTCCACCGTGCGGGAAGGC
>CAIMOR010000185.1 GCA_903843125.1 uncultured Rhodospirillales bacterium
CAGCTGGCGGCGGGCGTCGTTGTAGGCGTCGCTCAGCAGCGTCGCCATCGGCACGTCGGTGAACGTCGGGTCGCCGTAGAAGGCTTCGCGGTCGGCGAAGGCCAGCTTCTGCGCCTCCACCACGGTGTGGACGAAGCGCTCGCCGGCGGGGTCCATGGCGCCGAGGTCGAAGCCCTTCAGCAGCGCCAGGGTCTGCAGCAGGGCGGGGCCTTGGCTCCAGGGGCCGCACTTCAGCACGGTGTGGCCGTGGTAGTCGTAGGTCAGCGGCGCTTCCACGCTGGCGCGCCAGCCGGCCATGTCCTGCGCCGTCAGCAACGACGTGTGGCGGCGGCCGGAGGTGTCCAGCGCCTCGAAGCTGCGGCCGAATTTTTCCACGTTCTCAGCGACGAAGCCGCTGTACCAGGCATTCCGCGCCGCCTCGATCTGCGCCTCGCGGTCGCTGCCGGCCGCCTCGGCCTCGCGCAGCACCCGCTCATAGGTCTCGGCCAGCCAGGGGTTGGTGTAGAGCTTGCCGGGCTTCGGCCCGCCGTCGCGCAGCCACAGGGCGGCGCTGGTCGGCCAGGCGGTCTCGAACAGCGGGCGCACCGTCTCGATGGTGGCGCAGATGCGGGGCACCACATGGGCGCCGTTGCGGGCGTAGCCGATGGCGTATTCCAGGATCTCCCGCGGCTTCCAGGTGCCGTGGTCGCGCAGCATCAGCATCCAGGCGTCGAAGGCGCCGGGGATGGGCGTGCAGAGGAAGCCGGTGCCGGGCACGATATCCAGCCCCAGCTCGCCCTTCAGCTTGGCCACGCTCATCGCCGCCGGGGCCGGGCCCTGGCCGCAGATCACGCTCTGCGTGCCGGTGCGGGCGCTGTGCAGGATGATCGGCGCGTCGCCGCCCGGGCCGTTCAGGTGCGGCTCCACGATGTGCAGCGTGAAGCCGGCGGCGCAGGCGGCGTCGAAGGCGTTGCCGCCGCGCTCCAGCACGGCCATGCCGACCTGACTGGCCAGCCAATGGGTGGTGGCGACGGCGCCGAAGGTGCCGGCGATCTCGGGGCGGGTGGTGAACATGGCGGCGTTCCTTCCTCGTGCCCCCGGCATAGCACGAAGCGGGGCGCCGGCCAGCCTGGGCGCGGCGCCACGGAGAAGCGCCGCGCTTGTCCGGTTGACCCGGGTTGCCCGAACGGCGAAGCAGGGAGCGAAGAGGAGCCGGCGATGGACTGGACGATCACCAATGGCAGCGCCCTGCTGGACGGGCGGATGCAGCAGGCCGAGGTCTCGCTGGCGGGTGGCCTGGTTGCCACGGGCGGCGGCGGGCGCCGGCTGGATGCCGCGGGGCTGCTGGTACTGCCGGGGCTGGTGGACATTCATGGCGACGCGCATGAGCGCTGCCTGCAGCCGCGCCCCGGCATTGGCTTCTCGCCGGCGCTGGCGCTGCGGGATACCGCGACGCAGCTGCTGGCCAACGGCATCACCACCGCCTTCCTCGGCGTGACGCTTTCCTGGGAGCCCGGGCTGCGGTCGCTCGGCATGTGGCGGGCGCTGATGGCGGCACTGGACGAGGTGCGGCCGCACGCCGCCGCCGACCTGCGCGTTCACCTGCGGTTCGAGGCGTACAACCTGGCGGCGCTGGAGGATGCGCTGGCGGACATCGGTGCCGGCCGGGTGCACCTGCTGGGCTTCAACGACCACACGCCCGGCATCCTGCAGAAGCTGGCCAACCCAAAGGAGCTGGCCAAGTACGCCGGGCGGGCGGGCATGAAGAACGAGGAGTTCGCCGCGCTGACGCAGCAGGTGGCCGAGAATGCGCCGGCGGTGCCGGCGGCGCGCGGGAAGCTGGCTGCCGCCGCGCGCGCCGCCGGGCTGCCGATGCTCAGCCACGACGACGGCACCGCCGAGGACCGCCACCGGTTCCGGGCGCTGGGCGCCACGATCTGTGAATTCCCCACCGCCGAAGCCGTTGCCCGCATGGCCGCCGCCGATGGCGAGCCGGTGGTGATGGGCGCGCCGAACGTGGTGCGCGGCGGTAGCCATATAGGCTGGGCCAGCGCGGCGCCGCTGGCGGAACAGGGCGTGGTCAGCGTGCTGGCAAGCGACTACCACTGGCCGGCCATGCTGAACGCCGCCTTCACCATGGTCGGGCGCGGCGTGCTGGACTTGCCGGCGGCCTGGGCGCTGGTTTCCACCAATCCGGCGCGGGCCAGCGGCCTGGTGGACCGGGGCACGCTCTCGGCCGGCCAGCGCGGCGACGTGGTGGTGGTGGACCCGGCCGGGCCTGGCGTGGTGGCGGTGTTCGCCGCCGGCCGGCTGGCGCATCTCAGCGCCGAAGGGGCTTCACGGCTCGGGTAGGCTCCAGCTGAAGCGCCGCAGGTCCAGCCCGCACAGCCCCACCAGCCCATGGGCGGTGGCGTAGGCGCGCACCGCCGCGGCATGGTCCGGCGTGCCGGGCAGGCTATCCGGCCAGCCCTGCGGGTTGAAGGTGGAGATGCCGTCGATGGTCGGCAGCCCGATGATCTCGGCCAGCAGCATGGCCTCGGTGTTGTGGTTGTACACGTCCATGACGGCCTCGCCGAAGCGGCTGTCGGTCGGTGCGGCGGTGACGTGGAAGCTGCGGCAGGCCGCGGGCGGCGGCGGCACCGCGCGCAGCCGGGCCAGCTCGTAGGGGCGGTCCAGGAAGGCCGGGGAGTAGCCATTCAGCTGCTCGGCCAGCAGCAGCGCCACCAGCAGGCCGAGCGACAGCCGCGACAACCGTGGCGCCTGCCGCGCCAGCCAGGCCACCGCCAGCAGCGTGACAGGCAGCGCCAGGAAGAGCTGGTAGCGCGCCACCACGCGCACGGCGGGGGCGCCGGGGATGACCTCATACACCAGCCACCATGGCGAAACCGGGCCGACATGCAGGGTCAGCGCCCAGGTCAACGCCGTGGCCAGCACCAGCGCCCGCCCCAGCGTACCGCCGGGGGGCCGCCACAGCGCGGCGGCGAACAGCGCCAGCAGTGCCACCGGGAACCCGGTCATCTGCTCCGACCAGGCCGGCATCTGCGGCCGGAACGCGAAGTTGAGCAGCCGGACCAGCCAGCCCCAGGCAAGGTTCCGCTCGCCCACGTTCACCAGGTCCAGCGGGGAGGGGGTGTATTGGCGCACCAGGGTCCAGGCGTGCATCCCGGTCTCGGCCGCCTTCGGCAGGTAGACCAGCAGGAAGGGCAGGTTCAGCAGCACCGCGAGGGCGCCGAGGCCGGCCAGCGCCAGCCACTGCGCCCGCAGCGCCTGCCACAGCGCCTGGCGCGTTGCGGCTTCGGCGACAGCCAGCCAGCACGCCAGTGCCGCAGCGCAGAAGAACGTGAAGTACCACGCCATGTAGAAGCCGCTGAGCAGCCACGCCGCATGGGCGGCGACGAACCCCGCGCCCCAGCCCAGCACGGCGCGCCGGCGCCCGGCCAGCAACGCGCGGACAGCCTCGGCCAGCAGCAGCGCCAGGCCGGGGGCCAGGGAAACGCCGAACAACTGGGCGTGGCTGGCCCGGATGGCCAGGTTGTTCGCCAGCGTGAACAGCGCCGCCGCCAGCAGCGACCAACAAAGGCCCAGCCCAAGCAGGCGCCGCGCCAGCGCCTGGGCGCCGAGGAAGCCCAGCGCCCGGAGCGCGATGTTGACCAGCTCGCCCGAGAGGAACGGGTCCGCGCCCAGGCCGCGGAACGCGGCATGCAGCAGGCCGAAGCCGAGGTTGCCGTCGTTGTAGCCGAGCGTGTCCGGCACCGGCCAGAAATAGGCCGTGCGGTTCCAGGCCTCGGCGCCGCGCAGCACGTTGCGCCAGTGCTCCAGGATGGCCAGCCGGATCACGCCGTCGTAGCGGTCGCCCAGCAGCAGGGTGAAGCCGTCCAGCAGTTGGCCACGGAAGAAGACGGCCAGGCAGGCCGAACATGCCAGGGCCACCAGAAGGGGTTCGCGCTGGCCAGGAGACATGGCGTTCCCCTAGCCCATCCTCACCCCCGCGTCATGCAACCAGCCGGCGGAGCCGGCGTTGCGCCGGCGACCTTGGGGAATTCGATGCATGACCGCCCTGCCGCAGCGTGACCCCGGGCACCGTGACTCCTGGCACCTCGACCCCTGGCGCCTTGAGCGGATCAAGCGCCGGCTTGACGCCCTGCCGCAATGGCTGGGCGCGGACCGACGGGTGTGTCTGGCGGGGCAGCCGCCGGTCGAGGATATCGAGGGCCAGTTCCGCCTGGCCGGCCTGCGCTGCCTGCTGACGGCACTCGGTGCGCGCCCGGCCCCCGCCGCTCGCGCCACGACGATCTGGCTCGGCCATGGCGTGCTGCCGGTGGTGCCGCGGCTGCTGGTGTGGCCCGCGCCGGGCGCGCCGGCGCGGGCGCCCGGCGCCGCCGCCCTGCCGCTGCCGGACCCGATGCATGCCCTGTGGGGGCTGCTGGCGCACCACCCGCCCGGCACGGGCCTGCTGCACCTGCCGGAGGTGCCGGACTGGCGGGACATGCTGCCATTGCTGCAGCGGCTGCCGGGCCGGATGCCGCTGCTGCCGCGGTTGCGCCGGGCGTTGCTGGCCCGGGCGCAGCGGCTGGTGCGCGCCCATGCCGAGGTCGCCGCGCCCCGCGTTGCCGGTAGCATCCTGGCCGCGCTGCTCGGCCGCGGCTTCCGGCCGACGCCGGCGACCGACGCCTATTGGGGCCAGTGGTGAGCGCGGCATCCCCGGCGCTCGCCGGCCTGGGCTGCCTGGTGCTGGCGCACGACAACCCGGCGCAGTTGTTGCTGCTGCTGGGCTGGCTCAGCCGGCATGGCGCCGCCTGCCACCTGCACCTGGACCCCCGGGCGGCCGAGGTGCGCGGCGCGGTCGAGCGGGCGGCGCTGCCGGGCGTGGCCCTGCTGCCGGAGGCGGCGTCCCGGCGGATCGCGTGGGGCGGCTTTACGATGGTCGAGGCCACCCTGGCGCTGCTGCGGGCGGCGCTGGCCCGGCCGGGCGTGACGCAACTCTGCCTGCTGTCCGGCACCCACCTGCCGCTGCTGCCGGCCGAGGCCCTGGCGGCACGGCTGGGCGATGGCCGCAACCACCTGGACATCCGCTTTGCCTGCATGGAGCCGGCGGAGCGCGAGAGCCTGCACCGCTTCTGGTTCCGCGGCGTGCCTGGGCGGCAGGAGACGCAGCCGGTGGTGCGCTGGCTCAACCGCCATGCCTGGCGGCTCGGCCCGCGTGACCTGGCGCGGGGGCTGCGCGGACTGACGCCGATGGTCGGCAGCCAATGGTGGCACCTGACCGCCGCGGCGGCCCGGGCGATGCTGGCCTTCCATGACGCCAACCCCTGGTATGCCGGCTTCTTCCGCCATGCCCGCATTCCCGACGAGAGCTTCTTCCACACGCTGCTCGGCGCCGTGCCGCACATGGCGGAACGCGGCACGCCGATGAGCTTCCAGTGCATGCGCGGCTACAGCCCGGCGGTACTGACGCCCGGGGACCTGGCGGCGGCGCGGGCCAGCGGGGCCGCCTTCGCCCGCAAGTTCGACCAGCGCGCCGAGCCGGAGGCGGTGCGCCTGGCGCTGGCGGCGGCCGAAGCCGACGGGGCGCTCAGCCGTGCCGGATGACCTGCCCGATGGGTTGCCCGATGGGCTGCGCTGGCTGGGTGACCCGCCCGAGCCGAAGCCAGGCGAGGTCATTGCCCTGCTGGTGACGCGGAACGAGGCGCTGCGCCTGCCGGCCTGCCTGGCGCATCTGCGGACGCAGGGCGTGGACCGCGCCTATGTCATCGACAACCAGTCGAGCGACGCGACGCGCGAGATCGCAGCGCGGCACCCTTGGGTGCATGTGATGGACGCGCCGGGCAGCTATGCCGGCTCCGGCTTCGGCATCAGCTGGACCAATGCGGTGCTGGACCGCCACGCCCGCGACCACTGGGCGCTGGTGGTGGATGCCGATGAGCTGCTGGTGTTTCCCGGCTGCGGGACGCAGGGGTTGCCGGCGTTGTGCGCGCATCTCAGGCGGATCGGCGCCGAGGCGCTGCGGACGGTGCTGCTGGACTGCTTCCCGGACGGGCCGCTGCATCGGCTGGCCTATGCGCCCGGCGACCCGCTGCCCGCCGCGGCACCCTGCTTCGAGGCACCGCGGCTGCGGGCCGAACCGGTGCCGAACTTTCCCTACGACCAGGAATATGGCGGCGTGCGGGAGCGGCTGTTCTTCGCCGAGACCGACCCGGCCCGGCTCTCCCGCCAGCTGCATCAGAAGGCGTGGAATGCCGGGGTGAAGCTGGGTGTGGCGCGGCGGCTGTCGCGCTTCGTGCCGCGGCGGTCGCCCACCGTCACCAAGGTGCCGCTGGTGTACTGGCGGCAGGGGGCGGCGCTGCTCGCCTCCACCCACCAGCTGGCGCCGATGCGCCTGGTGGAGGGGCAGCCCAGCGGCGTGCTGCTGCACTACAAATTCCTGCAGGACTTCCATGAGCGCGCGCTGGATGCGGTGCGGCGGGACGCCCATTGGGATGGCTCGCGCGAGTATCGGCGCTATCTGGCGGCGCTGGCGCGGAACCCCGAGTTCGGGCTGCATGGGCCGCTGAGCCTGCGCTACGAGGGGCCGGACCAGCTGGTGGCGCTGGGCCTGATGCGCGACAGCCCGGCCTGGCTGGCCGAGCGGAGCCTGGCCGCCTGACCTTGCGGGTGCCGGGTGATGCGGGGATCATGCCGGCGACACCACAGGGAATACCGCCGCCATGCTCCCCGCCAAGGACGCGCTGACCATCTGCTTCGCCCATGCCGCCTACCGCATGCAGGACCGCTTCGCGGCGCGCGCCACCGGGATCCGCAGCGTGGAGGTGCGTGACCGCGCGGCGCTGGAGGGCGCCATCGGCGGTGCCGACGTGCTGGTGGTCAGCGGGCTGTGGAAGAACGACCTGATCCCGCTGGCGCCCAGGCTGCGCTTCGTGCAGTCGATCAGCGCCGGGGTGGACCAGTACGGCAAGGCGGAAATGGCTGCCGCCGGCATCCGGCTGGCCAGCGCGCAGGGCGCCAACGCGCGGGCGGTCTCGGAACACGCGCTGGCGCTGATTTTGGCGCTGTCACGCCTGCTGCCGGAGGCGCGGGACAACCAGGCCAAGTGCCACTGGCGCGGCATGATCGGCGACCTGACCAAGCGCGAGGACGAGCTGGGCGGCAAGACGCTGCTGATCGTCGGGCTGGGTCGCATCGGGGGCCGGCTGGCACAGCTGGCCAAGGCCTTCGACATGACGGTCATCGGCATCCGGCGCGACCCCGCCGGCGGCGCCGGCGCGGCCGACGAGGTGCACGGGCTGGACCAGTTGAAGGCGCTGCTGCCGCGCGCCGACTTCGTTGCGCTGACCTGCCCGTTGACGCCGGAAACCGAGGGCCTGATCGACGCCGAGGCGCTGGCCCTGATGCGGCCGGACAGCTACCTGGTGAACGTGGCGCGCGGCCGCGTCTGCGTGGAGAGCGCGGTGGTGGAAGCCATGGCGCGCGGGCAGCTCGCCGGCGCCGCGCTGGATTGCACCGAGGTGGAACCGCTTTCGCCGGACAGTCCGCTCTGGGCCATGCCGAACGTGCTGATCACGCCGCATACCGCCGGCGAGACCCGGCGGTACGAGGACAACGTGCTGGACCTGCTGATGGAGAACCTCGGCCGGCTGTGGCGCGGCGAGACCGCGTTGCGCAACCAGGTGGTTTAGGGCCTGGTCCGCGCGGGCGGGATCGCCGGGGCGTGGTCCGGCGAGGTGGATCACGCTCCGGCAGCGGGCAGGGCGACCGGCTTCAGACCCAGCCGCCGGGGACCCAGATCTGCTCGCGGCCGCGCTGGACCCAGTGGCCCGGCACCCAGCGGCCGCCGCGGTGCTGCGAATATTCAACGTAGCGGCCTGGCAGCCATTCATAGGCCCGGCCATTCCAATGCCAGTGGCCGGGCTGCCAGACAAAGCGGTCCCCGCCGCGCGGCGGCGGCGGCATCTGCTCCCGCCGGGCGGCGGGAACCGGCGGGTAGCCGCCGGACTGGGCTTCGACACAGCCCGAGGCCAGCAGCGGGACGACGATGGCGCCGAACAGCGCGCCAGTGAAATTCCGACGTTGCATATGACGTTTCCTGCAAGGGTGTCCGCGGCGGGCCGTTTCGCCCGGCGTGAGGAAACAATATCGGGGAAGGCCGTGCAATCCGTTACCGCTGGCGTGGTGGCCGCCGGATGACCTGGGAATGCCGGGGAAGGTGTTGGCTCCGGCGGTTGGAGCCACCATACGGTTTCTAGTCGCTTCTGGTCGCTCCATGATGCGATCTAACAGACTGAAAACACAGTATAGTAGGCGCTTATCAGTCCCTGTTCGGTTCTAGTTGCCTCTCTCCTGCCCGCAGCGTATTTGTGGGTCGGTTTGTGGGTCCGGCGGTTTCGGACCCGAGGGGAAGCCATGCCGAAGATCGTCAAGAATGCCTTCACGACCGTTGGCGTCCGGTCACTGATCGACCAGGGCAAGCCCGCCAAGGTGGCGGACGGCGGCGGCCTGTACCTTCACATCACCGGCCCCGGCGTGGCCCGCTGGTGCTTCCGCTTCATGATCGACAAAAATGCCAAGGAGATGGGACTAGGCGCGGCGGCGCGGACGGAGGGGGCGGCGGCGTCCGGCGTGACCTTGAAGGAAGCCAGGACGCGCGCCCTGGCCGCACAGGCCAAGATCGCCGCTGGTATCGACCCGATAGCGGACCAGCATGCCGCCCGCGCCGCCACCCTGGCCGCTGCTGCGCCGCCGCCCGCGCCGGAACCAGGTCGGACCCTCCGGGATGCGCTCAATGCCCACCTGGCAGCGCATGC
>CAIMOR010000186.1 GCA_903843125.1 uncultured Rhodospirillales bacterium
CAGCCGCGCCAGCCCGCGCCGCCGCCCGCCCCTGCGCCGGCCGCCGCGGCGCCGGAACGCACCGTCTCGCAGTATGGCGACTGGGCGCTGACCTGCCTCCAGGGCGCCGGGCAGCCGCGCCGCTGCGAAGTTGGCACCACGCTGCAGGACCAGCAGCGCCGGCTCGGTGCCGCCGTTGCCTTCGGCCGGCTGAGCAAGGATACGCCGATGCGCCTGGTGGTGCAGGTGCCGGTCAACGTGCGTGTCTCGGTGCCGCTGCGCCTGGTGCTGGAAGCCAGCGAGGTGACCCCCCAGCCCTTCGCCGCCTGCAACCCCAACGGCTGCTTCACCGAACTGGAGCTGCGCGACGACGTGCTGCTGCGCCGGCTGCGCAGCCGCAATGCGGACGCCCCGGGCCGGCTGGAATGGAAGGACGCCGGCGGCAACGACCTGGTGCTGCCGCTGCCGGTTCGCGGGTTCGCCGCCGCCATGGATGCACTGGGGCGTGAGCCGAACTGAGCGCCTGACGCGGCGGGCAGCCGCCTTCCGGCTGCGCCGCGGCGGCGAGTCTGCTGCCTTGGTTCAGCTGGTTTCGGCCGATGGCGCCAGGGTACGACCCCTTGTGACTCCCTTTCCGCGAATCAGGTTCTAGGATGGCGCATGCTGTTGGTTACCGTGGGCATGCAGTCCGAAGCCGCCCTGCTGCCCAAGGGCACGCGCACCCTGGTCAGCGGCGCCGACCCTGAGCGGCTGGCGGCCCTGCTGGCCGCGCAGGGCGAGGATGTGACCGCGGTGCTGTCCTTCGGCATCGCCGGCGCCCTGGACCCCGAATTGCAGCCCGGCGACCTGATCGCCGCCACGCGCATCCGCGCCGCCGCCGGCGCCTGGCCGGCCGACATGGCCTGGGCTGCCAGGCTGGCCCGCGCCACGGCGGCGCGCCTCGGCGTGGTGGCCGGCGCCAACGCCGCCGCGGCCGACGCCGCGGCCAAGAAGGCGCTGCGGGCCATGACCGGGGCGGTGGCGGTGGACATGGAAAGCCAGGTGGCCGCCGCCTTCGCTGCCGCGCGGGGCCTGCCCTTCGCCGCGCTGCGGGCGGTGGCGGATACCGCCGCCGAGACGCTGCCCCGGGCCGCGCTGGTCGGGCTGACCGATGATGGCCGCCCGGCCCCGCTGCGCGTGTTGCTGGCGCTGGCTCGCCGGCCCGGCGACCTCAGGCCGCTGCGCGTCGTCGCCGCGCGGTCCCGCACCGCGCTGCAGGCGCTTGGCCATGGCGTGAGCCTGCTGCGCGGCAACCTGCGACAGGGCTGAGGCAACGCCGCTGCCGAGCCGGCCCCCCTGCCATCGGCGCCGGCGGCCGCTATCGCAGGATCTGCACCGCGCGCGTGCTGGGAATGGCCGAGGAGGCCTTCTTCAGGTTCACCAGTTCGGTCAGCAGGGCCAGCACCTGGGTGGTGTAGTCGCCGCGCCGGCTGCCATCCGGCACCGCCTCGGCGAAGCGCGGCACCTGCCAGGGCTTGCCGTCGTAGTCGACCTCGAAGGCCAGTCCGGTCGGCACCGCCTCGCCTCGCCGCACCAGGCGGAACACGCAGACCTCGCGCGCCGGCTGGCCGGCCGGCGTTGCTGCCGGGCGGAAGGCCAGGCAGGGCGGCGCATCGCCAGGCTCGGCTTCCAGTTCCTGCTGCACCCGCAGCACCAGGCCCAGCCAGCGGATGATGTCGGCCACCGAGCGCAGCTGGATCTGGATGCCCGGCCCGGCTTCCGCTGCGCCGGCGCCCAGCACCACCTCGTCGCGGGCGCATTGCTCGCTGGGCGGCGGCCGGCCTCCGGCCCGGCCCAGGCCCATCACTGCCACCATGCGTTGCTGCTGCGAAGCCCGCCGGCAGGCCGCCAGCCGCGCCTCCTGCCGATAGAGCTGATACCGCCCGGCGCCCAGCGGGCGCAGCGTCAGCTTGCCTTCCGCCAGGGAAGCCAGCAGCCCCGGGTCCGTCGCCTGCGCGTTGGTCAGTGGCGGGCCGAGCGGGGTCAGCGCAGTATAGTCGTGGAACTCGTAGCGGCCGTTCGGGCCATCGGTCAGGAAGGCGGCCTCGATCAACTGGGCCGGCATCGGCGAGGGGCAGTCCGGCCGCTCGAACCAGCAGCGCGGGTCGTTCAGCACCCGCCGGCCGCTGGCCGGGTCCACCACGCTGTTGAACATCAACAGCAGCAGCAACTGCTCGGAATAGCCGCGCTCCAGGTAGTAGCGGAACAGGTCCGGCTCCAACGGCTCCAGCAGGCCGCGGGTGAACTCCTGCGTATCCAGCGCCGAGACGTCGAAGCTGGGCGAGGAGGAGCCGTTGAAACCCAGCGTCAGCCCCTGGCTGGCCAGCGCGCCGATCGGCAGGCCAATGCCCGGCTGCCCAAGGCCGACGCTCAGCGAGCCACGGATCTGCGGCACCGTGGTGAAGTGCAGCGGCAACTGGTCCCGCGCGCGCAGCACGTTGCGCAGCAGCTGGGTATTGGCCGCCTGCTCCACCGCCAGGTTGTAGTCCCCGGCCTGGCTAGCCACCGTGGTGCCCAGCGAACAACTGGCCAGGACCAGCAACGCCAGCGCCAGCAGCGGCCTCATCGCACGATCTGTACGGCGCGGGTGGAAGGGATGGAGCTGGAGGACTTCTTCAGGTTCACCAGGTCGCTGAGCAGCGTCAGCACCCGCATCGAGTAATCGCCCACGGCCCCTCCCTCGCCCGGCTCGCGAAACGCCGGGACATGGAAGCGTCGGCCGGCATGCTCGACCGTTACAGCCCCATCGGGACCTTCGCCGGGCAGCAGCTGGAACAGGCAGGCGCGGCGGATGGTCGTGCCGGGCCGCGGCTCGCCCAGGCCGAAGACGATGCAGTCCGGGCTGCCATCGGGCCGCGGCTGCATCTGCGCCTGCACCTTCACCAGCACGCCGAGGAAGCGGAAAATCTCCTGCACGCTGCGGACATAGGCCTGCTGGCTGCGCGCCGCGACGCTGCCCGGAGCGCCCTCCGGCTCCACCTGTTCGTCAAGCAGGCAATAGGGCGAGTCGTGCCCCTGCTCGGCCGGCGGCGTGCCAGGGCGCAGCAGCACCAGGTGGCCGGCCACCACGCGGCGCCGGCACACCGCCACGCGCTGCTCCACCCGGTGCAGCTGGAACCGCCCGCCGGGCGCCGGCAGCAGCCGCCCCTTGGGTTCGGCCAGCAGGCCCAGCAGCGCCGGGTCGGCCGCCTGCGCCGCGCTCAACGGCGGCCCGATCGGGATCAACGCGGTGTAGGGGTGGAAGCTCGGCCGGCCGAGCGCGAGGTTGAGGTCCAGCGCCCGCTGCAGGCTGGCGCCGCCTTCCTGCCCCGGGCAGTCCGGCCGGTCCAGCCAGCAGCGGGGGTCGTTGATGTAGCGCCGGCCGGAGCCGGCCTCCTCCACCGCCGAGAACATCAGCATCAGGATCAGCTGGTCCGGGTAGCCGCGGTCCCAGTAGTAGCGGACGATGGAGGATTCCAGCGGCTCCAGCAGGCCACGGATGAAGTCCTGCGTGTCCAGGGCCGAGACATCGAAGCTGGGCGAGTTGAGCCCCGAAAGCCCAAGGTTGAGCCCCTGCTGCGAGCCGGCGACGGGCAGGCCGATGCCGGGCTGGCTCAGGCCCACGCTGAGCGAGCCACGAATCTGCGGCACGGAGGTGAAGTGCAGCGGCGCCTCGTCCCGGGCGCGCAGCACGTTGGTTACCAGCAGCGCGTTGGCCGCGGCTTCCACCGCATGGTTGTAGTCCACCGCCTGGCGCGCAATCGGCTGGCCCAGGGCGCAGCCGGCAAGCGCCAGCAGCAGCAGAAGGCCAGCCCAGCCGCGGGCCATGCTATTCGGCGGCGACCTTCGCCGAGCCGGAGCCGCCATGCTTGGCGCCCTTGGCCGGCGGCGGTTCATGCGCCAGGTCGGCCATGGCCTTCTCGACGTGCTGGCTGAACACGTAGTCGGCCGGGCGCTGCTGGCTCAGGTCGATCTCGGGGGCCATGTCGCCCTCGGTCCGCGGGCCCTTCAGCATGGCGCCGACCATCTTCCACGGCTTGGTCACCGCATCCAGCGCGGCCGTCGCCTCGAAGCCGCAATGCACCATGCAGTCGGCGCATTTCTCATAGTTGCCGACGCCGTACTTGTCCCATTCGGTGGTGTCCATCAGCTCGGCGAAGGTCTTCACATAGCCTTCGCCCAGCAGGTAGCAGGGACGCTGCCAGCCGAAGATGTTGCGCGTGGGGTTGCCCCAGGGCGTGCACTCGTAGGTCTGGTTGCCGGCCAGGAAGTCCAGGAACAGCGGGCTGTTGCCGAACTTCCAGCCATGGCCCTTGCCGCGGGCGAAGATGTCGCGGAACAGCTCCTTGGTCTTGCGGCGGTTCAGGAAGTGGCCCTGGTCCGGCGCGCGCTCATAGGCGTAGCCCGGCGAGACCATGATGTCGTCGACCTGCATCGCGGTCACGTCGTCGAAGAACTTCGCGGTCCGCTCGGCGTCGGCATTGTTGAACAGCGTGCAGTTGATGGCGACGCGGAAGCCGAGTTCCTTGGCGTTGGCGATGGCCTTCACCGCGCGGTCGTAGACGCCCTTCTGGCTGACGGCCCAGTCGTGCTGGTCCTTGTCGCCGTCCAGGTGGATGTCCCAGGTGAAGTTCGGGTGCGGCTTGTAGTCCTCGATGCGCTTTTCCAGCAGCAGCGCGTTGGTGCAGAGGATGACGATCTTGCCCTTGGCCAGGATGCCCTCGACGATCTCGGGCATTTCCTTGTGCAGCAGCGGCTCGCCGCCGGCGATGGCGACCACCGGGGCGCCACACTCGTCCACCGCCTCCAGGCATTCGGCCACGCTGAGGCGCTTGTTCAGGATCGGGTCCGGATAGTCGATCTTGCCACAGCCGGCGCAGGCCAGGTTGCACTTGAACAGGGGCTCAAGCATCAGCACCAGCGGGAAGCGCTTGCGCCCACTGATCTTCTGCTTGGCGATGTAGGTAGCGACCTTCACCTGCTGGTGCAGCGGAACAGCCATATCGGATCGATCCTTTATTCCGCCGCGCCGACGGACGCATCCATCAGCGCCGCGGGCAGCTTGAACTGCACGTCCTCGATGATCCCGGGCAGGGCGGAGACCGCAACCGGCGCCAGCTTCTCCAGCGCCGCGATCACTTCCTGCACCAGGCTTTCCGGGGCCGAGGCCCCGGCGGTAATGCCGACCGCCTCGACACCGGCCACCCATGCGGGGTCCAGCGCCAGGGCGTCCGGGATGAGATAGCAGGGAATGCCCTGCTCGGCGCCGATTTCCCGCAAACGGTTCGAATTCGAAGAGTTCGCGGCCCCGACCACCAGCAGCACATCCACCTGTTGAGCCAATTCCCGCACCGCCGACTGGCGGTTCTGGGTTGCATAGCAGATGTCCCTTGTATCCGGACCAATCAAGTCCGGAAAGCGGTTCTGCAAGGCCTCGATCGTTGCCCGCGTATCATCGACCGAGAGTGTGGTCTGGGTGACATAGGCCAGCGGGGTTTCCCGCGGCAGCTTCAGCCTGGCCACATCGGCGGCCGAGGCCACCAGGTGCACCTCCCCGGGGATCTGCCCCAGCGTGCCCTCCACCTCGGGGTGCCCGGCATGGCCGATCAGGATCACCACCCGGCCCTGGCTGACGTAGCGGCGCCCCTCGGAATGCACCTTGCTGACCAGCGGGCAGGTGGCGTCCAGCACCGGCAGGCCACGCGCCTCGGCGGCGCGCTCGACTTCCTGCGCCACGCCATGGGCGGAAAACACCGTGATGGCGCCGGGCGGCACCTGATCCAGTTCCTCGACGAAGCGGGCGCCCCGGCGCTCCAGCGTTTCCACCACGCGGCGGTTGTGGACGATCTCGTGCCGGACGTAGACCGGCGCGCCATACTTGTCCAAGGCCCGCTCGACGATCTCGATCGCCCGCACCACGCCCGCGCAGAACCCCCGCGGCTGCGCCAGAATGATCCGCATATCCGTCCCCCGGCCGCTCACGGGGCGGCCCCGTCCCAGAAGTAAGGACGGTCCCGCCAGTTGACACAATATTGCGCGATGTGGGTTTTGCGACAGGTCTCCTGGCCATTGCAACGGGGCAATGGGCTGGTGGCTGGCATAACCGGTCGCCTGTGGCTAGTTTGCCGCCGCCCTGGGCCGCCGTTCCGGCCCCCGGCCGCGCGCCTCAGCACGGAGCCTGCCTTGCCCCTCCCCTTTCGGCCCAGCCGCCGCGCCACCCTTGGCGCCCTGCTGGCGACCAGCCTGGTCCCGCTGCTGCCGCGCCGGGCCGCGGCCCATGCGCTGGTGATGTCCAGCACGCCGGAACCCGGCGCCCGCCTGGCCACCGCGCCGGCGCAGGTGGTGCTGCGCTTCAACAGCCGGATCGACCATGCCCGCAGCCGGCTGACACTGTTCGGGCCGGACAACCACCCGGTGCCGCTGCCCCTGGCTCCGCAGACCGACCCGGCGCTGGTGCAGGCGCCGCTGCCCGCCGGCCTGGCGCCGGGTGGCTGGCGGCTGCGCTGGCAGGTGCTGGCGGTGGACGGCCACATCACCCGCGGCGACATCTTCTTCACCCTGGCCGGGCGCTGAGGCCATGGAATCGCTGCTCGACCTCTACGGCTTCGCCTCGGTGGTGCTGCAGGCGCTGCTGCTGCTCTCCCGCACCGTGCTGCTGGGCAGCGTGGTGTTCTGGACGTTGCTGGTGGTGCCGCTGGGCAACACCATGCCCGGCGCCGCGCACCAGCTGGCCGGCACCGCCCGCCGGCTGGTGCTGGGCGCCGGCCTGGCCACGCTGGGCCTGACCTTCGCCGGTGCCGCGCTGGCCGTTCTGGCCCTGGCGGCAACACTGGACAGCGGCCTGGGCGCCGCGCTGGGCGCCGATTTCGTCCGCGCCGCGCTGGGCGCCATGGCGGCCATCGTGCTGCTGCTGGTGCTCGCCCGGCCGCAAGGCGCGCTGGAGCCGGCCCGACGCTTCGGCCTGCTGGCCGCGGCCGCCGTGCTGCTGGCTGCGGCCGTCGCCGGCAGCCATGCCATGGCCCGTACCGAAGGCCGCGCCATGCTGATGGCCGCCACCTTCGTGCACCAGGCCGGCGCGGCGCTGTGGATCGGCGGCCTGCCGGCGCTCT
This sequence comes from uncultured Rhodospirillales bacterium, assembly GCA_903843125.1. GTDB lineage: Bacteria > Pseudomonadota > Alphaproteobacteria > Acetobacterales > Acetobacteraceae > CAIMOR01. Next base: position 7,107 of record CAIMOR010000186.1, read on the forward strand.
GGCTCAGCTTCCGCCTGCCGGAGCGCGCCGCCCGCGCAGTCGGCCAGCGCTACTCGCCCTTCGCCACGGCCGGCGTCGGGCTGATCCTGCTCGGTGCGCTGGGCTTCTGGGTCGGCTACATCGGCGGCATCCCGGCGGTGTACGGCACCGCCTACGGCGCCATGTCGGCAACCAAGCTGATCCTGCTCGGCCTGCTGCTGGCACTCGGCGGCGCCAACTTCCTGCTGCTGCACCGGCTGGAGGCCGTGCCCGCCGGCCTGCTCCGGGTCAAGCGCTTCGTCGAATGCGAAATCGCGCTCGGTGTTGCCGTGCTGGCCATCGCGGGGTCGCTGACCAGCGTGCCGCCGGCGAAGGACCTGTTGGACGACCGGGTGACCTGGCATGAGGTGGAGGAGCGCTTCACCCCAGCCGCGCCGCGACTGACCAGCCCGAGCCACGAGGACCTGGCCATTCCGGCGCTGCAGAACCAGCTGGACGCCGAGTGGCAGGCCCAGCAGCAGCGCGCCGCCGAACGGCCGCAGGCCTTCACCCCCGGCGAGGGCCTGCTGCCGCCGCGCAACGCCCAGGACATCGCCTGGAGCGAGTACAACCACAACTGGTCGGGCATCGTGGTGCTGCTGGTGGGCCTGGCGGCGCTGCTGGACGCCAGCCGCAAGGTGCCGTTCACCCGGCACTGGCCGCTGCTGTTCCTCGGCCTGTTCGCCTTCCTGTTCATCCGCTCGGACCCCGAGGTCTGGCCGCTCGGCGAGATCGGGCTGTTCGAGAGCCTGCGCGACCCCGAGGTGGTGCAGCACAAGATGGCCGCGCTGCTGGTGCTGGGCTTCGCGCTGGCCGAATGGGCGGTGCGGCTCGGCAAGCTGCGGGGCCGGTATCGGTATGTCTTCCCGCTCTCCATGCTGGCCGGCGGCGCGCTGCTGCTGGCGCATACCCATGCCATCGCCAACTTCAAGGACCTGCTGCTGGTGGAACTCTCGCACCTGCCCTTGGCGATCTGCGCCCTGGTCGGCGGCTGCGCCCGGCTGATCGAGCTGCGCGGGCCGGACGTGCTGGCCCGCCGCGCCGCCTGGGTCTGGCCGACCTGCCTCGTCATCATCGGCAGCTTCCTGCTCATCTATCGTGAAGCCTGAAGTTCCGCTCGGCCAGCTCGCCCGCCTCGCCGCCTGGCTCACCGGCACCGCCTGCCACCGCCCTGCCCGCACCCTGCTGGCCGCCGGCGTGGCGGCGCTGCTGGCCCTGGCCGTGGTGGTGCAGGGCTTCACCCTGGACAGCGACATCAGCCGGCTGTTCCCGCCGGACCTGCCCTGGCGGCAGACCGAGCGCGCCATGGCCGAGGCGTTCCCGCAGCGGGAAGACCTGATCGCCATCGTCGTGGATGGCGCGACCGCCGATGTCGCCGACCGCGCCGCCGGCCGGCTGGAAACGGCGCTGGCGGCACGGACGGACCTGTTTGCCAGCGTCAGCCGGCCGGATGGCGACGTCTTCTTCCGCCGCAGCGCCTTCCTGTTCATGCCGGAAGCCGAGGTGCGCGACACCACGGACCGCATCATCCAGGCCCAGCCGCTGCTCGGCACCCTGGCGGCGGACCCGTCGCTGCGCGGCATCGCCACCACCTTCGGCCTGCTGCTGCAGGGCGTCGAGCAGCATGAGACCACGCTGGCCGAGATCGCCACGCCAATGGCGGCGCTGATCCCGCCGGCCGAGGCGGCGCTGGCGGGACGGCTGCGCTTCCTCGACTGGGGCAGTCTGTTCACCGGGCACCAGGCCGGTGTGCTGGAACTGCGCCGCTTCGTGCTGGCCAAGCCGCGGCTGGACTTCGCCAACCTGTCGCCCGGCGCTGCCGCCGGCGACCTGGTGCGCGCCACGGCACGGCAGCTCGGGCTGACCCCGGACCACGGCGTGACCGTGCGGCTGACCGGCCAGGTGGTGATGGGCGACGAGGAGTTCGCCACCGTGGCCCAGGGCGCGGTCACCAACACCGTGCTTTCCCTGGTGCTGGTGGCCGTGCTGCTGTGGCTGGCGCTGCATTCGCTGCGGCTGATCCTGCCGGTGCTGGCCACGCTGATGCTGGGCCTGGTCATCACGGCGGCCTTTGGCGTGCTGGTGGTGGGGCCGTACAACCCGCTGTCCATCGCCTTCGCCGTCCTGTTCATCGGGCTGGGGGTGGATTTCGGCATCCAGTACGCGGTGCGCTATCGCGAACAGCGGTTCCTGCTGGACCGTGAGCCGACCAGGACGCGGGCCGACCCGGCGCTGGAACGCCGCACCGCGCTGGCCGCGGCCAGCGCCATCGCCGGCCCCGGCATCCTGCTGGCCGCGGCCGCCATCGCCGGCGGGTTCCTGGCCTTCCTGCCCACCGAATACCGCGGCGTCTCGGACCTCGGCGCCATCGCCGGCTTCGGCATGCTGGCGGCCGGCCTGCTCAGCCTGACGGTGCTGCCGGCGCTGATCATCTGGACCGAACCGCCGGGCGAGGCGGCCGAGCTCGGCTGGCCGGTGCTGGCGCGGCTGGAAGCGCTGCTGGCGGCACGCGCACGCCGCAATGCGCTGCTGGTCGGCGGCGTGGCGCTGGCCTGCGCCGCCTGCCTGCCGGTGCTGCCGTTCGACTTCAACCCGTTGAACCTGCGCGACCCGAAGGCCGAGTCGGTAGCCACCTTCCGCGACTTGATGAAGGTGCCGGAGACCACGCCGAACACGCTTTCGGTGCTGGCGCCCAACCTGGCCGCCGCCGCCCCGCTGGTGGCCCGGCTGGAAGCCCTGCCCGAAGTGGCCCAGGTGATGACCCTGGCCAGCTTCGTGCCGGAGGACCAGCCGGCCAAGCTGGCGCTGATCGAGGATGCCGCCGACCTGCTCGGCCCCAGCCTGAACCCGGACCCGGTGATGGCACCGCCCGACGATGCCGCGGTGGCCAACGCGCTGCGCCACCTGGCGCGCAGGCTGGAACGGGCCGCCCAGGGCGGCAGCGCCGAGGCCAATACCACCCGCCGGCTGGCCGCCGCGCTGCGTCGGCTGGGTGGCGGCCCCACCGCCCCGCGCCGGCTGTTCGGCGAAGCCGTGCTGCCCGGGCTGGCGACAACCCTGGGCGGCCTGCGCGACGCGCTGGCCGCCCGCCCCGTGACCCTGGTCGACCTGCCGCCCAGCCTGGTGGCGGAATGGGTGGCGCCGGATGGCCGCGCGCGGGTCGAGGCCTTCCCCAAGGACCTGGACGACGGCAACGCCGCCATGCGGCGCTTCGCCCACGCGATCCAGGCCGTGGCGCCGCAGGCCACCGGCACCGCCATCTCGGTGCAGGCGTCGTCGACCACCATCCGCCACGCCTTCATCCTGGCCGGCGCCATCGCCTTGGCGCTGACCCTGGCTTTGCTGTTGGCGGCGCTGCGCAACCTGCGCCTGGCGCTGCTGGCCATGGCGCCGCTGGCGCTGGCCGGGTTGCTGACGCTGGCCACCTGCGCGCTGCTGGGCCCGGCGCTGAACCTGGCCAACATCATCGCGCTGCCGCTGCTGTTCGGCATCGGCGTCGCGTTCGACATCTACTATGTCACTGCCTGGCGCGGCGGCGAACGGCAGCTGCTGCCGAATGCGCTGACGCGGGCGGTGCTGTTCAGCGCGCTGACCACGGCCAGCGCCTTCGGCACCCTGGCGCTGAGCAACCACCCCGGCACCGCCAGCATGGGCGTGCTGCTGGCGATGAGCCTGCTCTACACGCTGCTGGCCGTGCTGCTGGCGCTGCCGGTGCTGCTGCACGCCTTCGGCGAACCGCGCCGGTAGCGAATAGCCCAGCAGGCTGGCGTCGGCCGCGCGGCCTCAGGCCTCGCCCAGCACCACCTTGCCGATGACGCGCCCGGTTTCCACCCGGGCATGGGCGCGGGCCAGGTTGGCGGCCGTGAGTGGGCCGAAGTGCTCGGTCATGGTGCTGCGGACTGCGCCGGCGTCCACCAGCTCGGCCACCGCGTTCAGCAGGTGGTGCTGCGCCACCATGTCCGGCGTGCGGAACAGCGGCCGGGCGAACATCGCCTCCCACACCAGCCCGCCAGCCTTGGCCTTCAGCTTGTTGGTGTCCAGCACCGGGGTCTGGTCGATGGCGCAGACCAGGCCGAACGGCGCCAGGATGGCGCAGCTGGCGTCCCAGTGCTGCGCTGTCTGGGTGATGCTGAAGATGTAGGGCACGCTGAGCCCCAGCGCCTTGACCTGTGCCGGCAGGTCGCCGGCGTGGTCCAGCACATGGTGGGCACCGAGCTTCAGGCACCACTCCCGCGTCTCCGGGCGGGACGCCGTGGCCAGCACCGTCAGCCCGGTCAGCCGGCGCGCCAGCTGGACGGCCATGGAGCCGACGCCGCCGGCGCCGCCGATCAGCAGCACCGCCTCGCCCGGCCGCGGGTCCGGGTTGCGGGCGATGCGCAGCCGGTCGAACAGCGCCTCCCCGGCGGTGATCGAGGTCAACGGCAGCGCCGCGGCCTCGGCGAAGCGCAGCGTTGCCGGCTTGCGGCCAACGATGCGTTCATCCACCAGGTGCAGGTCCGCATTGCTGCCGGGGCGGGTGACCAGGCCGGCGTAGAACACCTGGTCGCCGGGCCGGAACAGGGTGCAGGCCGGCCCCACCTGGCGCACCACCCCGGCGGCATCGAATCCCAGGATGCGGGGCTTGCCCTTCGGGTCGTTGGCCTGGCGCTGCTTGGTGTCGACCGGGTTCACCGAGACCGCGCGCACTTCCACCAGCAGGTCGTGGCCCTCCGGCGCCGCGGGCGCCGGCAGGTCCAGGTCGAGGAATGCCTCGGCGTGGTCGGCCGGGTGGCAGGCGGCATAGGCGACAGCATGCATTGTGCGGGTTTCCTCGGGCTTTCCGCCAGTTTGGGCCGGCGCCCGGGCTTTGCCCAGGGTGGCGCCGAGCCGGCGGCGGAACCCGGCACCACGACAGGCTTTTGACAGGCCAGCGCCGGCCGCCCTATTTTGCGCCGGGTTTTCGCAGGTGCGAAGCGGCCCGGGTCCGGGCTGCCTTGCTCTTCTTCCCGGCGGCGCATCCGCGCTCCCGAAACACGGCAACAGAACGCAGGAAACGATGAAGCTGCTCGTGCCCGTCAAGCGGGTGGTGGACTACAACGTGAAGGTTCGCGTCAAGGCGGACGGCACGGGTGTGGAAACCGCGAACGTCAAGATGTCCATGAACCCGTTCGACGAGATCGGGGTCGAGGAAGCTGTCCGGCTGAAGGAAAAGGGCGTTGCGACAGAGATCGTCGCCGTGTCCTGCGGCCCGGCCGCCTGCGCGGAACAGATCCGCACCGCGCTGGCCATGGGTGCCGACCGCGGCATTCTGGTGGAGCATGACGGCGTGCTGGAGCCGCTGGCCGTGGCCAAGCTGCTGAAGGCGCTGGTCGCCAAGGAGAGCCCGGACCTCGTCATCCTCGGCAAGCAGGCCATCGACGACGACATGAACGCCACCGGCCAGATGCTGGCCGCACTGCTGGGCTGGGCCCAGGGCACCTATGCCAGCAAGATCGAAGCCGCCGACGGTGGGCTGCTGGTGACGCGCGAAGTGGATGGCGGGCTGGAGCGCATCCAGCTGAAGCTGCCGGCGATCGTGACCACCGACCTGCGCCTGAACGAGCCGCGCTATGCCTCGCTGCCCAACATCATGAAGGCGCGCAAGAAGCCGATCGAGAACGTCAAGCCGGCCGACCTGGGCGTGGACGTGACGCCGCGGCTGACCGTGCTGAAGGTGGCCGAGCCGCCGACGCGCCAGGCCGGCAAGAAGGTCGCCTCGGTGGCCGAATTGGTCGACAAGCTGCGCAACGAAGCCAAGGTGATCTGAGATGGCCGTTCTCGTTCTGGCGGACCACGACGGGTCCGCGGTGACGCAGCCGACGCGCAGTGCGGTGGCGGCGGCGATGCAGTTGGGTGACGTGACCGTGCTGGTCCTCGGCCCGCGCGCCGCGGCGGAGAGCGCCGCACAGGTCGCCGGTGTCACGAAGGTGCTGCACAGTGACGTGGCGCTGTACGCCAACAACCTGGCGGAGCCGGTGGCGGCGCTGCTGGTTTCGATGGCGCCGGGCTACAGCCATCTGCTGGCCCCGGCCTCTGCCGCCGGCAAGAACGTCATGCCGCGCGTGGCCGCGCTGCTGGACGTGCAGGTGCTGTCCGACATCTCCGGCGTGGTTGATGCGGACACCTTCATCCGCCCGATCTACGCCGGCAATGCGCTGGCGACGGTGAAGAGCAGCGACGCGAAGAAGGTCATCACCGTCCGCGCCGCCAGCTTCGACCCGGTGGCCGCCACCGGCGGCAGCGCGACGGTCGAGACTGCGCCGACCGGCGAGGACCCCGGCCTCTCGGTGTTCCAGGGCGCCGAGATTGCCAAGAGCGAGCGGCCGGAACTGACCGCGGCGAAGATCGTCGTCTCCGGCGGCCGCGCCATGGGCTCGTCCGAGAACTTCCACCTGATCGAGACCGTCGCCGACAAGCTGGGCGCCGCCGTCGGTGCCTCGCGCGCCGCCGTCGATGCCGGCTATGCGCCGAACGACCACCAGGTGGGGCAGACCGGCAAGATCGTGGCGCCGGAGCTGTACATCGCCGTCGGCATCTCGGGTGCCATCCAGCACCTGGCCGGCATGAAGGACAGCAAGGTGATCGTCGCCATCAACAAGGACGAGGAGGCGCCGATCTTCTCGGTGGCCGACTACGGCCTGGTGGGCGACCTGTTCAAGCTGATGCCGGAATTCGCGGCCGAGCTGGACAAGAAGTAGCGTTCTGCGGGGCGGCCCGGCGTCTGATCGGGTCAGGTTGCCAAGCCTGACCCGTGAATCAGCCGCCTGAAGGTGCCGCTCCTCTCGTTTTCGGGGACCTCCACCAATGGCTATTCAAAACCTCGGCGTCATCGGCGCCGGCCTGATGGGCAATGGCATCGCCCATGTCGCGGCCGTTTCGGGCCTGGATGTCACCCTGGTGGATGTCAACGCCGCCGCGCTGGAGAAGGCGCTGGCCACCATCGGCAAGAACCTGGACCGCCAGGTCTCGCGCAGCCTGATCAGCGCCGACGACAAGCTGGCCGCGTTGGCCCGCATCACCACCGCCACCGAGCAGGCGCCGCTGGCCGCGTGCGACATGGTGATCGAGGCCGCGACGGAAAAGGAAGCGGTGAAGATCGCGATCTTCAAGGCGCTCTGCCCGCTGCTGAAGCCGGACGCGATCCTGGCCAGCAACACCAGCAGCATCCCGATCACCCGTCTGGCCGCCGCCACCGATCGGCCGGGCCGCTTCATCGGCATGCACTTCTTCAACCCCGTGCCGATGATGAAGCTGGTGGAGATCATCCGCGGGCTGGCGACCGAGGACGCGACCTATGCCGCCGTGAAGGCGCTGGCCGAGCGGCTGGGCAAGGCACCGGTGCTGGCGCAGGACTACCCGGGCTTCGTCGTCAACCGCATCCTCTGCCCCATGCTGAACGAGGCGATCTTCGCGTTGATGGAAGGCGTCGGCGACGTGCGCGCCATCGACGAGGGCATGAAGCTGGGCGCCAACCACCCGATGGGGCCGCTGGAGCTGTGCGACTTCGTCGGCCTGGACACGCTGTATGAGGTGATGAAGGTACTCTACGACGGCCTGGGCGACCCGAAGTACCGCCCCTGCCCGCTGCTGGCGAAGTATGTCGAGGCCGGTTGGCTCGGCCGCAAGTCCGGCCGCGGGTTCTACGACTACAGCACCACGCCGCCGACGCCGACGCGCTAGCCGGCCTTCTTACCGAAATCCACCTTGTCGTTGGCGCCGGGGTGCGGCGGCTCGCCGGTGGTGACCGCCTTCAGGTAGCCGAAGGCGTGCACCAGCGTGGAGGAGGGCGCGTCCCAATACTCGGCGCCCTCCATCTCCACGCAGAGCAGGGCCACCTTCGGATCCTCGGCGCCCTTCGGAAACCAGGCGCGCAGCGGCTCGCTCCACAGCTCCTTCTGCTTGGCCACATCCCGCACCACGCGGGCGGTGCCGCTGATGGCGACGTAGTTCTGCCGGCGCGGGTCGGCATAGGTCAGCAGCACGCGCTCATCATCGCGCGCCTCATGCGCCAGGCCGCTCTCGCTGCCGGTGAAGAACCACAGCTTGTCGTCGCCTTCCTGCTTCACCGCACGCATCGGCCGGCCGCGGTGGCGGCCCTCGGCATCCATCGTCACCAGCATCGCCACCTCGATATCCGCGATCATGTCGCGCACCTTGAGCTTGGCTTCGCTGTCGCTGCGGGTCTGCACCATCGGACGGGTCCTTCCTGCTGTTGCCGGCAGAAACGGTCCGCCCGCCCGGCGGTTGCCTGGAAGACTGCTCCGGCGGTCCCGGCGTTGCGTACCAGGCGCTATTCCAGCACGGCGATCTGCTTGGCGCGGATCAGGTCGAAGTCGATCTGCGCACCCAGGCCAGGCGCGGTCGGCGCATGGACCATGCCTTGGGCATCCGGCGCCAAATCCTGCACCAGGCCGTACTTGTGCGCGCCATCGGGCAGCAGCACCTCGAAGAAGCTGGTGTTGCGGATGGCGCAGCAGACCTGGAGGTTGGCTACGTTGTTCAGGCTGTTGCCGCCGTGGTGCACCTCGTAGTTCATGCGGAAGGCCTCCGCGAGATGCGCGGTCTTCAGCAGCGTGGTGATGCCGCCCTTCACCGCCACGTCGCCGCGCAGGTAGTCGGTGGCCTGCAGCATGATCCAGGGGGCGTAGCTCTCCAGCCCGGTGCAGGGGTATGCCGTCGCCATGATCGGAATATCCAGCTTCTGGCGCAGCTTGACGTAGTTGGTGATGTCCTGGTCGTGCAGCGGGTCCTCGTACCACAGGAAGCCCAATGCCTCGGCGGCGCGGCCGACCTTCATCGCGGCCGGGAAATCGTAGGCCCAGGTGGAATCCAGCATGATGTTGTAGTCGTCGCCCACCGCAGCGCGCACCGCCTCGCACACCTTGATGTCCAGCGGCGGGTGCTGCGGCGGGTGGATCTTGTAGCCGGCCCAGCCATTCGCCTTGAACTGCGCCGCCTCCTCGGCATAGGCCTCGATGCTCGGCAGCCGCGCCGAGGACGCGTAGGCGGGAATGCTGTGCCGCGTGGTGCCGAGCAGCCGGTGGATCGGCAGGCCGGCCGCCTTGCCGGCCAGGTCCCACAGCGCCACGTCCACCGCCCCGATCGCCCGCGTGGTGACGATGCGCGACCACGGCCAGAGCAGCGCATTGATCGCCTCGCGGTCCAGCGCATCGCGCCCCAGCAGCACCGGCTTGAGGAAGCGGATCAGCCCCGGCCCGTCATTGACCGCGGTGTGCATGGCGCTGCCCAGGAAGGCGTATCCCTCCAGCCCGCTCTCGGTGCCGATCCGCAGCAAGCCGAGTGCGGAAGACCCGCCCTCCTGCTTCGAGGAGGCGTGGTAGCTGGTTGGCGGAATGCCGTCCCAGGCGAACAGCGTCAGCGAGACGTGGGTGATCTTCATCGCGGCCGTTTCCTTGTGATTTGCGGTGACCTTCGCAAGCGGCCCCGCCGCGTGCAACCTGCGGCCATGCACCGCACCCTGCTGCTGGCCGATATCGGCGGAACCAACGCCCGCTTCACCCTGCTGCGCGGCGGCGTCACCGCGCCGCTGCTGGCGGTGAAGCTGGACGACTTCACCGGCATCGAGGCCGCCATGGCCCACTACCTCGGCCACCAGGCGCTCGCCGCGGCACCGGATGGCGCGCTGCTGGCCGTGGCGGGGCCAGTGGAGGACAACAGCGTCACGCTGACCAATCGCGGCTGGCGCGTCGGCGGCAGCGCCATCGCGGCCAGGCTGGGCATCGGACAGGTCCGCGTGCTGAACGACTTCGAGGCGTTGGCCTGGGCGCTGCCGGCACTGGCGCCGGCGGACCTCATCGCCATCGGGCCGGCATCGGCCGGGGACCCGACGGCGCCGATGGCGGTCCTCGGCCCCGGGACCGGGCTCGGCGTCGGCGCCTTCCTGCCGCCCGATCGCGTGCTGCCCGGGGAAGGTGGCCACGCCAGCCTGGCCGCGACCGATGACGAGGAAGCCGCGATTTTGGCGGTGCTGCGCCGCCGCCATGGCCATGTCTCGGCCGAGCGTATCCTGTCCGGCCCCGGCCTGGTGGCGCTGCACGACGCGCTGGCGGAGCTGCATGGGCTGCCCGCGCCCGGCCTTTCCGCTGCCCAGGTCACCGCCGCCGCGCCGGCCACGCTGGCGTTGTTCTGCGCCATGCTCGGCAGCTTCGCCGGCAATGTGGCGCTGACCTATGGCGCCCGCGGCGGGGTGTTCCTTGGCGGCGGCATCCTGCCGCGCATCCCCGGCGTGCTGGCCAGCTCCGCCTTCCGCGCCCGGTTCGAGGCCAAGGGGCGGCTTGGCCCCTACCTGGCCGGCATTCCAACCTGGCTGATCACCCGGCCGGACGCCGCGCTGGTCGGGCTGGCCAACCTGGCGGCGCAGGGGTGACAACCGACTTGCATTTTGAAAGCCATGGCTTTCATGATGCAAGCCATGCCAGCCCGGACCGATTTCGCCGCCATGCGCTGCCCGGTCGCCCGCACCATGGCGGTGGTGGGCGAACGCTGGTCGATCCTGGTGCTGCGCGAAGCCTTCTACGGCGCCACGCGGTTCGATGAATTCCAGCGCAACCTCGGCATTGCCCCCAACATCCTCAGCGCCCGGCTGCGCACGCTGACCCAGCATGGCGTGCTGGAAAGGCGCGCCCAGGGCTATGGCATCACGGAAAAGGGCCGCGACTTCTTCCCCGCCTTCCTGGCGCTGAAGCGCTGGGGCGACCGCTGGATGACCGATGAGCGCGGCCCCTCCATCCTGCTGGAGGAGCGCGCCACCGGGCGGGAGGTCGCCGCCCCGCCCCTGCTGGCCAGCGATGGCCAACCGCTGACCCCCGACCGGGTCCGCATTCGTCCTGGCCCCGGCGCCACCGCGGCGCTGCGGGCCCGCTTCGCCCCGAAGGAAGACCAAGATGCCTGAAGGCACCGTCACCGCCCTCGCCGCCGCGCCCAGCCGGGCGGAACTGGCCCGCCGTATCCTGAAGCTGGCGGCGCCGACCACGGTCTCCGCCGCGCTGCAATCCGGCTGCATGCTGGCCGAGACCTGGCTGGCGGCGCGCCAGGGCACCGCGGCGCAGGCCGGCTGGGCGGTGGTGCTGCCATTCGCGCTGCTGCTGGCCATGATGTCGGCCGGCGCCATGGGGGGCGGGGTATCCTCGGCGGTGGCCCGGGCGCTGGGCGCCAGGCGGCCGGACGAGGCCTCCCAGCTGGTGCGCCACGCGCTGGTCATCGCGCTGGTCTTCGCGGTGCTGTTCATCATTCCGCTCGCCATCTTTCCGCACGCGGTGCTGGGCCTGGTCGGTGGCCGCGATGCCGCCGATGCCGCGGCCGCCTATGCCGCCTGGACCTTCGGCGCGGGCGCCCTGCCGGCCTGGATCTCCAACGTGCTGGCCAGCGTGCTGCGCGGTGGCGGCAAGCACATCCTGGCCAGCCGCGCCCTGGTCATCGCCTGGCTGTGCTATCCACCGATGGCCTATGTGCTGATGGAGCCGCTCGGCATGGGGCTGGCCGGCCTCGGCCTGGCCTTCGCGCTGGCGATGACCGGTGGCGCCATCGCCATGTGCGTCACGGTGCTGCGGGGCGGCGCCGGCTTCGTGCCGGTGCTGCTGGGGCCGGTCAGCTTCGGCCTGTTCTGGAAGATCCTGTCGGTCGGCCTGGTCGCCTGCCTGATGGCCACGATCTCCAACCTGACCACCATCCTGGTCACCGCGCAGATCAAGGCCCAGGGCGCTGCGGCCGTGGCCGCCTACGGCGTCTCGGCCCGGCTGGAGTTCCTGATGATTCCGCTGGCCTTCGGCGTCGGCGCCGCGCTGACCGCGCTCGTCGGCCGCGCCGTCGGCGCCGGGGACTGGCCACTGGCGCGCCGCACCGCCTGGGTCGGCACCTTCATGGCGCTGGGGGTGACGGTGCCGGTGGGGGTGCTGGTGGCTGTCTTCCCGGCCGCCACCGCCAGCTTCTTCTCGCACGACCCGGCGGTGCAGCTCATCGCCACCCGCGCGCTGCGCATCATTGGGCCGGCCATGCCGTTCTTCGGCGGCGGCATGGCGCTGTACTTCGCCGCCATCGGCGCGGCGCGGATGGGCCACCCGGTGATGGCGGGCTTCAGCCGCATCGCCATTGCGGTCGGCGGCGGCTGGTGGCTCTCGCAGCAGGCCGGGCTGGGGCTGGATGGGCAACTGCTGGGCGTGGCGCTGGGCATCACTGCCTTCGGGCTGATCAACGTGGCCGGCGTGCGGCCGGGGGTGTGGCGGAAGCGCTAATCGGCCGTCAGCAGGCCGTCGCGCACCAGCGCCGCCATCTGCTGGCGCTGCTGGGCCACGAAGGCGCCGAATTCGGCCGGTGAACTCCCCAGCGGCACCTGGCCCACCGCGGCCAGGCGCTGCACCACCGCCGGTTGCCGCAGCGCGTCCACCACCGCGGCGTGCAGCCGCGCCAGCACCGCGGGTGGCGTGCCGGCCACCGTCCATAGCCCGATCCAGTCGTTCCAGACGAAGCCCGGAAAGCCCTGCTCGGCCACGGTCGGCACCGCGGCCAGGTTGGGCAGGCGCTTCGCACTGGCCACCGCCAAGGCGCGCAGCCGGCCTTCCTGCACCAGCGGCACCGCCTGCGGCAGGGTGGAGAAGGTGAAGGCGGTTTCCCCAGCCAGCAGCCCGGCCATGGCCGGCGCGCTGCCGCGGTAGGGCACATGCGTGGCCCGCAGGCCCGCCCGCTGCAGCCACAGCGCGGCGGCCTGATGCGGCGCGGCGGCGATGCCACTGCTGGCATAGGCCGGCGGTTGCGGCTGTGCCTGCACCCAGGCAACGAACTCCCCCAGCGTGCGCGCCGGCACCGCCGGGTTCACCACCAACACCAGCGGGTTCACCACCAGCTGGGTCAACGGCGCGAAGGCGCTGGCGTAGTCGAAGCTCAGGCCCTTCAGCAGTGTCGCGTTGGCGGCGTGGGGCGACGCATCGGCCAGCAGCGTCAGGCCATCCGGCGCCGCCTGCGCCACCGCGGCACAACCGATACTGCCCGAGGCGCCGCCGCGATTCTCCACCACCACCGGCTGGCCCAGCGCCTGGCCCATCGGCCCGGCGATGAGGCGGGCCGGGGTATCCACCCCGCCGCCCGGCGGCCAGGCCACCACCAGGCGCAGCGGATGCGCCGGCCAGGCGGCGGGTTGCGCCACGGCGGCACCGGGCAGGGCAGCGAGCAGCAGGCGGCGGGCGATCATCATGGCGCGAGCTTCCCTGCCGTTGCGTCCTGGGTCTAGCCTTTCCTCACCAAGCCAGGAGCAGACGCCATGACGGCACCCCGCAAGACCGCGATCATCACCGGCGGTGCCCGTGGCATCGGCCGCGCCAGCGCGCTGGCCCTGGCCCGCCACGGCTTTGCGGTGGCGGTGCTGGACATGCGGGAAGGCCCGCTGGCGCAGACGCTGGCGGAGCTGAAGGCGCTGGGCGTGCCGGCGATGTCCTTCCTGGCGGATACCGCCGACCACCAGTTGGCCAAGCGCCTGACCGCGCAGGTGGTGCAGGAATGGGGTCGGATCGACGTGCTGTTCAACAACGCCGCGGTGCCGCAGACCCGCCGCCTGCTGGAGATCACCGAGGCCGAATGGGACGCCGAGATGGCGGTGAACCTGAAGGGCTACTTCAACTGGTGCCAGGCGGTGGCGCCGACCATGCTGGCGCAGGCGCGCCCGGGGCAGTTGGGCGGGCGGATCATCATGACCTCCTCGGTGGCCGCGAATACCGGCGGCAGCCCGCATGGCATCAGCAAGTTCGCCTATGCGGCCTCCAAGGCCGGCGTGCTGGGCCTGACCAGGGGCCTGGCGAAGGACCTGGCGCCGGCCGTCGCGGTCAACGCCATCTGCCCCGGCGCCATCGAGACCGACCGCACCCGCGACGGCTTCGCGCCGCACATGGACCACATCATCCGGACCACGCCGATGGGCCGCGTCGGCACGCCGGAGGACATTGCCGTGGTCGTCGCCTTCCTGGCCACGATGGAGCCCTGCTTCATGACCGGCGAGGTGCTGGACGTGGATGGAGGGGCCAATGTCAATTAGGGCCTCAAGCGCCGGCGCGGCCGTCCGGCCGCTTGGCTTGCGCGGGCATGAGCCCGCG
>CAIMOR010000187.1 GCA_903843125.1 uncultured Rhodospirillales bacterium
ATGGGCTGCGGCGGCGGGGTCGGGTGCACCAGGATGCCGTGCGGCGAGCGGCCGACGCGCATGGTCTCGTACTGGCCGGTCGCGGGGTCGATGATGGCGATGCGCGCCGCCCAGCGCAGCGTGACCCAGAGCTTGCCGTCGGGCGCCACCGAGATGTCGTCCGGGCCGCCCGGCAGGTCCCAGCGGCCCTTCACCTCCAGCGTCTCGCCATCCAGCAGGGTGATGGCGCTGTCGACGCGGCTGGTGGCGTAGATGGTCCGGCGGTCCGGTGCGGGCCAGACGGTGTGGCTGCCGCGGGCGGTGGTGATCTGGCGTTCGACGCGCGCCTCGGCGGGGTCCACCACAGTGACGTAGTCGCCGCCCATCACGCCGACCAGCAGGCGGTTGTTGTGCCAGATGACGCCGGCCGGCTGCGGCCCGACATCGACGGTCCAGAGCGGCCGGCGCTCGTCGAGGTCGATGGCGATCAGCCCCCGGGTGCCCTGCAGCGTGACGAAGACGCGCTTGCTGTCCGGCGAGAAGGCCATATGGCTGGGCTGGGTCGGCGTGGTCAGCCGGGCCAGCAGCGCCATGCTGGCGGCGTCGTAGATGTCCACCTGGCCGCGGCGCAGGCTGTTGATGACGAAGTACTTCCCATCGGGGCTGTAGCCGAGGTGGTAGGGGTTGGAGATGCGCTCGCGCCGGATCACCTCCGCGGTGTCCGGGTTGACGATGACCATCTCGTTCGCCGCGCTGTCCGCGATGATCAGGTCGCGGCCGTTGGGCGCCATCAGCAGATGGTGCGGTTCGCGCAGCATGGGGATGCGGCGGAACTCGGTGCGGGTGGTGCTGTCGATGACGGTGACGTTGGCTTCGCCGGAGTTCAGCACATAGATCAGGTCGGCCGCGGCAGGACCCTGGGGCAGGGCCAGCAGCGCGGCGACGACCGGTAGTGCAAGGCGGACGCGCCGCATCAGGGGACCAGGCTGGTTCACGCGGGCAGAGTCACCACCGCCGGGCCGCGATGGCAAGGCAGGATTGCGTGCGCCGCCCTGCCCTTGAAGGTTGCAAATGGCGGATAGCCGCGGGTTGGCGGCTGCCATGCCGAATCAATGGGGCTGGCCTGTGGCCGCCGCGTCACGCCTGTTGCGAAGGTGTGAACGCCAGCGAGACGCCGTTCATGCAGTAACGCAGCCCGGTCGGCTGCGGGCCATCGGGAAACACATGGCCGAGGTGGCCGCCGCAGTCGGCGCAGTGGACCTCGGTGCGGGTCATGAAGAAGCTGCGGTCCGTGGTGGTGGCCACGGCGTCCGGCAGCGGGGCGAAGAAGCTGGGCCAGCCGGTGCCCGATTCGAACTTGGTGGTGGCGTCGAACAGCGGCTTGCCGCAGCCGGCGCAGGTGAAGGTGCCCGCGCGCTTCTCGGCGTTGAGCGGGCTGGTGCCGGCGCGTTCGGTGCCGTGCTCGCGCAGCACCTTGTAGGCGGCGGGGCCGAGCTGGGCCTGCCATTCCGCCGGGGTCTTCTGCACCGGGAAGCTCTCGGCCTCGGGGGTCTTCTTGCTGAACATCCTGGTCTCCGTTTCCGGCCGGGGGGCCGCGAGGGTCGAATGGGTTGGCCGCCGGTGGCCCGCCCTGGCGGCACGCCGCCGGAGCGGTGCGGGCCGGGCGGGGGCTAGACCTTCGCCGGCTTCAGGCGGCTGAGGTAGAGCTTGCGGAATTTCGCCACCTTGGGGGCGATGATGGCCTGGCAATAGCCGCTCCACGGGGTGCGGCGGAAGTAGTCCTGGTGCTCCGGCTCGCCCGGCCAGTAGCGGGTGAACGGCACCAGCTCGGTCACCAGCGGGCGGGGCCAGAGCTTCTGGTCCGTCACCTCGGCCATGACCTGCTTCGCGGTGGCTTCCTGGGCCGGCGAATGGAACAGGATGATGCTGCGGTACTGCGGGCCGATGTCGTTGCCCTGCTGGTTCGGCGTGGTCGGGTCGTGGATGGTGAAGAATACCCGCAGCAGGTCGGCGTAGCTGACCACGGCGGGGTCGAACTGCAGCTGCACCACCTCGGCATGGCCGGTGCGCTTGCCGCAGACCTGCTCGTAGGTCGGGTTCTCGACCTGGCCGCCGGCATAGCCGGAATGCACGGAGAGGACACCGTTGAGGTCGCGGTAGACCGCATCCAGGCACCAGAAGCAGCCGCCACCCAGGGTCGCGGTCTCGGCGGGGGTCTCGGCGGGGGTCGCGGGGGTGGTCATGCGGCGGTCCTCCGGGCTGTGACGCTGAAGATGGGGTCGCCCTGCCCTGCTGTCACGCCAGGGCGGCACAGGTTACCGGGCGATAAACCCCAGCCATGCGATTTTGCAATGCAGCACCGGACCGAACGCATGCTGCGCCGCACAATATTTGGTTGAAAAGGGCATGGGTACTGACCTACCTTTCGCAGGTGCGAGATGACGGGGACGGACTCGGGACGCAAGGGCGTTCCGGCACCCCCGATAGGAGATCGCCATGCAGTTCTTCCTTCCGGCGCTGAGCGGCATCCTGGCCGTGTTCGCGGTGGTCGGCGCCTACGGCCTGGGCCGCCGGCTGACCGCCAGCCTGGCCATGCAGGACGGCGCCGCGCGCATGCCGCAGGGCGCGGCGCACGACATCGCCTGACGGGCCGCCCGCGCGACTTCGCCTGACGCGCTGCCCGCGCGACATCGCCTGACGCGCTGCCCGCGCGACATCGCCTGACGCGCTGCCCGCGCGACATCGCCTGACGCGCTGCCCGCGCG
>CAIMOR010000188.1 GCA_903843125.1 uncultured Rhodospirillales bacterium
CCAGCGTCAGCGCCAACGGCGCCGCCACCAGCCCCTCCAGCCGCAGCCGCCACTTGTCCGGCTTCACCTCCGGCTGCACGCCCAGATCCAGCACCGGCCAGTCCTTCACCAGCGTCTGGCCCGGCGGCAGGCGGTCGCGCCCCGGGGCGCCGGTCAGAAGTCGGCCGTCGCGCGCCCAGGCCTGCTTCGCCTCGATCAGCTTGTCCTTCACCTTGCCGGTGAGGCTTACGTCGTCATCCTCGGCCATGCCCACTCCCGGTGCCCTGCCCACGTGCCATGTCCCACCTCGGGCACAGCGCGTCGCCGGCAGGCCACCCAACGATGCCCCGCATTACGTGGCAATTCGGCGGCGGGGCACCAGCCCCTATTCCAGCTTCATGCCGCTGCTGGCGGCAACCTCGCGCACCCGTGCCGCCTCCCGCTGGATGAAAGCGGCGAAACCGGCCGGGCTCCGCTCAACCACCGGTGCAGGGTCCGCACCAGCCTCGCGCGTTCGTGACTGCACCGTGGTGTCCGCCGTGGCCGCCAGGAAGGCGCGGGAGAGTGCCGCCATGGCTTCCGCCGGCACGCCGGCCGGCGCCACCAGGCCCACCCAGCTGGCGCCGGTGAAGCCGGGCAGCCCGGCTTCGACAGCCGTCACCACGTCCGGCACCAGCGGGCTGCGCGCTTCCGCCGCCAGCGCCAGCACGCGGGTCAGCCCGCCGCGCAGCGTCGGCAGCACGGTGGTCAGCTCGCAGCACACGCTGGCGACATTGCCGGCGACGAGGTCCGGCACCGCCACGCTGCTGCCCCGATACGGCACATGGGTCAGCCGAATGCCAGCCTGGCCCTGCAGCATCTCCAGCGTGAAATGCGTGGCGCTGCCGGTGCCGCTGCTGCCCATGGTGATCCGCCCCGGCTCCGCCCTCGCCGCCGCGATGAACTCCGCCAAGGTCGTCCACGGCGCATCCGCCCGCACCGAGATGGTATGGCTGGCCCGGCTGATCATGCCGATGGCTTCGAAATCCGCCACCGCATAGCCCAGCCGCGGCTGCAGCGCCGGGTTGATCGCCAGCGGCCCGTTGCTGCCGGTCAGCAGCGTGTAGCCATCCGCCCGCGCCTTCGCCACCGCCTCGGCGCCGACGCTGCCGCCGGCGCCGGCGCGGTTCTCCACCACGAAGGCCTGGCCGAGCGTCTGCGCCATGTGCGCCGTCACCAACCGGGTCTGCACGTCGGAGTTGGTGCCGGCGGCGTAGGGCACCACCACGCGGATGGGCCGGTCCGGCCAGCCGGCGGCGCGGGCGCGTGGCGCCAGCAGCAGGGCAGGGGCGACGAGCAGGGGCCGTCGCTTCACGAACCAACCTTCAACGTACTGGTCAGCCCACGCAGGCAGGCCACGATCGAAAGCGGCGTGATCTTCCCCGTCCGCGGGTTCTCCTCGCTCGGCACGTTCTCGATCGTCATGGTCAGTCGCGCGCTCTCGGCCTCCACCCGAATGGTGTGCGTGTTCCGCGTCACCGTCGGGTCGCCCCAGATCTCAACCATCGTCCGCTCCGGCCCGATGCCCGCCAGGGCCAGTGCCGCCGCCACATTCACATTCGCCGGGAAGCCCTTCGCCGCATCGAACGCATTGCCCTTGAACACGATGGTCGGCGTGGTGATCGCGAACACGTCGATGCCATGCTCCACCAGGTAGGGTGCGCCCTCCAGCCCGCGCGGCGGCTTGCGCGTCTCGATGGTCACGCTGCTCACCTTGCCCTCGGCCGCCGCCCGCACCGCGTCCAGCCCCAGCAAGGCCCCGGTCGGCACCACGATGCGCGCCCCGGTCTCCCGCGCCCGCGCCACCAGGTGCATCCGCGGCAGCAACGCGCCGACGCTGCTCGGCACGAAGATCCGCCCACGCCCGATCGCCGCCTCGGCGATCTGCTCGAACACCGCCGCCGGCGCCGCCTCCACCACCACGTCGGCGTGCTCGGCCAGCTCCGCCAGCCCGACCAGCAGCGGCGGCGCCTTGAAGCCGCCGATGGTGCGCCTGGCCTTGTCCTGGTCCCGCGCCGCCACCGCCACCAGGCGCAGCCCCTCCACCCCCGCGTCCAGCGCGCGCGCCAAGTGCGCGCCGATGGCGCCAAGCCCGCCGATAGCCACCGTCAACACCATGACGAAACCTCCACAACCCCAGTTTCCGCCCGCAGCAAAGGCCGCCGGCAAGGTTTCGGCAAGACTTCGCGGCGCACCCTGCCCGCCATGAACGTCATCATCGCCACCCCCTGCTTCGGCGCCATGGTCCACCAGGCCTACATGCTGAGCATCCTCAAGCTGCTGTGTTCGCCGCTGGCCCAGCGCGTGCCGTTCGGGCTGGAGATGCTCGGCCATGACAGCCTGATCACCCGCAGCCGCAACACGCTGGTGGCGCGCTTCCTGGCCAATACCGCCGCGACGCACCTGCTGTTCGTCGATGCCGATATCGGCTTCGAGCCCGACCAGCTCGACCGCATGCTGGCCTTTGACCAGCCCGTCGTCGCCGGCATGTACCCGCTGAAGGTGCTGCACTGGCAGGACGCCGCTGCCCGCCAGCGCGCCGGCGAACCCGCCGCGGCCGCGCCGCTGCTCTACGTCGGCGAACCCTGCCGGGGCGCCGAGGCCGAGCGCGACGGCGGCTTCATCACCGCCCGCCACGCCGGCACCGGCTTCATGCTGCTGCGCCGGGACGCACTGGAACGCATGGCCGCGGCCTACCCGGAAACCCGGTACCGCGGCGTGGACGCCTACAACCCCGCCGCCGCCGAAGGCACCCCAAGCTACGCGCTGTTCGACTGCATGATCTCGCCGGAGACGGGGCAATACATCAGCGAGGACTGGACCTTCTGCCACCGGTGGCGCGCCATCGGCGGCAAGGTCTGGCTGGATACGCTGGGCAGCCTCACCCATGTCGGCGCGCATGATTTCGTCGGCCAGCCGTCGCTGCGCTTCACCACACAAGCCGCGGCGGCGTGAGGAACCATCGGCCGGCGAAACCGCTTTGCGGCGGTCACCTTGCGAAAGGAACCGCACGATGCGCTTCACCCCCGCCCTCGCCGGGCTCGCTGCCCTGACCCTGCTGGCCGCCTGCGACAGCTCGCGGGACGGCATGGCCGGCAACCCGCCGAGCACCGCGACCCAGCGCGCCTACGACCGCGCCACCGGCAGCCCGCGCACCTCGGCCGACGGCACCGGCAACAATCCGCGTGGCGTCGCGGCCGAACGCGCGGTGGACCGCGCCGCGGGCACCGATCTCTCTGGCGCCTACCCGTCCCAGCGCGACGGAACGCGGGAAAATCCGCCGGGCACCGCCATCCAGCGCGGCTACGATCGGGCCACCGGCAGCGATACCTCCGGCGCCTTCCCGACCCAGCGCAACCTGCCCGGCACCGCCGCCGAGCGCGCCTACGACCGCGCCACCGGCAGCGATACCTCGGGCGCCTATCCGCAAAACCGCTGAGGCTGCCTCACGCCCGGGCGCAAGCCCGGGCACAGCGCCCTGCTACCAGCGGCCGGCCCTGCTACCAGCGGCCGGCCCTGCTACCAGCGGCGGGACGGCCCGCAATCCAGGTGCACGAAGCCGTCACGCCGATAAAGCCCAACACCGCCCATCTGCATTTCCGCCGCCAGCCGCGCCATGCCGATGGATGACCGCCCCGGCAGCCGCACATCCGCGGCCATGCCGCTCATGTGCAGGCTCAGCTTGGAGACGCGGCGGGACCGGCGCGCATTCGCCGCATTGGTCTCCGGTGCGCGGTAGCCGCTGACCACCTCGTAGGTCTCGTGGCTGTCCATCCGCGCGGCGACCGCGTTCAGCACGTCGAACAACCGCGGGTCCATCGGCGTCGCCTCGTCCAGGTGCGGGTCGCGCAGCACCCAGTTCAACTGCCGCAACGCCTCGGTGTCGTAGCGGCCATCCCGCCAGTACACGCCGTTGAACGTGTCGCCGGTGCCGATCCGGGTCACGCCGATGCTGCGGTCCCCGGGCGTGGCGAAGGCCGGCATCGCCAGCCCCGTCGCCGCCAGCCCCAGCGCCGCACCCAGCAGGCCCCGTCGGCCCAGGCCTGGCTCGGCAGGCGACTCGCACACCCAGTCGGGCGAGGTCTGGCAGCAGGGGCAGGGATCACGGCGCCAACGAACCATTAACGAACTCCAGCGGATGCCACGCGAGGGGGCGCATCCATCGCACGGGCATAGGCCTCGTCAAGCCCGTAGATATCCGGGCGCAACATCAGGCGCCCGTCCTCAACCACCGCGGTGGTGTAGTGCAGCCGCACCGGCATCACCTGGCGCACGCCGATGCCGGCGGTGACCCGGTCGGCCAGCAGCTTGTCGATCCGCTGCCGGTCGAAGCCGGGCATGCCGGTGACGGCGATATCGAGCAATTCCATCGGCTTCTCCAGCCGGATGCAGCCTGAGGAAAACGCCCGGTCCGGCCGCCGGAACAAGTGCCGTTCCGGCGTATCGTGCATGAAGATGTCGTCGCTGTTGGGAATCACGAACTTGATCCGCCCCAGCGCATTCGCCTCCCCGGCATCCTGGCGGATGATGTAGGGAATCCGCTCCGGGTTCACCCGACTCCATTCGATCGTGGTCGGGTCGACCTCCACCGGCTGCCCGTTGACCACGGAATAGACGCGGAAGCCCTTCTCCATCATCGCCCGCGCGTCGCGCCGGAAGCGCGGCAGCAGGTCTTCCTTCATGTTGCGCAGCGGCACGCCCCAGCGCGGGTTGAACTGAATCGCGGTCAGCCGCACCCGCAGCATCGGCGTCGGCCGCGCCGGTTTGCCGACGATGACGTTCATCTCCAGCACCCGCCGCCCGGCCTCGATCACCGCCAGGCGCTGATGCGCGACATTCACCTCGATATGCCGCTCAGCCGGCTCGGCCGCCATGGCGCGGCGCATGTCCAGCGCCGCGCGCAGCTGCGCCACCTGCACGGTGGGTTGCCGATTCAGCGCCGCCAGGGTGATGCGGCCGATCCGCCCATCCGCCTCCAGCCCCTCGCTGGCCTGGAAGCGCTTGACCGCCTCGACCAGCACCGGGTCGTAGCCATTCGCGCCCTCGCGCCGCACCGCCGGGTCGGTGGCCGCCATGCGCGCCCGCAGCGCCGGGATCTTCACGCTGTCCCAGCTGCCCGGCTCGATGGTGTCGTTCGGGCCGCCCGGCACGGTCGGCCAGCCGCCGGCGGCCACGCGTGCCCGCGCCTCCGCCAGCGCAGCCTTCAGCACGGCGGCATCCGGCGGCAGCAGCGCGGCACGGTCCAGCACGGCGGCGGGGTCGGCGCTGCCGGCCAGTTCGGCCAGCCAGGGTTCCAGCGGCAGGCTGGCGCGGTCGCGCAGAATGTCCACCCGCCCGGGCAGGCTGGCGACGCGGCCATGCAGCAGGTCGCCCAGCGCCCGCGCGGCGCTCTGGCCGATCTGGTCGACATATCCGGCCAGGTCGGCGGTCGCCATCTCATCCGCGGGAATGGCGTAGTCCGCCGGGTTCAGCCCATCGGTGTCCAGCGCCCGCAACCGGGCGGCCAGCCGGGCCAGGCCGGCCATGCGCGCATCCGGCTGGGCTTTCGCCACACCGAAGGGCAGCCCGGCCAGGGCCGCGAAAGCGGGGAGGAGCAAGGTTCGTCTGAGCACGCCACAGCCATACAACCGCGCAGCGCCAGCGCCAAGGATCACGCGTGTGACCGCACCCAGAACGGTTGCCTCACAGCCCCGCGAGCTGCCCCACCGTCAGCGGCTTGTAGGGTGCCCGCGGCCGCAGCGGTGCTACCGTTTCGGGCGCAACGCCGCGGATTTCCGCGATCAGGCGGGCCACCGTGGCGCCGCACATCCGGCCCTGGCAGGCCCCCATGCCGGTGCGCAGGAAGGTCTTCGCCTGGTTCGGCCCCTGCGCCCCGAGTCGCGCCGCGGCCCGCACCTGGCCCGCCGTCACCTCCTCGCAGCGGCAGACCATCACCTGGTCGTCCACCGGCGCCAACACGGCGGCCGAGGGCGCGTACAGCGCATCCAGGAAGGGCCGCAGCGCCAGGGCTTCGGCGTGCATCCGCCGCACCGGCGCCGCCCGCTGGGCCAGGCCCGCCGCCGTCAGCCGGCCCAACCGATGCGCCGCGTCCAGCGCCGCCAACTGGCCCGCCGCCACGGCCGCCTGCCAGCCGCCGATGCCGGCACCATCGCCGGCCACCGCGACGCGGTCATGCGAGGCAGCGCCATAGTCATCCACCACCGGCCGCCAGCATTGCTGCGCGGCATCCCAGGCATGTTCCAACCCCAGCGCCAGGGGCACCTGGGTGGCCGGCACCACGCCCTCATGCAGCAGCAGCGTGTCGCAGGCGGCGCTGCCGCCATCCCACGCCACGCGTTGCACCCGGCCCGCCCCCTCGGCGCGCAGGCCGGTCACGGCCCGCACCACCGCCAGGCCGCGCGCCTCCCGCAGCAGCCCCAGCCCCTTCAGCAGCAAGGCGCGACCCCGAAACCAGCCGCCGGCACGGAATGCGGCGCCCAGCCGGCCCTTCGGCGTGGTTTCCAGCACCAGCACCGGCGCCGCCCCGGCGCGCTTGAGTTGCACCGCCAGCAGCCACAGCAGCGGCCCCTGCCCGGCCAGCACCACGCGGCCGGCGGGCACGGCGCCGGCGGTCTTCAGCATGATCTGCGCCGCGCCCATGCCCATCACGCCCGGCAGCGTCCAGCCGGCGATCGGCACCGGGCGTTCCTGGGCACCGGTGGCCAGCAGCACCCGCCGGGCCTGCGCCGGCCCGCCCGGCGTCAGCGACAACTCGCCCGCGTCGGGGTCCAGGTGCCACAGCGTCGTGCCGGGCCGAAAGGTCGCGCCGCTGCGCCGGAAGCTCTCCACCAGGCCGAGCCCGGCGCTGTACTCCGCGCCCAGCACCGCATCGCCGTGCGCGGCTTCCACCGCGCGGAACACCTGGCCGCCCGGCGCCGGCTGTTCGTCCACCACCAGCACCGAAAGCCCCAGCGCCCGCGCTTCCACCGCCGCCGCCATCCCGGCCGGCCCGGCGCCGATGATGGCCAGGTCAAACATGCCGGGCCCCCCGCTGCCGCGAAATCCGCATGCCCGGGGCCACCGCCACCATGCAGGCCTGCACATTCGGCGCGCCGTCCACCTCCGCCAGGCAGTCGAAGCACACGCCCATCATGCAATAGGGCAGCCGCGGCGCGCCGCTGATGCTGGTTTCCCGGATCGCCGCCGCGCCGGCCAGCAGCACGGCGGCGGCGGCGGAAGCGCCCGCCGGCACCATCACCGCGACGCCATCGACGAACACCTCCACCGTGGCGGGCCGCGCCTCAGGCCGCGTCGCGTACATCGAATCGCCTCGCCGAGAAGGGGTCCAGCATGCCGTCCAGCTGCCCCGCCGCGATCATCGGCGCCAGCAGCCGGGCATGCGCGCCGGCCAGGGTCACGCCGGAATGGCAGTTGGCGGTGAAGGCGCCGGGGAAGCGCTCGCTCTGGTCGTAGATGGCCACGCCATCCTTCGGCATGATGCGCAGCGCCGACCAGGCCCGCACGATGTTCAGCCGCGCGATGAACGGGAAGCTCAGCACCGCCCGCTTGGCAATCTCCGCCATCACGGCCGGCTTCTGGCTGATGTCGTAGCCAACCTCCGCCACGCTGTCGCCCAGCAGCAGGCTGCCCTGCATGGTCTGCCGCACGCTGGTGGTCGGCATGGTGAAGATCGGCGCCACGCGCTCCGTCACCAGCACCTGGCCCTGCTGCGGCCTGACCGGCGCGGAGAGCCCGAACTCCGGCGCCAGCGCGGCATTGCCGAGCCCGGCGGCCAGCACCACCCGCGGTGCCTCGAACACCCGGCCCGCCGCCATCACCCGAAAATCGCGCGGCGCCGCGTCACTGCGCTCCACCTTGGCATTCGGCACGTACACGCCGCCGGCACCCGTAAATGCCCGATGCAGGGCATGCAGCAGCCGCAGCGGGTCGACATGCCCATCATAGGGCGTGAAGCTCGCCCCCACCACGCTCGGCCCCAGCTGC
This sequence comes from uncultured Rhodospirillales bacterium, assembly GCA_903843125.1. Lineage (GTDB taxonomy): Bacteria > Pseudomonadota > Alphaproteobacteria > Acetobacterales > Acetobacteraceae > CAIMOR01. The sequence goes on from CAIMOR010000188.1 coordinate 8,002, forward strand.
GGCAGCATTCCGCGCAACTCCGGCGCCTCGATCATCCGGTAGTGGAACGGCAGGCTGTTGCCGGCCTCCCGCGCCATCTGCGCCATGCGGTCGGCGCGGTCCGCCATCTCCTTGTCGGACAGGCACAGGTGCACCCCGCCCGGCTGATGCAGCCCGACATCGGCACCCACCGCATCCGCCAGCTCTCGCGCCAGCTCCGGCCAGGCATTGGCGGAATACCGCGTCCAGCGCTGGTAATGCGGCGCGCCCTGCCCCTTGGACTGCGCCCAGACCAGGCCGAAATTCCCCCGGCTGGCGCGGAAGGCGATGTCGCCCTCGTCCAGCAGCACGCAGCGCAGGCCCTCCCGCGCCAGGCCCCAGGCAATGGCGCTGCCGACCAGGCCGCCGCCGACGATGATGGCCTGGAAGCTCTCCGGCGCGCTCACCGCCAGGGCATCCACAGCAGCACCCCGGCCGCCACCGCCGGCGCCACGCCCGCCACCCAGCCCAGCAGCAGGCCCGGCGCCGCCGCCGGCACGGTCAGCCGCCAGAATTGCGTCCCCGGCGAAACCCCTACCCCCGCCAGTGCTGGGCGCAACCCCGGCGGTTCCGCCCGGCCCAGCAGCAGCGCCGCAAGCAGCGCAGCCGGCGCCGTCAGCACGGCATACAACAGCACCTGCGCCGCCAGCTTCGCCGTCACCGCCGCCGCCGGCGCCGCCACATCCAACGCCACGCCCATGGCCAGCGCGCCCTGCCCCAGCATGGCCAGCGGCGCCAGCAGCAGCAGCGCCGCCCGGCCCACCCTGCTACGCCACTGCCGCAGCGGCTGCACCGCCAGTGCCATCGGCAGCGGCCCCGCCAGCAAGGCCAGCCCCACCGCAATTTTCGTCGTCTGCTCCATGCCCGGCATGGTTGACGCCAAAGCCCCCCGGCGCAAGCCTGCACCCATGCTGAACAGCACCCTGCCCACCGCCCTGGCCGAAGCGCGCGAGCGCTACATCGCCGCCCGCCCGCGCAGCGCCGCCATCCACGCGGCAGCCCGAGAGGTGATGCCCGGCGGCAATACCCGCAGCGTGCTGTTCTACACCCCCTTCCCCACCGCCATGGCCCGCGGCGAGGGTTGTTCCCTGTGGGACGTGGACGGCCACCGCTACCTGGACCTGTGCGGCGAATACACCGCCGGCCTGTTCGGCCATTCCGAACAGCGCATACTGTCGGCCGTCGCCGCCGCCATGAGCAACGGCGTCAACCTGGCCGCCGTCGGCGAGAACGAGGGCCGCCTCGCCGCCCTGCTCTGCGGCCGCTTCCCCAGCATCCAGCAGGTCCGCTTCACCAACAGCGGCACCGAGGCCAACCTGATGGCGCTCTCGGCCGCCCGCGCCTTCACCGGGCGCACGGAAACCCTGGTGTTCCGCGGCGGCTACCACGGCGGCGTGCTGACCTTCGTGGCCGAGCACAACCCGGTCAACGTGCCCATTCCCTTGCGCTTCGCCACCTACAACGACGCCGCGGGTGCCGCCGCCGCCATCCGCGAAGCCGGCCCCGCCCTGGCCGCGGTACTGGCGGAACCCATGCTGGGCAGCGGCGGCTGCATTCCCGCCAGCCGCGGTTTCCTCGCCGCGATCCGCGCCGCCACGGCCGAAACCGGCGCCGTGCTGATCTTCGACGAGGTGATGACCAGCCGGCACAGCTACGGCGGGCTGCAATCCCGCCACGGCGTTATCCCGGACATGACGACGCTGGGCAAATACGTCGCCGGCGGCATGTCGTTCGGCGCCTTCGGTGGCCGGGCGGAGATCATGGGCGTGTTCGACGGCCACCGCCCCGGCAGCCTCGGCCATGCCGGCACCTTCAACAACAACGTGCTCTCCATGGCCGCCGGCCGCGTCGCGATGGGCGAGATCTTCACCGCCACGGCCGCCGAGGCGCTGTTCGCCCGCGGCGAGGCGCTGCGCGCCGGCCTCAACCGCGCCGCCACCGGCACCGCGCTGCAGTTCACCGGCACCGGCAGCATGGCCTGCGCCCATTTCCGCCGCGGCCCCATCACCACCGCCTACACCGCCAGCCCGGCGGAGGAAGCCCTGCGGGAACTGTTCTTCCTCGACATGCTGTCAGCCGGCCTCTACCTGGCCCGCCGCGGCATGACCGCGCTCAGCCTGCCGGTGGGCGATGCCGATTGCGCCCGCTACGTCGCCGCGGTGGAGGAGTTCGTCGCCGCCCGCGCGCCCCTGCTCGGCTGAGTTGGCGCCCAGCCGGCCGCCCATCCAGGCGCCTGCCGGCCAAGCAATCCTGGCGCCGCCCCGGCTTCGATGCGATGGTGGGGCCGGCCTGCGCCCCGGCGGCGCGGCCCGGCAGCAGCGCAACGGGGGCCACGATCAGCAGCACCGGAGCCATACCGGCGCGCCTGCGCACCGCCGCCCGTCGGGCCGGCCTGGTGGCGCGGCGCCTGTTCAGCCCGGGACCGCAGACCGCGGTCGGCCGCGGCATGCGCCGGTTGCTGGAGGCGCTGGGGCAGCCTGACCGCCTGGTGCTCGCCAGCCTGCTGGTGGTGCTCGGCATCTGCGGCCTGGTCGGCTCCCTGCTGCTGGAAGCCCGGCGCGACGCCTGGGACCGCGCCGCGCAGGAAGCCGACAACATGCGCCGCCTGGTCGCCCGCGACCTCGCCCGCAACCTGGAGGTGTTCGACCTGTCGCTGCGCGCGATCCAGGAACACCTGGCCATCCCCGGCGTCACCGACCTGCCGGTCCAGATCCGCGACATGGTGCTGTTCGACCGCGCCATCACCGCCAGCCATGTCGGCGCCGTCTTCGCCACCGACGCTGCCGGCAACATGCTGTACCGCCCCATGGGCATGCGCCGCTTCAACAGCGCCAACTTCGCCGACCGCGACTACTTCCAGGCCCACCGCGCCAACCCGGACCTCGGCCTGTACATCAGCCGCCCCGAACGGGGCCGCGCCACCGGCATCTGGCGCATCACCCTCAGCCGACGTCGCAACAATCCGGATGGCAGCTTCGGCGGCGTCGTCGCCGCGGGCATCCAGCTCAGCTACTTCCGCGAGTTGTTCAACGGCCTCGAACTCGGCCCCGGCGGCCTGATAGCGCTGAACCGCACCGATGGCGTCGTGCTGTTCCGCAGCCCTTGGCGGCCGGACGCGCTGGGCGCGGATGTCAGCGCCAGCGAAACCTTCCAGCGCAGCCTGCCGAACCGGCCCGAGGCCTTCGTCGCCAGATCCGCCATCGACAACATTCCGCGCCTCTTCGCCTCCGGCCCGATCGACGTCCACCCGCTGCGCGTCATGGTCGGCCTCAGCACCGCCGAGATCGACGCACCGTGGCGCCGCAAGGCCATCCTTGAGGTCCTGATCACCCTGCTGCTCTCGGCCGGCGTGCTGGGGCTGGCCCTGGCCTGGCGCCGCACCCTGCGGGACCGCGTCGCGGCCGAGGCACGGTTCCGCATCCTGGCCGAAAACTCCGGCGACATGGTCACCCGCCTCGGGCTCGACCTCACCCGGCTCTACGCCTCCCCGGCGGCGCAGCGCGTCATGGGCCGGCCGCCGGCCGAGATCATCGGCCGCCCCAGCCTGGACCACATCCACCCGGACGACCGCGCCGCCGTCGCCGCCACCATGGCCACCCTGACCAGCGGCGCCACCGAGGAGACCAGCCTGGTCTACCGCGTGCTGCGCCCCGACCTGGCCCCCGGCGAGGAAGCCTGGGTGGAAGGCACCGTGCGGCTGACGCGGAACCCCGACTCCGGCGCGCCGGACGGCTTTGTCGTCGTCACCCGCGACGTTACCGAGCGCCTGCGCCTGGAACGCGAACGCGCGGTGCGCGAGGTGGAACTGGCCCAGGCCCGCGACGCCGCCGAGGCCGGCAGCCGCGCCAAATCCCGCTTCCTGTCCTCGATGAGCCATGAGCTGCGCACGCCGCTGAACGTCATCCTCGGCTTCGCCCAGGTCCTCAGCCTGGACCGCGGCCTGCGCGAGACCCAGCGCGACCAGCTCGCCGCCATGCAGTCGGCCGGCCGGCACCTGCTGGACATGATCAGCGGCATCCTGGACTTCTCCCGCATCGAGGCCGGCCAGCTCGACCTCAGCCCCAGCGTCACGCCGCTGCGCCCGCTGGTCTCGGAATGCCTGGAGATGGTCGGCCCCGCCGCCGCGGCGAAGGGGCTGCAGCTGGCGCTGGAGGTGGAGCCGGACGCACCGCTGGCCGCCCGGGTGGACCCGGTGCGGCTGCGCCAGGTGCTGCTCAACCTGCTCGGCAACGCGGTCAAGTTCACCGCCCAGGGCGGCATCTCGCTGCGGCTGCTCGCGGCCGGCACCGAAGGGCTGCGGCTGGAAGTGGTCGATACCGGCCGCGGCATCGCCAGCGCGGACCGCGGCCGGTTGTTCCGCGACTTCGAACGCCTGTCCGACGCCGACGCCACCGTGCAGGGCAGCGGCCTCGGGCTGGCGATATCGGCCAGGCTGGTGGCGCTGATGGGCGGGCGGCTTGGCTACGCGGAAAACCCCGGCGGCGGCAGCCTGTTCTGGCTGGAATTGCCGCTGCAACCGGCGTGATGCCGCCCGTCCGCGGCTACCGCGGCCGCGGGAATACCCACCGCAGCCGCGCCGGCTGGCCGCGCCGCACCTCCACGAAGGCGGCCTGGCGGAACCGCCGCGCCAGCACCGCCAGCCGCCGCGGGTCGGCGCCGAACAGCCAATGCGCCTCCCGCCAGCGCCGCGCGCCGCCCCAGCCCCCGGCCGCCGGCAGCCGTCGTGCCGCTTCGGCCAGCCTGGCCTGCATCCGGCGGTTCCAGCCCGCCGGCATCCGCCGGCTCAACGGGTTCCACGCGCCGAGGAAGCCGCCCCGCCGCACCCCGAGCCGCCCCAGCAGCGCATCCACCGCGCCGCTCCGCCGGCCGATCCGCGCCACCGCCCCGGCGGCCTCGTAGGCGCTGGCCCGATACGTCCGCTCAAGCTGGTTCATCCGGCTTGCCTAACCCCTGCGTTGGTCGCATTGACCGCCCATGCCAGACGATAATCCCGAACCCACCCTGGCGGCCGAAGCCCTGCTTGCCGAGGCGCTGCCGCTGCACCGCGCCGGCGACGTGGCGCGGGCGCAACAGCTGTACCAGCAGGCGCTGCGCCTGGCGCCCGGCCATGCCGAGGCCAACCACCTGCTCGGGGTAACCTGGCTGCAGCTGGGCCAGCCGGCCCAGGCCCTGGCCGGCTTCGAGGCAACGCTGGCGGCCGAGCCCGGCCACCCCCGCGCGCTGAACAACAGCGGCGCCGCGCTGCGTGCCCTCGGTCGCCCGGCCGAGGCCGCCACCCGCTTCGCCGCTGCCGCCGAGGCCCAGCCCGGCTTCACCGACGCGCTGCACAACCAGGCCGCCACGCTGCTGCAACTCGGCCGAGCGGCCGAGGCGGTGGCCGTGGCCCATCGGCTGCTGGCGGTGGCCCCGAACGACCCCGCCGCCGAAGCCCAGCTCGGTCTGGCCCTGGCGGCCTGCGGCGACCCGGCCGCGGCGCTGCCGGCGCTGGACCGCGGCCTGGGGCGCCAGCCCGGCAGTCCGCTGCTGCTGCTGGCCCGCGCCGAGGCGCTGGAGGCGCTGGGCCGCCCGGACGAGGCGCTGGCCACGCTGGACCGCCTGCTCGCCGCCGAACCGGCCCACGCGGAAGCGCAGCACCGCCGCGCCGCGCTGCTTGAGGCGCTGGACCGCCCCACCGAAGCCCTGGCCGCGCTGGAAGCCCTGCTGGCCGTGGCGCCCGCCCACCCCGGCGCTGGCCGGCGCCGGGCGGTACTGCTGGCCAGCCTCGGCCGCCACGCCGAGGCCATCGCCAGCTTCCTGCGGCTGCAGGCCCAATACCCACGGGACGCCGGCCTGCGCTGCGACCATGCCGATACCCTGGCGGCCCTGCGCCGGCCGGAGGAAGCCCTGGCCGCCTACGACGCCGCCCTGGCGCTGGCCGCCACCCTGGCCCGCGCCTGGGACGGCCGCGGCGCCGCGCTGCTGGCGCTCGGCCGCCCCGCCGAGGCGCTGGAAAGCCACGAACGCGCCCTGGTGCTGGACCCCGCCGCGCCGCTGCCCAGCCTGAACCGGGCCCACGCCCTGCGCCGCCTCGGCCGGCTCGACGAAGCCCAGGCTGGCTACCAGGCTCTGCTGGCCGCGCATCCCGGCCTGCCGGACGCGCTGGCCGGCCAGGCCGGCGTGCTGGAAGCGCAGGGCCAGCTGGAAGCCGCCACCGCCGCGCTGCAGGCCGCCCTGGCGGCCGACCCCGATTTCATCGAGGCCCGCTTCGACCTGGCGCTGATGCAGCTGCGCGCCGGCGACCTGGCCGCGGGTCTCGCCAACTTCGAAGCCCGTCGCGGCTGCGTCGGCGCCGACCCGAAGCTGCAGCGCCGCGCGCCGCTCTGGCTCGGCGAGACGCAGCTCGCCGGCCGCACCATCCTGCTGCATGACGAGCAGGGCTTCGGCGATACCCTGCAGTTCTGCCGCTACGCCCCGCTGGTGGCCGCGCTCGGCGCCCGCGTGGTGCTGGAGGTGCCGGTGGCACTCGCCGCGCTGCTGCGCAGCCTGCCCGGCCCGGTCCAGGTGGTCGCCGCCGGCCAGCCGCTGCCGCCGCACGACCTGCAATGCTCGCTGATGAGCCTGCCGCTGGCGCTCGGCACCAGGCTGGACAGCATTCCCGCCAGGGTGCCCTACCTGGCCGCCGACCCCGCGCGCGCCGCCGCCTGGGCCGCCAGCCTGCCGCCCAGCCAAGGGCTGCGCGTCGCCGTCGTCGCCTCCGGCAGCACCGGCCACCTGAACGACGCCAACCGCAGCGTGCCTCTGGCCAGGCTGGCCCTGGCGCTGGCCGCACCGGGCCGGCAACTGCTGCTGGCGCAGACCGAGCTGCGCCCGAACGACGCCGCCTTCCTGCGCCAATCCGGCCAGGCCATCACCTGGCTGGGCGAGCGCCTGGTCGACTTCAACGAGACCGCCGCCCTGCTGGCGAACTGCGACCTGGTGGTCAGCGTCGATACCAGCGTCGCCCACCTGGCCGGCGCGCTGGGCCGGCCGTGCTGGCTGCTGCTGCCCGCGGTGCCGGACTGGCGCTGGCTGCTGGGGCGGCAGGACAGTCCCTGGTACCCGACCATGCGCCTGTTCCGCCAACCCGCCCTGGGCGACTGGGACAGCGTGCTCGCCCGCGTCTCAGCCGAGCTGGAACAACAACCCCTTCAGATAGGCGCTCTCGGGTAGCTGCGGATGCACCGGGTGGTCGCACCCGGCGCCGTACTGCCCCAGCAGCTTCACCTCTCGCCGCACCTTGCCGATGCCGAAGATGCAGGCATCGGCGTATTCCCCGGCCGCGACATGATGGCTGCAACTGGCCAGGAACAGGAAGCCGCCCGGCGCCACCAGCCCGGCCGCCAGCCGCGCCAGCTTGGCATAGCCGCGCAGCGCCACCTGGTTGTCCTTGCGGGACTTGGCGAAGGCCGGCGGGTCGGCGACGACCACATCGAACAGCGCCCCGGTCGCGTTCAGGCGCTCCAGCTCCTCCAGCGCCTCGGCCTTCAGCGCCACCACGCGCCCGGCCAGGCCGTTGGCGGCGGCGGTGGACATGGCGAGGTCCAGCGCGGGGGCGCTGCGGTCCAGCAGTGTCACGTTCGTAGCACCGGCGGCGGCGCCCTGCAGGCCGAAGCCGCCGGTGTGGCAGAAGGCATCCAGCATGGTACCGCCCTGCGCCAGCCGGGCGACGCGGGCGCGATTCTCCCGCTGGTCGAAGAACCAGCCGGTCTTCTGGCCGCCCAGCAGGTCGACGCTGAAGGTCAGCCCACCCTCCTGCACCGTGGCGGTCGCATCCTCGCCCAGCAGCAGGCCGGTTTCCTCCGGCAGTCCCTCCAGCGTGCGCACGCTGGCATCGTTGCGGGCGATGATCGCGCGCGGGTTCAGCAGCGCCACCAGCGCCTGCACCAGCAGCGGCGTCAGCGCCTGCATGCCCGCCGTGTTAGCCTGCAGCGCCAGCGTGTCGCCATAGCGGTCAATCACCAGCCCCGGTAGGCCATCGGCTTCGGCATGCACCAGCCGATAGCAGGTGCCGTCGTACAGCCTGCTCCGCAGCGCCAGCGCCGCGGCCAGCCTGGCCTGCACCCAGGCGAGGTCGATCGCCACATCGGCGGCACGGTCCAGCCGGCGCGCCGCGATCAGGCTGTGCGGATTGAACATCCAGGTGCCGTGGTTCCAGCCGTCATCGCCCTCAACCCGCACCAGGCTGCCCGGCGGCAACGCCTTGGCCGCGGGCGTCATGGCGATCTCATTCGAGAAGGCCCAGGGGTGGCCGGCCTTCACCCGACGGTCCAGGCGGGGCAGCAGGCGGAGCAGCGGACGGGAGGCGAGCGGTACGGTTGACATGGCGCAGGCTTTACACCCCGGCCCTTCCCGTTAGAAGCGATGGCATCCAGCCTCCGTCGCACGCTTCGGCAGATCTGCGACGGAGGCTGGGCATTGGATTGAGCGGCCGATGCTCGGCGCCGGTGGACTCATCGGCGCCGACCGGGCGCAAGGGGGAATGACGATGCCTGATCTGGGCCAGGTATTCGATGTGCTGGTGGTGGGCGGCGGCAATGCCGCGCTCTGCGCCGCCATCAGTGCCCGCAAGCTGGGCGCCAGCGTGGTGGTGGCCGAACACGCGCCGAAAAGCCTGCGCGGCGGCAACAGCCGGCACACCCGCAACCTGCGCGCGCTGCACCCCGGCCCGACCGACGTGCTGACCGAGAGCTACCTGGAAGAGGAATACTGGGACGACCTGCTGCGGGTCACCAAGGGCAAGACCGACGAGCACCTGGCGCGCACCTGCATCCGCGCCAGCCAGCACGCGCCGGGCTTCCTCAGGGAATGCGGCGTGGTGTTCCAGCCTTCGCTCTCCGGCACGCTCTCGCTCTCCCGCACCAACGCCTTCTTCCTCGGCGGCGGCAAGGCGCTGGTCAACGCGCTGTACCGCACGGCCGAACGGCTCGGCGTGCTGATCCTGTACGATACCGAGGTGCAGCACCTCGACGTGGAAGACGGCTTCTTCAAGGAAGCCATCGTCAGCTATCGCGGCTTCCCCAACCGCATCCGCGCCAAGTCCGTGGTCGCCTCGGCCGGTGGCTTTCAGGCCAACCGGCAATGGATGCGCGAGTACTGGGGCGCGGCGGCCGACAACTTCCAGATCCGCGGCACGCCCTACGCCCAGGGCACCGTGCTGAAGGACATGCTCTCGGGCGGCGTGCAGCAGGTCGGCGACCCCACGCAGTTCCACGCCGTCTGCAACGACGCACGCTCGCCGATGGAAGACGGCGGCCTGGCCATGCGGCTCGACTGCACGCCGTTCAGCATCGTGGTGAACAAGAATGTCGAGCGCTTCTACGACGAGGGCGAGGACACCTGGCCGAAGCGCTACGCCATCTGGGGCCGCCTGATCGCGCAGCAGCCGGACCAGCGCGCCTTCGCCATCACCGACAGCAAGGCGGTGATGAACTACTTGCCCAGCGTCTTCCCGCCGATGCGCGCGAACAGCATCCGCGAGTTGGCCGGCATGTTCGAGCTGGATGCCGACAAGCTGGAAAAGGTGGTGGCCGACTACAACGCGGCGGTACAGCCGGGCAGCTTCAACGGGCAGGAGCTGGATGGCTGCCGCACCGAAGGCCTGACCCCGCCGAAATCCAACTGGGCGCGGAAGATCGATACGCCGCCCTTCATCGGCCACCCGATGATGCCCGGCATCACCTTCACCTTCCTGGGCGTCAAGGTCAACGACAAGGCGCGGGTGATGATGGCCGACGGCAAGCCGGCGGCGAATATCTTTGCCAGTGGCGAGATCATGGCTGGCAACATCCTGGGCCAGGGCTATCTGGCTGGCTTCGGCATGACCATCGGTACCGTGTTTGGCCGCCTGGCCGGGGAAGAGGCAGCGCGCAATGTGCGTAATTGAGCCTCAGGCGCCGGCGCACGCCTCCGCGTGCTTGGCTTGCGCGGGCATAAGCCCGCGTCGGCCATTCGGCCTCTCGGCCCGCAAGCGGGCCGCCCGGGTCAGCTACACACTGCCTTCGCGCTTCTTTGCAACGCGCTCTGGGGAAGCCAATTGATGCCCACGGAATCCGACGCCACGCAGGAAGCCCGCCGCTACCTGGAGGTCTGCAACGCCTGCCGCTACTGCGAGGGCTATTGCGCCGTCTTCCCGGCGATGACGCTGCGGCGCGAGTTCTCCACCGGCGACATGCAGCACCTGGCCAACCTGTGCCACGGCTGCAAGGGCTGCTACCATTCCTGCCAATACGCGCCGCCGCATGCCTTCGGCATCAACCTGCCCAGCAGCTTCGCGACCATCCGCAACGAGAGCTACGAGCAATACGCCTGGCCGCCGGCACTGGGCAACGTGTTCAAGCGCAACGGCACCGTGGTCTCGCTGGTGGCGGCGCTGGGCATCGCCCTTGCCCTGATCCTCACCGCCGTCATCCAGGACCCCGGCGTGCTGTACGGCGCGCATGCCGGGCCGGGCGCCTTCTACCAGGTCATCCCCTGGTGGCTGATGGTGGTGCTGGCCGGCGGTTCGCTCGGCTTCTCGGTGCTGGCGCTGACGGTGGGCGCGGTGCGCTACTGGCGTGGCACCGGCAGCAAGCCCGGCCCCGTCATCGCGCCGGCGGCGGATGCCACCGTGGATATCCTGACGCTGCGCAACCTCGGCGGCGGCGGCCATGGCTGCAACGACACCGATGAGGGCTTCGCCACGCATCGCCGCTGGTCGCACCAGGCGCTGATGTACGGCTTCCTGCTCTGCTTCGCCTCCACCAGCGTGGCGACGGTGTACGACCACTGGCTGGCGCTGGAAGCACCCTACGCCTTCCTCTCCCTCCCTGTGCAGCTGGGCACCTGGGGCGGCGCGCTGATGCTGCTCGGCGTCATCGGCCTCACCTGGGTCAAGATCGTCACCGACCCGGTGCCGGTGGCCAAGCACCTGGCGGGCGGCGAGTTCGCGCTGCTGGCGCTGCTGTTCCTGGTGGCGGCGACGGGGCTGCTGCTGCTGGGCATCCGCCATACCGGCGCCATGGGCGTGCTGCTGGCCATCCACCTGGGCCTGGTGCTGAGCCTGTTCGTCACCCTGCCCTATTCCAAGATGGTGCACGGGCTGTATCGCGGCCTGGCGCTGTACCGCAGCGCGCAGGAGAAGCGGACCATGAAGGCGTCGTCGTCCGACTGACGCGGGGCCGATGCGCGGCCCGCTTCAGCCGCGCACCGCCAGCACCACCCCCACCACGATCAGCAGGAACGCCGCCACCTGCCGCGGCCCGAACGGCTCCTCCAGCAGCAGCGCGCTGCCCATCATGCCCACCACCGGCGACAGCAGGCTGCCCTGGGTGCACAGGCTGGCCGGCAGCCGCCGCAGCGCCGCGAACCAGGCCAGGTAGCAAAGGCACAGCGGCACCACCGCCATATAGGCCAGGATCACCCAGCCGCCGGCCGAGACCGCCGCGACCCGCGGCTGCTCGAACAGCAGCGCGCCGCCGATCAGCGGGATCATCCCCAGCGCCACCTGCCACACCACCGCCGCCCCCGGCGCCATGGCCAGCGGCCAGCGCTTGGTGATCACGGTGCCCAGCGCGAAGCTGACCGAGGCCACCAGGCACAGCGCCACCCCCGGCAGCTTGCCGGTGCCCAGGTCGAAGCCGTTGCCCGCCATCACCAGCGCCACGCCGCCCACGCCGCAGGCCAGCGCCAGCACGCG
>CAIMOR010000189.1 GCA_903843125.1 uncultured Rhodospirillales bacterium
CGCCGCCAGCCGCGCCCGCCGCCTGGCCCGTGGCGGCCGGTCGCGCCGCGCCATCGCCGCCCACCTTTCGGCCAAGGGTGTCGCCGGAGAGGTGGCGCAGGCGGTGCTGCCGGCCGACGAACTCGGCGCCGCGCTGATGTTCTGCCGCCGTCGCCGCTTCGGCCCCTTCGCGCGGCAGGCGGTGACGCCGGAGGTGCGGCTGAAGGCGCTCGGTGCCCTGGCGCGCGCCGGCTTCGCCCGCGGCACCGCCGTGGCCGCGCTGGACATGGCCGCCGAGGCCGCGGAGGACCGGGTGCGGGCGCTGCGCGATGGCTGAGCCGACCGAACCCTGCGGAGCCCAGGCGCCGCCCGATGGCGCCGCGGCTGACCGGGTGGCCGGGATGCCCGCGCCGGCCCTGACGCTCGACCATGTCCACCTGCGCAGCGCGGACGCCGCGGCGGCGGCGGCGTGGTATGTCCGGGTGCTCGGCGCCACGCTGGTGCGGCAGGTGGACGGGCCGCGCCCGCGCCACGAACTGCGCCTGGGCGGGCTGACGCTGCTGGTCAACGTGATCCTGCCCGGCGAGGCCTGCGGCCCGGCCCCGGCGGCGCCGCATGCGGGGCTGGAGCACCTGGGCTTCACCGTGGCCGACATCGACGCCGCCGCGGCCGCGCTGGCCGCCCGCGGCGCCGAGTTCGCGCTGCCGCCGACCACCATCCGCGGCCGGCGCATCGCCTTCATCAAGGGCCCGGACGGCGTGCCGGTGGAGTTGCTGCAGGCGGGCTGACTCGCGGCCGGGGCAGGGCTAGGCTGCGCGCCTCCAAGCAAGGAAACGCCCGATGCCGGCCTACACGTTCGACCACATGCACCTGTACACCACCGACCCCGAGGCGACCGCCGCCTGGTACCAGACCATGTTCGGCGCCGAGGTCATCCGCACCCCCGCCGGCGGCAAGACCCGGATCGACCTGAAGGTCGGCGGCGCCGACATCTTCCTGCTGCCGGTCACCGAGGCCGCGACGGGCAAGAACAGCCTGGACCACTTCGGCTTCATCGTGGCCGACGTGGACGCCGCGATCGCCGACCTGCGGGCCAAGGGCGCCAAGGTGACGATGGAGCCGAACGACATCCGCCCGGGCACCCGCATCAGCTTCGTCGAATCGCCGGAAGGCGTCCGCATCGAGGTGCTGCAGCGCAGCTGAACCATGTGGCGCGCCGTTCACGCGGCGCGCCAGCCATGAAGGACCACCCATGACCCTTCCCGAGCACCAGGTTCCCGCGGTGATGCATCGCCGCGTCGGCGACATCACCGTGACCACGTTGAGCGATGGCTTCCTCGAAGGCTCCATGGCGGTGATGCAGAACATCACGGTGGAGGACAGCTCCGCCATGCTGCGCGCCGCGTTCCGCCCGGTGCCGCGGCGCACGGCGGTGAACACCTTCCTGATCCGCAGCCAGGGCCGCACCGCGCTGGTGGATACCGGCTGCGGCGGGAAGATGCAGGCCAGCGCCGGCCGCCTGCTCGCCCACCTGGCCGCCGTGGGCGTTTCGCCCGCCGAGGTGGACACGGTGCTGCTGACCCACATGCACCCCGACCATTCCAACGGCCTGGTGGACGACAGCGGCGCCAAGTGCTTCCCCAATGCCGAGCTGGCGATGCACGCCGCCGAGCCGCGCTTCTGGCTGGACGATGCCGAGATGGCCAAGGCGGACGAGAACAGCCGCCTGCGCAATTTCCGCCACGCGCGCGAACAGATCGCACCCTACGCCAAGCGCCTGTTCACCGGCGGCGAGGTCTTCCCGGGCGTGACGGCCATGCCGCTGCCCGGCCACACGCCGGGGCATACCGGCTACCTGGTGGCGTCAGGCAATGAGCAGTTGCTGATCTGGGGCGACATCGTCCACGTGCCGGAAGTGCAGGTACCGCGCCCCGACGTGACCATGGCCTTCGACATCGACCCGGCCCAGGCCGCGGCGACGCGGCTGCGCATGTTCGACCACGTGGCGACGGATGGCCTGCTGGTGGCCGGCATGCACATCCACTTCCCCGGCTATGCGCACCTGGTGCGCGAAGACGCCGGCTACCGCATGGTGTTCGACGCCTTCCAGCAGTGGCTGTGAGCTGACGGCTGGCGCGGCCGGCTTCAGCCGGTCGGTCGCGCCGCGGTCAGCCCGCCATCCACCACCAGCTGCGTCGCGGTGATGTAGCGCGCCTCGTCGCTGGCCAGGAACACCACGGCATTGGCGATGTCCCAGGCGTTGCCCATGAAGCCCATCGGCACGCTGGCGTTGCGCCTGGCGATCAGCGCCTCGGCGTCGTTCAGGCCCATCTGCTTGACCAGGCGGTGTTCCACCAGCGGCGTGTGCATGGTGCCCGGCACCACCGTGTTCACGCGGATGCCGTCCTTCACATGCGCGATGGCGGTGGCGCGGCTGAAGGCGATGACGCCCGCCTTGCTGGCCGCATAGGCCGCATTCACCCGCCCGCCGACGGTGAAGCTCATGCAGCCGACGCTGGCCAGGTTCACCACCGCGCCCTTCTGCTGCGCCAGCATCACCGGCAGCACGTGCTTGCAGCCCAGGAAGCAGGTCTTCAGGTTCAGCTGCATCTGCGCGTCCCAGGCCTCCTCGGTCATGTCCACCGGGCCGCCCGGCGCGCTGCCGCCGACGTTGTTGACCAGAATGTCGATCCGCCCGCCGAACCGGGCCACGCAGTCCTGCACGGCCGCGGCGACGTCGGCGCTGTCGGTCATGTTGGTGACACGGCCGGCGAAGCTCAGCCCTTCGCGCGCCATGATGGCGGCGGTTTCGGCCAGGGCGGCCGGGTTGATGTCGGTGCCGAAGACGTGGGCGCCCTGGCGCGCCATCAGCACCGCCGTCGCCTTGCCATTGCCGAAACTCCGATCCCCCTGGCCTTCACCGACCGAGCCGGCCCCGCTGACGAAGGCAACCTTGCCGCTCAGATCCAACATGCGCGTTTCTCCCATGAATCGCGGGCACTCTAGCTCCGCCGCCGCGCTCTGCTAATCCTGCCGGCCATGGAGACCTTCTCGCGTGCCGGCTGGCTGCGTGGCTGCCGCGCCGCGCTGGCCATCACGGTTGGCCTGATCCCGTTCGGCCTGGTCATCGGCGTCATCGCCGCCGGCAAGGGGCTGTCGCTGGCCGAGGTGCTGCTGATGTCGGGCCTGACCTTCGCCGGCTCGGCGCAGCTGGTGGCGCTGCAGCTCTGGGCGGACCCGGCGCCGATCATGGCGGCCACGCTGGCCTGCCTGGTCATCAACCTGCGCATGGCGCCGATGGGCGCGGCGCTGGCCCCGGCGCTGGACCGGCTGCGCGGCTGGCGGCTGTGGTTCACCCTGGCCTGGCTGGTGGACAACGGCTTCGCGCTGTTCGTCGCCGAGATGCGCGCGGGGCGGCGCGATGTCGCCTTCATCCTCGGCGCCGGCATGACGATGTGGTGCAACTGGATGACCATGGTGGCGCTGGGCCACAGCTTCGGCGCCGCGGTGCAGCTGCGCCCGGGGCATCCGATCTTCTTCGCCGCCATCGCCACCATGCTGGCGATCCTGGTGCCGATCTGGCGCGGCCGCGGCGACCTGGCGCCCTGGGTGCTGGCCGGGCTGGCGGCGCTGGCAACGCATGGGCTGGGGCTGGGGGCGCCCTGGCCGGTGCTGGCCGGC
>CAIMOR010000190.1 GCA_903843125.1 uncultured Rhodospirillales bacterium
CCAGCTCGCCCGGCTCCAGCAGCGGCAACGCGCGGCCACGGGCAAAGGTGTCGCCGGTTTCGCAGACCGGGCCGACGACGTCGGCGGGTGTCGCCTCGGCCGCGAAGGCGCGGGGGGAGACGGGCAGGATGCCGTGCCAGGCGTCGTACATCGCCGGGCGGACCAGGTCGTTCATCGCCGCGTCGGTGACAACGAAGCGGCGGCTGGCGCCCTGCTTCTGCAGCACCACCGCGCTGAGCAGCACGCCGGCCGGGCCGACCAACCAGCGGCCGGGTTCCAGCATCACCGGCAGGCCGAGCCCGCCCAGCGTGGCCTTGATGGCGCCGGCCAGGGCTTCCGGGCTGGGCGCGGCTTCGTCGCGGTAGGGAATGCCGAGGCCGCCGCCGCAGTCGATGCGGAGGATGGGCAGCCCATGGGCGCGGATGCCGTGGACCAGTTCGGCCAGCCGGGCATAGGCGGCGCGATAGGCGGCCATGCCGTTGGTGATCTGGCTGCCGATATGGGTGGCGATGCCGACCGGCTGGATGCCGGGCAGGGTGGCCATGTGGGCGTAGAGGGCGAGCGCTTCGTCGAAGGCGACGCCGAACTTGTTGTCGCTTTTGCCGGTGGTGATTTTTGCATGCGTGCCGGCATCGACATCCGGGTTGACCCGGATGGCGACGCGGGCGGTGCGGCCAAGGCTGGCCGCCAGCGCCGAGATCATCGCGATCTCCTCGGCGCTTTCGGCGTTGATCTGGTGGATGTCCTCGGCCAGGGCCAGGCGCAGTTCGCGTTCGGACTTGCCGACGCCGGAGAAGACGATGTGGCGGGCGGCGATGCCGGCCTGGCGGGCCGCGCGAAGCTCGCCTTCGCTGACGATGTCGGCGCCGGCGCCCTCGGCACCCAGCACGGCCAGCACCGCGCGGTTGGTGTTGGCCTTCACCGCGTAGTGGATCTCCGCGTCCAGCCCGGCGCCGGCCAGCGCGGCGGCCAGCGCCCGGTAGCGCCGGCGCAGCGTGGTGGCGGAATAGACCCAGGTGGGGGTGCCGACCGCCGCGGCGATGCGGGCCAGCGCCACGCCTTCCAGCAGCAGGCCGTCATGGGCGTGCAGGGTCAGCGCCGGGCGGGCGGCGAGCAACTCGGCAAAGGTGGGATCGGCCTCGGCGAACAAGGCGGGGGCGGGAGTGGCCATGGCCCATACTGTGGGCGCGGCCGGGGCCGGGGCAAGGCTTGTCCGCTCAACGGCGCAGCGGCAGCATCCCGTTGGTCAATACCCCCAACCAGCCCAACAGCGCCCAGGCCAGTGCCACCAGCACCGTCACCACCACCACGGCGAGGGCAACGATGCCACCGCGCGACGCCCGGCGCTCCCGGTCGGCCTCTCGATTGGCGCTGAACTCCTTGGTCTGTGGCCACATTGCGCACGCTCCTCGTCAGTTCACCGGATCAATCCACCTTGGCCCCACTCGCGCGGATCAGTGGCGCGAGCCTGGCGCGTTGGGCGGCGGCGTAGAGGTTGAGTTCCTCGGACTGGATGTCCCAGGCCATGGCGCCCTGGTTGAAATAGGCCTGCACCAGGTCGGCGCTCTGCACCGCGCGGCGGGTGAAGGCGGCCAGGCGTTCCACCATGCGGCGCGGCAGCCCGGCCGGGCCGGAGACGCAGGTCCAGCTGATGACGTCGAAGCCGGGCAGGGTTTCGCTGATGGCCGGGATTTCCGGCGCCACCGGGCTGCGCGCCAGGCTGGTGACGGCGATGGGCCGCACCTTGCCGTCGCGCGAAAGCGCCAGCGTGCCGGGCATGTTGTCGAACATCATCGCCACGCGCCCGGCCATCAGGTCCACCTGGGCCGGGGCGCTGCCGCGATAGGGGATGTGCTGCATCTCCACCCCGGCCAGCTGCTTGAACATCTCCCCGGCCAGGTGGAGCGTGGTGCCGGAGCCGGCCGAGCCGAAGCTGTACTTGCCCGGATTGGCCTTCAGCAGCGCGATCAGTTCGGCCGTCGTCGTGGCCGGGATGGAGGGGTGCACCGCCAGCAGGTTGGGCAGCTGCCAGATGCCGGCGACCAGCGTGAAATCGCGCTCCACGTCGAACGGCAGCGAGGGATACAGCGTCGGCGCGATGGCGTGGCTGGCGATGCCGCCGAGGCCGATGGTGTAGCCATCCGGCTGGCTCTTGGCGACGAAGTCGCTGCCGACATTGCCGCCGGCGCCGGCACGGTTCTCCACCACGAATTGCTGGCCGGTCAGTTCGCTCATCTTGGCGCAGTAGAGGCGGGAGAGCGTGTCGGTCGGGCCGCCGGCCGGGTAGGGGTTGATGTAGCGCACCGGGCGGTTGGGCCAGTCCGCCCCCGCGGCGCCGCCCTGGGCGCGGGCCAGGTGCGGCAGCAGCAGCGGCGTGGCGAGCAGGGCGCGGCGGCGGAGGGTGGGCGGCATCTCGCGGTTCATCTGGCGTCTCCCCGGGGTGGCCGGTTCTGGTGCCGG
>CAIMOR010000191.1 GCA_903843125.1 uncultured Rhodospirillales bacterium
CCGACAGCCCGGCAGCGCTGGGCAGCACGATGGTCAAGGCGCTCGGCGGCTGACGTCATCGGTGCCAAGGGGCAGGGCGCCTACCGATTGGGCAGCCTGACCAGGCCCAAGGCGTGGCGGCGGTGTTAAGTTGCGGTCAAGGCATGTCAGGCAATCGTTTCGCCGCATCCTTGCCACGAAGACTGTGTTAACCCGCGCCGCATCCCATGTTGGGTGCGGCGCTTTGCCGCTGATGCGGCAGGCATGAGGCCCGGCGCGGCTCCCCGCCCCGCCGGGCGCAACCCGAACTGACGGCCGCCCCGGCTTTTCCGGGGCGGGACGGAGACGAAGCATGGCCGGAGTGGACATCCTCGCAACCGTGATGAACGGCGCCAACGCCGCCTTCCTCGCGGACCTCTACGCCCGCTGGGCGGAGAAGCCGGACAGCGTCGATGCCTCCTTCGCCGAGTTGTTCAGCGCGCTGAACGACGACGCCCGCGCGGTGCTGACCGATGCGTCGGGTGCCAGCTGGGCGCCGCGCGCCCGCGGCGGCTTCGCGCCCGAACCCGAGGCGCCGCCGGTCAAGCCGGGCGCCAAGGGTGGTGCCAGCCAGGAGGACATCCGCCGCGCCGTGCTGGACAGCATCCGCGCGCTGATGCTGATCCGCAGCTACCGCGTCCGCGGCCACCTGGAAGCCCAGCTGGACCCGCTGGGCCTGACCCAGCCGGCCAAGCACGCGGAGCTTGACCCGGCCTTCTGGAACTTCACCGACGCCGACCTGGACCGGCCGATCTTCATCGACAACGTGCTGGGCCTGACCAACCCGACGCTGCGCCAGATCATGCAGGTGCTGCGCGCCACCTATTGCGGCCCGATCGGCGTCGAGTTCATGCACATCCAGGACCCCGGCCAGAAGGCCTGGATCCAGCGCAAGGTGGAAGGTGCGCCCTGGGCCGGCGCCTTCGACGCCGAGGGCAAGCGCCAGATACTGGAGCAGTTGACCGAGGCCGAGGGCTTCGAGGCCTATTGCGCCCGCAAGTACCCGGGCACCAAGCGCTTCGGCCTGGAAGGCGGCGAGAGCACCATCCCCGCGGTGCAGACCGTGATCGAGGTGTGTGCCAAGGCCGGCGTGAACGAGATGGCCATCGGCATGGCGCATCGCGGCCGGCTGAACATGCTGGTGAACGTGGTCAAGAAGCCCTACGCCCAGGTCTTCGGCGAGTTCAAGGGCGTCTTCGCCGGCACCGACGACGTGCAGGGCAGCGGCGACGTCAAGTACCACCTGGGCACCTCGGCCGACCTCGAGATCGGCGGCCGCATGATCCACCTCTCGCTGCAGCCGAACCCCAGCCACCTGGAAGCGGTGAACCCGGTCGTGGTCGGCAAGGTCCGCGCCCGCCAGGACGAGGCCGGCGACACCAAGGGCCGCCGCAGCGTCATGGCGATCCTGCTGCATGGCGACGCCGCCTTCGCCGGCCAGGGCCTGGTGTATGAGACGATGGCGATGAGCCAACTGATCGGCTACCGCACCGGCGGCACGGTCCACATCGTCACGAACAACCAGATCGGCTTCACCACCGTGCCGGCCCACGCCTATTCCGGCCTGTACTGCACGGATATCGCCAAGGCGGTGCAGGCGCCCATCCTGCACGTGAACGGCGACGACGTGGAGGCGGTGGTCTTCGCGGCGAAGATGTGCGCCGACTTCCGCCAGGAATTCGCCACCGACATCGTGCTCGACATCGTCTGCTACCGCCGCCACGGCCACAATGAGGGCGACGAGCCGGCCTTCACCCAGCCGATCATGTACGGCCGCATCAAGGACATGAAGACCACCCGCACGCTGTACGCCGAGAAGCTGGCGCGCGAGGGTTCGCTTTCGGCCGAAGCCAGCCAGGCGATGTACGACGCCTTCAACCAGAAGCTGGACGAAGCCTTCCAGACCGCGATGAACTTCAAGCCGAACAAGGCCGACTGGCTGGAAGGCCACTGGGCCGGCATGAAGGCCGCCGGCACCGATGACGAGGAACGGCTGGACGGCACCGCCGTGACGCTGGACACGCTGCGCGAGGTCGGCGGCGCGCTGGCCCGGGTGCCCGCGGACTTCAACGCCAACCCCAAGATCCTGCGCCAGCTGGAAGCCAAGCGGCAGGCCATCGAGACCGGCGAGGGCATCGACTGGGCGACCGGCGAAGCCTTGGCCTTCGGCACCCTGCTGCTGGAAGGCCACCGCGTGCGGCTTTCGGGCGAGGATGTGCAGCGCGGCACCTTCAGCCAGCGCCATTGCGTGCTGGTGGACCAGACCAACCAGGCCGAATACGTGCCGGTCAACAACATCCGCGCCGGCCAGGCCAAGCTGGAAGCCTTCAACAGCCTGCTCTCGGAAGCCGGCGTGCTGGGCTACGACTACGGCTATTCGCTGGCCGATCCGCACACCCTGGTGCTGTGGGAAGCGCAGTTCGGCGACTTCGCCAATGGCGCCCAGGTCATCATCGACCAGTTCATCGCCAGCGGCGAGACCAAGTGGCTGCGCATGTCCGGCCTGGTGATGCTGCTGCCGCATGGCTATGAGGGCCAGGGTCCCGAGCATTCCAGCGCCCGGCCGGAGCGCTACCTGCAGCTTTGCGCCGAGCGCAACATGCGCGTCTGCAACATCACCACGCCCGGCAACTACTACCACGCGCTGCGCCGCCAGCTGAAGGCGAACTACCGCAAGCCGCTGGTGCTGTTCACGCCGAAATCGCTGCTGCGGCACAAGCTGGCGGTCTCCAGCCTGGCGGAGTTCGGCCCCGACACCAGCTTCCGCTACGTGATCCCGGAAGTGGACGCGCTGGTGCCGGAGGAGCAGGTGAAGCGCGTGGTGATCTGCACCGGCAAGGTCTACTACGACCTGCTGCAGCAGCGCCGCGACAGCAAGGTGCAGGACGTGGCGATCCTGCGGCTGGAGCAGATGTATCCGTTCCCCCGCGTCAGCCTGGGCCGCGCGTTGGCGCCTTACCGCAATGCCGACGTGGTGTGGTGCCAGGAGGAGCCGGAGAACATGGGCGCCTGGACCTTCGTGGACCGCCGGATCGAGGCGGTGCTGCGGGAGATCAGTCACAAGGCGCAGCGGCCGATCTATGTCGGCCGCCAGGAAGCGGCCAGCCCGGCGACGGGCCTGGCCAAGGTTCATCAGCAGCAGCAGGAAACCCTGGTGCGCGAAGCCCTCAGGCTGGCCTGAGCAGCGCATCGGTAGAAGGCGAAGACAATGGCAACCGAAATCCTCGTTCCCACCCTGGGCGAAAGCGTCAGCACCGCCACCGTGGCGCGCTGGCTGAAGAAGGTGGGCGAGGCCGTGAAGGCCGACGAGCCGCTGGTGGAGCTGGAAACCGACAAGGTGACGGTGGAAGTCAACGCGCCTTCCGCCGGCGTTGTCGAGGCGATCAGCGCCAATGAGGGCGCCGAGGTGACCCCGGGCATGGCGCTGGGCAGCATCGGCGCGGGCGGCGGCAACGTGGTGGTTTCGCCGCGCGCCACCGCGCCGGCCACGCCGGCAGCCCCGGTGCAGCCGCAGGTGGAGGCGCCGCGCGCCGTCTCCGGCCCGGTTGCCGTGCCCGGCCACGCGCCGCTGCCGGCGGCGGCCAAGATGCTGGCCGATGCCGGCGTCTCGGCCGACCAGGTCGGCACCGGCACGGCGAAGGATGGCCGCATCAGCAAGGGCGACGTGCTGGACTTCCTGGCCCGCCCGGCCGCTGCCGCCAGCGCCCCCCCCGCCGCGAAGGCGCCGCGCGCCCTGGGCGATGGCGAGGAGCGGGTCAAGATGACCCGGCTGCGCCGCACCATCGCCAACCGGCTGAAGGAAGCGCAGAACACCGCGGCCATGCTGACCACCTTCAACGAGGTGGACATGGGCGCGGCGATGGCGCTGCGGGCGGAATACCGCGACGTGTTCGAGAAGAAGCACGGCGTGAAGCTCGGCTTCATGTCGTT
Organism: uncultured Rhodospirillales bacterium; assembly: GCA_903843125.1. Taxonomy (GTDB): domain Bacteria; phylum Pseudomonadota; class Alphaproteobacteria; order Acetobacterales; family Acetobacteraceae; genus CAIMOR01. The sequence continues at coordinate 3,949 of CAIMOR010000191.1, forward strand.
CTTCGTGAAGGCCTGCGTCGCCGCGCTGCGCGAATACCCGGCCGTGAACGCCGAGATCGATGGCGAGGACGTGGTCTACAAGCACCATGTCCACATGGGCATCGCGGTCGGCGGCCCGAACGGCCTGGTGGTGCCGGTGCTGAAGAACGCCGAGGACCTTGGCTTCGCTGCCATCGAGAAGGCCATCGGCAACTTCGGCAAGCGCGCCCGCGACGGCCAGCTGAAGCTGGAGGAGCTGTCCGGCGGCAGCTTCACCATCACCAACGGCGGCATCTACGGCAGCCTGATGAGCACGCCGATCCTGAACCCGCCGCAGTCCGGCATCCTCGGCATGCACAAGATCCAGGACCGGCCGATGGCCGTGGGCGGGAAAGTGGAAATCCGCCCGATGATGTACCTGGCGCTGAGCTACGACCACCGCATCGTCGACGGCAAGGAGGCGGTCAGCTTCCTGGTCCGCGTCAAGGAAGGCATCGAGGATCCACGCCGCCTGATGCTCGACCTCTAGCCGTCGCGCACCCATCTGCAGGGCCGGTGTCCCGCAGGGGATGCCGGCCCTGTTTGTTTTGCGGCGCCCGGCGCCCGCGATCTGCTAATCTGATGGCCGAACGCCATCCCCAACGGGAACACAGCCATGCGGTCCTATGACGGCCAATTCTCCGACAACCGCCCGCTGAAGCGCACGCGGGAAGAGAAGGAGCGCCAACTGAAGGAGCTGAAGGAGACGCTGGCCGGCTTCAAGCCGCACCAGTCGCCGACCCTGCGCACCTCCATCATCGGCAAGATCAAGGAACTGCAGGAGGAACTGGCCGCCCCGCCGCCGCCGCCGCGCGAGCGTCGCCCGGCCTATCCCGGCAGCGAGTTCGGCGCCCCGCGCGGCCCGCGCCGGCCGCGCCCGACCGAGGGCTGAGGCCGGCCATACGCAACGGGGCGGCCAGCCGGCGACGGCCGCCCTGGCGCCCTTGGCGCTAGCTCTGCGGCCCCATGTCGGCCTGCATCATCTGCTTGGCCTTCTGCCCGTCCACGTTCAGTTTCAGCTTGCCGTTCTCCACGCCGGCAACGGCGCTCATCGGCAGGAAGTGGTGCTGGCCGCCGGCGTCCTTGTCGTTCTTCGCCAGCTTGATCCGGTTGCCGTCCATGTGGTCCACGGTGCCGACATGGCCACCGCCGGAGCAGACCACTTCCATATGCGGCTTCACCTGGCTCTGGTCGATCATGGCGTCGTTCTCCTGTTGCTGGTGCGGCGCTCTGCGGCGCCGGTGCTGCAACGCCTCCGCGCCCGCTGGGATGCTGCCCGATGAACCTTGAGACGCTGCTGCCGCATGGCGCCACCCTGGCCTGGCTGGTCGCGGCCGCGCTGCTGGCCGGCCTGGCCCGCGGCTTCTCCGGCTTCGGCGCCGGCCTCATCTTCATACCGCTGGCCGCCGTTGCGCTGGGCCTGCGCCAGGCCGCGCCGCTGATGCTGCTGCTGGAGATGGTGGCGCTGCTGAGCCTGGTGCGCGGCGCCTGGCACGTGGCGCCGCGGGCCGAGGTGGTGCCGCTGTCGCTCGGCCTGGTGTTGGGCACGCCGGCCGGCATCCTGGTGCTGGCCAATGGCGACCCGCTGGCGCTGCGCTGGGGCGTGGCCCTGATCATCCTCGGCTGCCTCGGCCTGCTGATGTCCGGCTGGCGCCTGCGGGGGGCGCACGGCCCGGCGGTGCCGGTGGCGTTCGGCGTGGTGGGCGGCGTGCTGGCCGGCGTCGCCACCCTCAGCGGACCGCCGGCCATGGCCTACCTGCTGGGGCGGGACCTGCCGAAGCAGCAGGTGCGCGCGATCTTCAACCTCTACCTCTCGGCCGGCGACCTGCTGGCGCTGCTCGGCTGCGTGCTGGCCGGGCTGGTCGGGCCACAGGTGATCGGCCCGTTGCTGGTCACCGGGCCGCTCTACGGCTTCGGCATCTGGGCCGGCACGCGCATGTTCGGCCTGGCCAGCGAAGCCACCTTCCGGCGCGCCTGCTACGGGCTGATCGCGGTTGCGGCCTTGCTCAGCCTGCCGATCTGGGATGGCATGCGGTAGCAGAAACGCGGAGCGGATTCACGCCGCCGGGCCATGCGGCCCCCTGGCGATCCGACCCGACGCAGGGACCAGACGATGACCGGCAGCTACACCACCGATTTCAGGGGCCTGACCTTCCACGACGCGGTGCCGCGCTTCCGCGCCGGCACCGACACGCCGCGCGCCTACCTGGAGCGGTGCCTGGAGACCATCGCCGCGCGCGAGCCGACCGTGCAGGCCTTCGCCGCCATGAACGCCGAGACCGCCCGCGCCGCGGCCGACGCCAGCACCGCCCGCTGGAAGGCCGGCGCGCCACTCTCGCCGATCGACGGCATGCCGATGGGCATCAAGGACCTGCTGGAGACGCGGGACATGCCGACGCAGATGGGCTGCGAGGCCTACAGGGGCAACTTCCCCAAGCGGGACAATGCGGCGGTGACCGCGCTGCGCCAGGCTGGCGCCGTCATCCTGGCCAAGACCGTCACCGCCGAGATCGGCGGCAGCCACCCCGGCCCCACCACCAACCCGTGGAACCCCGCGCACACGCCCGGCGGCAGCAGCTCCGGCAGCGCCGCGGCGGTGGCGGCCGGCTTCGTGCCAGCGGCCATCGGCACCCAGGTCGGCGGCTCCATCATCCGGCCCGCCGCCTATTGCGGCAACCTGGCCCTCAAGCCCAGCCAGGGCGGGCTCAATCGCGGCGAGCGCATGGCCACCTCCATGAGCACCCACGGCCCGCACGCCAACAGCTTCGAGGACCTCTGGGCCGTCGCCATCGAGATCGCCACCCGCGCCGGCGGCGACCGCGGCTGCATCGGCCTGCAGGGCCCGAAGACCACGCCGGAAGCCGCCAGGCCCGCCCGCCTGCTGGTCATGGAAGGCGAGGGCTGGCCGAGCATCGACAGCGCCAGCATCGGCGCCTTCGAGGCCCTGCTGGACCAGCTCCGCGCCGCCGGCGTGCAGGTGCTGCGCCGCGGGGACAACCCGGCCTTCGAGCGCTTCGAGCAGGGCATCGCCCAGGCCCGGGCCGTGGCCAACACCATCACCGGCTGGGAGAACCGCTGGAACACCCGCAACCTGGTGGACAACAACCCCGACGGCGTCAGCGAACGCGCCAAGGCCACCCTGGCCGCCGCCGAGCGGATGACGCCGGACGACTACTACACCCGCCTGGCCCAGCGCGACGCCGCCCAGGCCAGCCATCGTGCGCTGGCGCCGATGGTCGACGCGGTGATCTCCCTGGCCTGCCCCGGCCCGGCGCCGGTCTGGGCCGGTGACAAGCCCGGCCAGCCCCTGGCCCCGCGCCCGACCGGCGACAGCGTGATGAACACGCCGTCCTCGATGCTGTTCGCGCCGGTGGTGACGGTGCCGCTGCTGGCCGTGGGCGGCCTGCCGGTGGGCGTTCAGGTGATGGGCCTGCCGCAGCAGGACGCGCGCATGGTGGCGCTGGCGCGCTGGATGGCCGGCAACCTCGCGCCGGTCAGCGTATAGCCTCGAGGAGGGCGTCGCCCTCCTCAACCGCCTCAAACCAAGGGCCGCGAGGCCCTTGGAACGCCGGCTTCAGCCCTGGCGCTCGACCATCATCTGCTTGATCTTGCCGATCGCTTCCGCCGGGTTCAGCCCCTTCGGGCAGGTCCGCGTGCAGTTCATGATGGTGTGGCAGCGGTACAGCCGGAACGGGTCTTCCAGGTCGTCCAGCCGCTTGCCGGTCGCCTCGTCGCGGCTATCGGCAATCCAGCGATAGGCCTGCAGCAGGATCGCCGGGCCAAGGTAGCGGTCGCCGTTCCACCAGTAGCTCGGGCAGCTCGTCGAGCAGCAGAAGCACAGGATGCACTCCCACAGCCCGTCCAGCTTGGCGCGCTCGTCCTTCGACTGGCGGCGCTCCTCGTCCGGCGGCGCCGCCGTCTCGGTCTGCAACCACGGCTCCACGCTGCGCAGCTGGGCGTAGAGCTGCGACAGGTCGGGCACCAGGTCCTTCACCACCGGCAGGTGCGGCAGCGGGCTGATCTTGACGTCGCCGGAGACGTCCTCGATCGGCTTCAGGCAGGCCAGCGTGTTCAGCCCGTCGATGTTCATGGCGCAGGACCCGCAGATCCCCTCGCGGCAGGACCGCCGGAAGGTCAGCGTGGTGTCCACCTCGTTCTTGATCTTGATCAGCGCGTCCAAAACCATTGGGCCGCACTTGTCCAGATCAATTTCATAGGTGTCGTTGCGCGGGTTCTCGCCCGTATCCGGGTCCCAGCGGTAGATCTTGAACGACTTGACCTTCTTGGCACCTTTTTCCGCCTTGAAGGTCTTGCCGCGCTGGATCGTCGAGTTCGCGGGAAGCTTGAATTCAGCCATCGGTCTGTCTTTCGCCCTTCCGGTTCTTAGTACACGCGCGCCTTGGGCGGGAAGACCTGGACCTCATTGGTCAGGGTCCGCATCTTCACGTCGCGGTAGTCCAGGGAAATGCCGTAGTTGTCGTTCATGCGCGCGAGGGTATGCACCATCCAGTTCGCGTCATCGCGGTCCGGGTAGTCCTCCTGTGCATGGGCGCCACGGCTTTCCTTGCGTGCCTGGGCGCCATGGATCGTGGTCAGCGCATTGCCGATCAGGTTGTCCAGCTCCAACGCCTCGACCAGGTCGCTGTTCCAGATCAGGCTGCGGTCGGCGATGCGGATGTCGCTGTAGCCGGCGGCGACCTTGTCCATCTTCGCCACGCCCTCGTTCAGCAGCTCCGTGGTGCGGAACACCGCGGCGTGGGTCTGCATGGTGCGCTGCATGGTCAGGCGCAGGTCGCTGACGCTGGTGCTGCCATTGGCGTTGCGCACGCGGTCGAACCGGTCCAGCGACTTCTGCCCGGCATTGGCCGGCAGCGGCGGCTGGCTGGCGCCGGGCTTGACGATCTCGGCGGCGCGCAGCGCGGCGGCGCGGCCGAACACCACCAGGTCCAGCAGGCTGTTGGTGCCCAGCCGGTTGGCGCCGTGCACGCTGACGCAGGCTGCCTCGCCCACCGCCATCAGGCCCGGGACGATCTTGTCCTGTTCCTTGTTGGTGGCGGCCAGCACCTCGGTGTGGATGTTGGTCGGGATGCCGCCCATGTTGTAGTGCACGGTCGGCAGCATCGGGATCGGCTCCTTGGTCACGTCCACGCCCGCGAAGATCTTCGCGGTCTCGGAAATGCCCGGCAGGCGCTCATGCAGGATGGCCGCGCCCAGGTGTTCCAGGTGCAGGAAGATGTGGTCCTTGTGCGGGCCCACGCCGCGCCCCTCGCGGATTTCCACCGACATGGCGCGGGAGACGACGTCGCGCGAGGCCAGGTCCTTCGCCGTCGGCGCATAGCGCTCCATGAAGCGCTCGCCCTCGGAGTTGGTCAGGTAGCCGCCCTCGCCGCGCGCCCCCTCGGTCACCAGGCAGCCGCTGCCGTAGATGCCGGTGGGGTGGAACTGCACGAACTCGTTGTCCTGCAGCGGCAGGCCGGCGCGCAGCACCATGCCGCCGCCATCCCCGGTGCAGGTATGGGCGCTGGTGCAGCTGAAGTAGGCGCGGCCATAGCCACCCGTCGCCAGCACCGTCTGCTGCGCGCGGAAGCGGTGGATGCTGCCATCCTCCAGGCACCAGGCGGTGACGCCGCGGCAGACGCCCTCGTCGTCCATGATCAGGTCGAGCGCGATGTACTCGACGAAGAACTCGCAGTTATGCTTCAGGCTCTGCTGGTACAGCGTGTGCAGAATGGCGTGGCCGGTGCGGTCGGCGGCGGCGCAGGCGCGCATCGCCGGTTCCTTGCCGTAGTGCGTCATGTGGCCGCCGAACGGGCGCTGGTAGA
>CAIMOR010000192.1 GCA_903843125.1 uncultured Rhodospirillales bacterium
CAGCCCGGCCCGCGCCGCCGCCAGGGAGCGCGTCAGCAGGAACGGCACCGTCGCCCTCGCCGCCAGCGCCGCGGCCTCGGCCGGCATGTTGCGCAGCACGGCATCCACCCAGGCGGCGGCGATGTCGTCGCGCACGCTGCGCATCGGCACCGTCAGGTCCAGGTCGTCGTCCAGCGTCAGCCAGGCCGGCGCCCGCTCGGCCAGGCGCTGCGCCGCATCCGCCGCCCGCAGCACGCCCGGTGCCGCCACCGCCCGCCAGCCCGGCGCGGCGCCGATCACCCGGCCCCATTCGCTGAGGCCGGCCTCTCCGGTATTGATCTCCTGCCCGCCGCCGATCAGCGCCACCACGGCGGCGAAGCCGTCATGCCGGCCCATGATGTCGAGCGTATGCGCCGGCTCGCTCATGCTCAGCGTGCTGGTCCGGCGCTGCGTGTCGCGCATCGCCTGCTGCGCGTCCCAGGCACGCTGCGCCTCGTCGAACACGATCACCCGCTCGGCCGGCGCCAGGCTGCGCCCGGCATTGTCGGCCAGGAAGCGATGCACGTTCTGCAGCGCCGCCTCGGTCTCGTGCCGCGCCTGGCGCAGCAACCCCGCCCGCCTGCGCCGCTCCGGGTCGTTGCTCGGCCCCAGGTCCAGGCTGATGCCGGCCTTGTTGCAGGCCAGCGCCTCCCGCAGCACCGCCACCAGCGGCGCATTGCCCGTCAGGAACGCGCTGCCGTCGTGCCGCGCCGCGCCGAACACCACGTTCAGCCCGCACAGCGTCTTGCCCGCCCCCGGAATCCCGGTCACGAACACCACCACCCGCTCCCCCGCCGCCCGCGCCGCCGCCAGCGCGGCGAGGATGGCGTCGGTGGTGCGGTTCAGGTTCGGCGCATCGGCCCGCGCCGCGGCAATCTCCACCACGCTGTTGCGGCTGAACAGCGTCGCCGCCGCCTCGATGATGGTCGGCACCGGCCGGTACGGCGCCGCCAGCCAGGCCGCCCCATCCAGCGCCTCGCCTGCCGGCAGCCCCTGCACCGCGCGCAGCAGCGCCGGCAGCGTCGCGGCACTCGCCTCCGCCACCGCCGCCACCCCGGGCACCCCCAGCGGCAGCTGGAACGGCGCCGGCCGCGCGCATTCGGTGGCCACCACCACCGGGATGATCGGGTGCGCCCGGCTGCCGGCATGGAAGTCGCGCAGGTCCAGCGCGTAGTCCTCCGCCTGCGCCCGGTCGGCGTTGCTCACCATCGTGGCGCCGACCTTGAACTCCAGCACCACGATCGCGCGGTCGGTCAGCAGCACCACGTCGATGCGCTTCTCCAGCCGCAGCAGGTCGAACTCGAAGGCCAGCGTCAAGCCCTCGCCGCCGCAATCCCGCACCAGGCTGCGCAGCAGCGCCGCCTCCCGCCGCCAGGCGGTCAGCTGGGTCGGTTCGCCCGCAAGCCGACGCGCCATCTGCCCCGCCGCCAGCCGCCCGGCCACGGCCTCATCCTCCAGCGCCAGCAACGCGGCGCCCGTGCACGCGAACCAGGCCCTCACGTGGCATCCCCCCGCCGCGCCGGCCAGGTCGCCAGCAGCAGGCTGCCCAGCATCAGCGCAAACCCAACCGCATGCAAAACGGTAAACCGCTCCCCCAGCACCAGCACCGCCAGCACCGCCGCGCTCGCCGGCAAAAACGCGGTGAACACCCCCGCCACGCCGCCCGGCACCCGCCGCAGCCCGGCGTACCACAGCAGCAGGCACAGCACGCTCGCGGTCAGGCTATGGAACACCAGCAGCCCGGCCAGCCGCGCCTCTCCCAACGCCGCCACCGCGCCCACGCCAGGCAGCGCGAAGGGCAGCAGCACCAGCGCCGAGAACGCCTGCATCCACAGGCTGGCCGTCACCACCGGCACCCGCCCCGCCAGCCGCTTGGCCAGCAGCACGTACACCGCCTCGCCGCACAGCCCGCCGAACACCAGCGCATTCCCAAGCGCCGAGCCACCCGCGCCCTCACCGACGCGCGCCAAGGTCAGCCCCGCCATGCCGCAGCTGGCCAGCGCCACCGCCGCCCACAGCCTGGGCGCCAGCCGCTCCCGCAGCCACACCGCGCTGCCCAGCGCCACCACGGCCGGCAGCGTCGCCAGCACCAGGCCGGCCTCCAGCGCCGAGGTATGGCGCAGCCCCGCCAGCAGCCCGGCATTGTACAGCGCGGTGCCGAACACCGCCTGCAGCGCCAGATTGCCCAGCGCCCGCGGTGCAACCCGCACCTGCCCCTCCATGGCCCGCGCCAGCGGCCACAGCACCAGGCAGGCTAGCGCGCAGCGCAGGCAGGCAATCAGCGGTATAGGCAGCGCCTCGGCCAGCAGCTTCGCCACCACCACATTGGCGCCCACCAGCGCCATGGCCGCCGCCAGCTGCAGATAGGCCAGCGGCACCCGCCGCTACTCGGCCTCGCCGGCTTTGCGGAACGGCGACAGCGTGGCCAGCGCCTCCATCTCCGCCAGCATGGCCGGGCGTTCCTGCTTCAGGAAGTCGCCCACCGCGCGGCGCAGCCCGCCATGCTCGATGTGATGCACGCTGTAGGTGGCCTTCGGCAGGTAGCCGCGCTGGATCTTGTGCTCGCCCTGCGCCCCGGCTTCCACGCGCGGCAGCTTGTTCTCGATGGCAAAGTCGATCGCCCGGTAATAGCAAAGCTCGAAGTGCAGGAAGGGCGCATGCACCACGGCGCCCCAGTTGCGGCCATAGAGCGCCTCGGCCCCCAGCAGGTTCAGCGCGCCCGCCACCGGCGTGCCATCCTGCTCCGCCACCATCAGCACCACCTTGTCGCCCAGCCGCTCCCCCAGCATCGGCCAGAAGCGCGGGGTCAGATACGCGCTCCGCCCCCATTTCTTGTCCGTCGTCGCCCGGTAGAAGGAGTGGAACGCCGCCCAGTGCTTCCCCGTGATCTCCCGCCCGCGCAGCGTCCGCAGCACGTAGCCGCTGACCGCCGCGTCCCGCCGCTCGCGCTTGATCGCCTTGCGCTTGCGGCTGTTCAGCGCGCCCAGGAACTCGTCGAAATTCGCATAGCCCTGGTTTTCCCAATGGAACTGCGTGCCCAGCCGCTGCAGCCAGCCGGCGCGGCCCAGCGCCTCGTACTCGGCTTCCTGGCAGAAGGTGATGTGGGTGGAGGACATGCCCGCCTGCCCGCAGGCCTGCCGCAACCCCTGGGCCAGCGCCACCGCCGGCACGCCGGTGCCCGGCCGCACCAGCAGCCGCGGCCCCGGCACCGGGCTGAACGGCACGCAGACCTGCAACTTCGGGTAATACGCCCCGCCCGCCCGCTCGAACGCATCGGCCCAGCCCCAGTCGAACACGTATTCGCCCTGGCTGTGGCTCTTGGCATAGGCCGGCGCGCAGGCCACCACCTGGCCGGCACCATCCTTCAGCACGGCGTGCTGCGGCAGCCACCCGGTGCGCGCCGTGGCGCTGCCGCTCTCCTCCAGCGCCAGCAGGAAGGCATGGCTGACGAAGGGGTTTTCCGCCCCGGCGCAGGCATCCCAATCCGCCGCCGCAATCTCGGCGATGCTGCGGTGAAGCGAAAGCGAGAGGTCCGGCGCGCTGTCGGGCATGGGCGCCAGTTTGGCGCGGATGGCCAGAATGCAACAGCGCCCTTCGCGGCTCAGCCCGCCAGCCGCGCCGCCAGTGCCTCCCGCGTGATCTGGTAGCTGGCATTGCGCCACTGCACCTCGAAGCCCAGGCGCCGGTTCAGCGCCAGAATCGGCGCATTGGCCTCGGCATTCATCGTGACCATCAGGGCAGCCTGCGGCAGCCGCGCCCGCACCAGGCGCAGCATCGCCGCCTTCACCGCCCGGGCCAGGCCCCGGCCGCGCCAGTCCCGCGCCACCGCGGTCAGCAGCTGATGCACCCGGTCGGGGTAGCGGGCATCGAAGGCGGCCTCGCACATCGCCACCACCGCATCGCCCTGGCGCAGCAGCACCAGCAGATGCGCCCCGCCATGCCGGTCCATCTCGCCATACCAGGCCTGGTAGCCCGGCAGCTCATAGCGCATGGCCGGCACATCCAGGCTGCCCATCGGCACGTCGCGGAACAGCGCGGTGAACTGCGGCAGCAAGCCGGCCAGCCGGTCCAGCGGCACCCGGTCGCCATGCCGCTCCCACGTCAGCCCGGCCGGCACCGCGGCCTCCCACGCCGCCAGCGGCGCCAGGTCCAGCCCGGCCAGCGCCAGCCGGTTGCGCAGCATAACCTGGCGCGGCTCGGCGCCCAGCGCGGTCAGCAGGCCATGCGCCTCCGGCAGCCGGGCGTCGATCGTCACCCGCGTCTTGCCCTGCTCCGCCATGAACGCCACCAGGTGCCGCAGCAGCGCCGTCGCCACGCCCCGCCGCCGCCAGGGCCGCACCACCCCGCCCCAGGCGGTGCAATACGGCGCGAAATCGGCGTAGTCCGCCGTCCCCTCCCGCCGGAAGCCGATGCCGAGCACGCCGACCACCGCGGCGCCGTCCCAGGCCAGGAAGCGCTGGCTCCGCCACAGCGGCCAGGGGGTACACAGGTCGCGCTCGAGATCGGCGTCGGCGGGCATCGGCTCGCCGGGGTCATCCTCCCCGCCCCTGATCCGGCGGAACCGATGATAGGCCGCCCATGCCTCGGCCGAGGCCGCCAGGGGCTCGAAGGCCCGGATCGCTACCACCGCCCTCTCTCCTGCCGGCGCGGCGCCGAGGCTGAAGCCTGGTCCGCGAAGGCGGCATCGCCGCCGCCGGGAACCAACCCCTCAACCTAGCCAAGGTCCCCCGAGGCGCGGAAGCGGAAAACCCTGGCGCGACGCCCTAAGTTCATCATATGTTCCAACCACGGGTGGCAACGCCCGCCGCTCTTTTCCCCCGCGCATCCGCTGCCGCCCCCGCCGCCCACCTGGCCTGCCCACCGCGCCGCCGGCTTGCGCCCGAAGCGCCTGGCCCCGGCGGCCGGGCCGGGCGTTTCGTCCGAAACCCGCGCGCCCTGTCGCCGGCCGCATCACCCGCCAGCCTGCTCCCAACGGCCAAGCCCGGCGATTTGTCCGAAACCCGCGCGCCCTGCCGCCTGGCGCACTATGCGCCCGGCCTGCCCCCAACGGCCAAACCCGGCGATTTGTCCGAAACGCACGCGCCCTGTTGCCGGGCGCACCATCCGCTAGCCAGCCCCCAACGCCGAAGCCCGGCGATTTGTCCGAAACCCGTGCGCCCTGCCGCCTGGCGCACCACCCGCTAGCCAGCCCCCAACGCCGAAGCCCGGCGATTTGTCCAAAACCCGCGCGCCCTGCCGCCGGTCGCACCACCCGTCAGCCTGCTCCCAACGGTCAAGCCCGGCGATTTGTCCGAAACCCACGCGCCCTGTCGCCGCCCCACGACGGCGTTCCGCCGAGACCACCCGGCCTCAACGCCCGGTCCAGCAATCCGCCGAAGCGGCGCGACCGACCGGGCTTGGCGGTCTCCCCGCAGGCCAGCCCGGCGATTGGTCCGAAACCCGCGAACTCCGCCGCCAGGCTACCTGCCCGGCCCGCGCGATGCCGCTGCCCGCGCCGCGGGCCAGACCCGAACGCCCAGCCCGGCCCATTTGTCCGAACCAGACGGTTCCCGGCGTTCCGCCCGCCGGCCCCAGCCAGGCCAGCCTCACCCCAGTTCGAACATGCCTTCCACCTCAACCGGCGCATCCGCCGGCAGGCTCGGCACCCCGATGGTGGTGCGCGCATGGCGCCCGGCCTCGCCGAACACCTCCACCGCCAGGTCGCTCGCCCCGTTCATCACCAGCGCATGCTGGGTGAAATCCGGCCCGCAGGCGATGAAGCCGCCCAGCCGCACCACCCGCTTCACCTTGTCCAGGTCGCCGCCGCAGGCCGCCTTCAGCTGCGCCAACAGGTTAAGGAAGCAGATCCGCGCCGCCTGCTGGCCCTGCTCGATGGAAATCGCCCGGCCATGCTTGCTGTCGATCGGCGTGCCCAGCTTGCCGATGAAGGCCAGCTTGCCGTCCACCAGCGGAATCTGGCCGGAAACCACCACCAGCGCCCCGCGCCGGCCCAGATCGGCCGCGGTCTCCACCACGTTGAAGCCGACATAGCTGGCAATCGGCGCCGGCGGTGGCGGCAGCACGATGCCCAGCGCCGCCAGCTTCGCCTCGATCCGTCCCGCCATGCTGCTCTCCTCAGGCCTTCGGTTGCGCCGGCCGGCACGCCTCGCCGCGGCGGCGCCTTCTAGCAGGCGCCGCGCCACGCCGAAACCGCGGCGCCGAGACTCAGGCGACCACGCGCAACCCGCGCCGCCGGCCGCGCGGGCTGGCGCTCGGTGCCTCCGGCAGGTCCAGCGGCAGCAGCGGCCCCAGCTGCGCCGCGCTGCCCAGGGTATCCGCCGCGCAGTCATCCTCGGAGGGCTCCGGCAGGTCCCGCCGGCCGAGGTAGTCCAGCGCCAGCCGCCGGAACGCCCAGTCCAGCACGCTGGTCGCCCGGGTGATGGCCGGGTCGCCCTCGACCACGCCGGCCGGCCCGAACCGCGTATAGGCGAAGGCCTCGACGAAATCGGCCAGCGGCACCCCCCGCGCCAGGCCCAGCGAGACCGCCTGGGCGAAGCCATCCATCAGGCTGCGGTACGCCGCGCCTTCCTTGGAGAGCGTGAACGCCACCTCCAGCAGCCGGCCGTCGGCATCCTCGGCGCTGCGCAGCGCCACCCGATGCCCGCCCACGGTCACATGCAGCGTGGTACCGTTGTGCCGCCGCGGCTGCATCGGCTTCACCACCGGCCGCGCCGGCGCCGGCAGCGCCGCCGGCCCCGGCGGCACCGCGTGCAGGAAGGGCGCCACCGCGTCGCGCATCGCCTGCCGCGCGGCCTGCCCAACCGGCGCCAGCAAGGCCGCCGCGCGCTGCGGGAAGCCGCGTTGGGCCAACATCGCCACCCGGGTCGGCAACTCCACCGCGCCACCACCGGGCGCCAGCGCCAGCCGGGTCGCCCCCGGCATCGGCGCCAGGCCGCCCACCTCGGCGCCCAGCAGCGCCTCCGCCGCATCCGGCAGGGCCAGCGCCACCAGCCCGGCATGGCGCAGGCCCGGCGAGGCCGCCGCCGCATCCAACGCCGCCCGCGCCGCGGCGGCCAGCC
>CAIMOR010000193.1 GCA_903843125.1 uncultured Rhodospirillales bacterium
ATGATCACCGGCGAGGAAGCGCCGGACGAGGGCCAGGTCTTCGCCGACCGCGGCATCTCCATCGGGTTCTTCAGTCAGGATGTCGGCGAGATGTCCGGCCGCAGCGCGGTGGCCGAGGTGATGAACGGCGCCGGCGATGTCTCCACCGTGGCGGCCGAGCTGGCCGAGCTGGAAGGCGCCCTGGCCGACCCCGACCGCGCCGACGAGATGGAGGCCCTCATCGAACGCTTCGGCGAGGTGCAGGCGCGCTTCGAGGAGCTGGGCGGCTATGCGCTGGAGGGCAAGGCACGGGAGGTGCTGGACGGGCTCTCCTTCACGCAGGAGATGATGGACGGCGATGTCGGCGCGCTTTCCGGCGGCTGGAAGATGCGCGTGGCCCTCGCCCGCATCCTGCTGATGCGGCCCGACGTGATGCTGCTGGACGAACCCAGCAACCACCTGGACCTGGAAAGCCTGATCTGGCTGGAGCATTTCCTGGCCGGCTACGACGGCGCGCTGCTGATGACCTCGCACGACCGCGCCTTCATGAACCGCATCGTCAACAAGATCATCGAGATCGATGGCGGCACGCTGACCAGCTATTCCGGCGACTACGAGTTCTATGAGGCGCAGCGCGCCCAGAACGAGAAGCAGCAGCAGGCGCAGTTCGAACGCCAGCAGGCGATGCTGGCCAAGGAGATCAAGTTCATCGAGCGCTTCAAGGCCCGCGCCAGCCACGCCGCGCAGGTGCAGAGCCGGGTCAAGAAGCTGGACAAGATCGAACGCGTGGAGCCGCCGAAGCGCCGCCAGAGCGTCAGCTTCGAGTTCGCGCCGGCGCCGCGTTCCGGCGATGACGTGGTCAACCTGAAGGGCGTGCACAAGGCCTACGGCAAGCGGGTGATCTACCAGGGGCTGGACCTGCTGGTGCGCCGGCGCGAACGCTGCTGCATCCTGGGCGTCAACGGCGCCGGCAAGTCCACGCTGCTGAAGCTCGTCACCGGCACGACCGAACCCGATGCCGGCACCGTGGCGCTGGGCGGCAGCGTCAAGCTCGGCTACTTCGCCCAGCACGCCATGGAGTTGCTGGACGGCGAACGCACCGTCTTCGAATCGCTGGAGGACAGCTTTCCGCAGGCGTCCCAGGGTTCGCTCCGGTCGCTGGCCGGCTGCTTCGGCTTCTCGGGCGATGAGGTGGAGAAGCCCTGCCGCGTGCTTTCGGGCGGCGAGAAGGCGCGGCTGGTGATGGCGCAGATGCTGTACGACCCGCCCAACTTCATCGTGCTGGACGAGCCGACCAACCACCTGGACATCGCCACCAAGGAAATGCTGATCGAGGCACTGCGCCAGTACGAGGGCACCATGCTCTTCGTCTCGCACGACCGGCATTTCCTGGCCGCACTGTCCAACCGGGTACTGGAGCTGACGCCCGAGGGCATCCACCAGTACGATGGCGGCTACACCGACTACGTCGCCCGCACCGGGCAGGAAGCGCCGGGGCTGCGGAGCTAGCGCGATATCCGTGCTGATGAAATCAGCAGGACGGGCTTCCTGCTCCGCAACCTGCGGAAACTGCCGCCCGTCATCCGGTCACGCTGAATCGGTGCGAACGGATAGCGCTTCACCCCAGCCGCGCCGCGTGCATCAGCGTGCGCAGCGCCATGGCCACCGCGCCCACCGTCAGCACGCCGGCCAGCCACAGCGCCAGGAACCAGCCCAGCCGACGCATCAGTGGTAACGCACGCCGGCGCGCACCTTGCCGCGGAACACCCAGTAGGCATACCCGGTATAGCCCAGGATCACCGGCACCAGCACCGCGGCGCCGACCAGCAGGAACAGCTGGCTGTCACGTGGCGCGGCGGCCTGCCAGATGGTGATGTCCGGCGGCACCATCAGCGGGAAGATGCTGATGCCCAACCCCGCGAAGCACAGCACGAACCAGCCCAACGCGCAGAGGAACGGCGAGAGGTCCTCGCCCCGCTGCAGCCCGCGCCAGCCACGCCAGGCCAGCAGCAGCACCAGCAGCGGTACTGGGCTGGTCAGCGCCAGGCCGGGCCAGCCGAACCAGCGCTCCGCGAAGCGCGGGTGCAGCAGCGGGGTCCATAGGCTGACCACGCCGATCAGCGCCAGCGTCGCCGCGCCCAGCACGCGGGCATAGCCGCGGCAGCGCTGCTGCAACGGACCCTCCGTGCGCCAGACCAACCAGGCGGCGCCGAGCAGCGCATAACCCACTACCACCGCCACGCCGCACAGCAGGGTGAAGCCGGTCAGCCAGTCCCACCACCCCCCGGCATAGGCGCGGCCCTGCACGCGGATGCCCTGCAGCAGCCCGCCCAAGGTCAGCCCCTGGCAGAACGCCGCGAGCATGGAGCCGAGCAGGAACGACAAGTCCCACAGTCGCCGCCCGCCGGTGGTGGCGACGCGGAAGCGGAACTCGAACGCCACACCGCGGAACACCAGCGCCAGCAGCATGCCGATGATGGCGGGATACAGCGCGGGCATGATGACCGCATAGGCCAGCGGGAACACCGCGAACAACCCGCCGCCGCCCAGCACCAGCCAGGTCTCGTTGCCGTCCCAGACCGGCGCGATGGAGTTCACCATCACGTCGCGGTCCTCGTCCTGCGGCTCCAGCGCGAACAGGATGCCGACGCCGAGGTCGAAGCCGTCCATCACCACATAGGCCAGCACCGCGAAGGCGATCAGCCCGGCCCAGATCATCGGCAGGTCCATCGCGCTCACTCCCCCGCCACGGCGGGGCCGGGGGTGATGCCGGCCGCGCGCACCGGCTGCGCCGCGTGCCCGCCCTCGCCCTCGGCCGGTGGCCGCGCCAGCAGCCGCAGCAGCAGGAACACGCCGGCGCCGAACACGCTGAGATAGACCACGACGAAGGCCCCGAGCGACACCGCCACCCCCGGCGCCCCGATCGGCGAGGCGCTCTCGGCGGTGCGCAGGATGCCGTAGATTGTGAAGGGCTGCCGGCCAACCTCCGTGGTCACCCAGCCGGCCAGCAGCGCCACCAGCCCGGCCGGCCCCATCAGCAGCGCCGCCAGCTGCAGCAGCGGCGCGTCGAACAGCCGGCCGCGCCAGCGCAGCCACAGGCTGGCCAGCCCCAGCAGCACCATCGCCAGGCCAAGCCCCACCATGACGCGGAAGGCGAAGAACACGATCGCAACCGGCGGCCGGTCCGCCGGTGCCCATTCCTTCAGCCCGCGGACGTGGCCGTTCCACGCATGCGTCAGGATCAGCGAGGACAGGTTGGGCACCGCGACCTCGTACTCCATCCGCTCCCGCGCCGCGCTGGGCCAGCCGAACAGCACCAGCGGCGCGCCGTCGCGGCTCTCGAAATGACCCTCCATGGCCGCAACCTTGGCCGGTTGGTGGGCCAGCGTGTTCAGCCCGTGCAGGTCGCCCAGCACCACCTGGGCCGGCGCTGCCAGCGCCGCCATCCACAGCGCCATGGAGAACATGGTCTTCACCGGCGGGGTCGCGTGGGCGCGCAGCAGATGCCAGGCCGCGGTGGCGCCGACCACGAAGGCCACCGAGAGGTAGCTGGCCAGCACCATGTGCGGGAAGCGATAGAAGAAGCTGGGGTTGAAGATCACCGCCCACCAATCGGCCGGCAGCAGCTGGCCATCCGGCGCCACGGTGAAGCCGGCCGGGGTCTGCATCCAGCTGTTCACCGCCAGGATCCAGAACGCCGAGAGCAGCGTGCCCGACGCCACCACGCAGGTGGCGGCGAAGTGCAGCTTCGGCCCCACCTTCTCCATGCCGAACAGCATGACGCCGAGGAAGCCCGCTTCCAGGAAGAAGGCGCTGAGCACCTCATAGCCCATCAGCGGGCCGATCACCGGGCCGGCCTTGTCGGCGAAGGCGGACCAGTTGGTGCCGAACTGGTACGACATCACCACGCCGCTGACCACGCCCATGCCGAACACCAGCGAGAACGGCTTCACCCAGTAGCGGAACAGGTCCAGGTAGTCGCGCCGCCCGGTGCGCAGCCACATGCCTTCCAGCACCGCCAGGTAGCTCGCCAGCCCGATCGACAGCGCCGGAAAGACGATATGCGCCATGATGGTGAAGGCGAATTGCAGCCGCGCCAGGGAAAGGCCGGTTACCTCGGGCATCGCGGGCATCTCCAGCACCGTTTACGCTGTGCAGAACGTGGCGGCGGCGGCAAAGGCAAGGTCGCGGGCGCGGAAATTCGCTGCCCGGCCACCCAGATGGCCTTGTCAGGCGAAAGCCGCCCGAGGAACTTCACCCGGGCGGCGTGGCGCCGAGGCTCAGCCGCCCTCCAGCGCCAGCGCAGCGGCAACCCGGCGGGCGAAGGCGGCGGGGTCGCGCGGCGTATCGCCATCCTGCACCCGGGCCAAGTCCAGCAGCAGCCCGGCGGTCTCGTCCAGCGTGGTGTCGGTGGCGACGCCGGCGGCCAGCCGGCGCACCAGCGGGTGGCGCGGGTTGAGTTCCAGGACCGGCAGCCCGGCGCCGGCGGCCCGGCCGGCGCGGCGCAGCATGCGCTGCATCTGCAGGTCCGGCCCGTACTGCGGGGCGGCCAGCACCACGGCGCTGTCCACCAGGCGGTCGGTCGCCCGCACCTCGGAGACGTCGTCCTTCAGAGCCTCCTTCAGTCGCGCCAGCAACTGGGTCACGTCGGCCGCCTCGCCCTCCGGCGCCGCGCCCGCCACCTTGGAGAGATCGACATTGCCCTGGGTGATGCTGGCGAGCTTCTTGCCCTCGTACTCGCCCAGCCGTTCCGGCCAGAAGGCGTCGATGCCATCGGCCAGCAGCAGCACTTCAATGCCCTTGGCGCGGAAGCCTTCCAGCTGCGGCGACTTCGCCAGCGCGTCGGCGTCGTCGCCGGCCAGGTAGTAGATCGCCTCCTGGCCTTCCTTCATCCGGCTCACATAGTCGGCCAGCGAGGTCAGCCCCTCGGCGCCGGAGGAGCGGAAGCGCAGCAGCCCCGCAACCTCCTTGCGGTGCTCGGCATCCTCCCAGACGCCTTCCTTCAGCACCGCGCCGAAATTGTCCCAGAACTTCGCGTAGTCCTCGGCGTCCTTGGTGCGCGCCTTCAACTCGCTCAGCACGCGGCCGGTGACGGCCTTGCGGATGCGCGCCAGCACCGGCGTGGCCTGCAGCATCTCGCGGCTGACGTTCAGCGGCAGGTCCTCGGTGTCCACCACGCCGGCGACGAAGCGCAGCCAGGGTGGCAGCAACTGGGCGTCGTCGGTGATGAACATGCGCCGCACATGCAGCCGGACCTTGCTCTCGCGCTCGCCCTCCACCGCCTGGAACGGCTTCATGCCGGGAATGTAGAGCAGCGCGCTGAACTCCAGCGTACCCTCGGCGCGCCGATGCAGCGTGGCCCAGGGGTCGTCGAAGGCGTGGGCGACATGGCGATAGAACTCGGTGTGCTGCTCGGCCGTCACCTCGGCCCTGGGCTTGCGCCACAGCGCGGTGCCCTCGTTCGCCGGCTCGTCCTTGCCGTCGCGGGCCACGGTGATCGGGATGGTGATGTGGTCCGCCCATTTGCGGATGATGGCCTGCAGCCGATACGGCTCCAGGAACTCCTCGGCATCGGCCTTCATGTGCAGCACGATGCTGGTGCCCGGCTCGTCGCGCTCGGCCGGCGCCAGGGTGTAGTCGCCGCGGCCTTCGCTGGCCCAGGTCCAGGCGTCCTCGGTGCCGGCGCGGCGGCTGGTCACCTCGACCCGGTCCGCCACCATGAAGGCGCTGTAGAAGCCGACGCCGAACTGGCCGATCAGGCTCGGCTTGTCCGCCGCCTGGCTTTCCGCCAGGGACTTCGCAAAGGCCAGCGTGCCGGACCGCGCGATGGTGCCAAGGTGCTGCACCAGGTCGGCCTTGCTCATGCCGATGCCCGGGTCGGTGATGGTCAGCGTGCGGCCTTCCTTGTCCGGCAGTACCCGCACCCGGGCCTCGGCCGGCAGCGAGACCGCCGGGTCGGTCAGTCCCTCGAAGCGGCGGCGGTCCACCGCGTCGGCCGCGTTGGCGACCAGTTCGCGCAGGAAGATCTCGCGCTCGGAGTAGAGCGCGTGGACCACCAGGTCCAGCAGGCGCCCGACCTCGGCGCCGAATTCATGCCGTTCCACCGTCTCGCTCATCGTCTTTTCCCCTCAGCCGAACATGGGTCGGCCGGCGATATGCGCGGCCGGCCAGGGCTTTTCAACCGCCAACGGCGGCGGATTGGCACGCGGCGCAATGCCCCCTAGCCTTGAAGCGAACCACCACGAAGGCGAGCGTCCCCGATGGCCACCTACCTGATCTGCCACGGCGCCTGGTCCGCCGGCTGGGCCTGGAAGAAGGTTCGCCCGCTGCTGCAGGCCGCCGGGCACGAGGTGTTCACGCCCACCTATACCGGGCTCGGCGAACGCGCCCACCTGGCGCACCCGCTGGTGGACCTGGAAACCCACATCCAGGACGTGCTCGCGGTGCTGGACTGCGAGGCGCTGGCGGATGTGATCCTGGTCGGCCACAGCTATGGCGGCATGGTCGCCACCGGCGTCGCCGACCGGGTGCCGCACCTGGTGCGCCACCTGGTCTACCTCGATGCCTTCGTGCCCACCGATGGCCAGTCGCTGGCCGACCTGGTGGCCAGCGCCGCGCCGGCCGCGCCGGTGGAGGGCTGGCTGCTGCCGCCCAACCCCTCGGCGCCGGATACCGCGCCGGCCGACCTGGCCTGGATAGCGCCGCGCCGCCGCCACCAGCCGGTGCGCTGCTTCACCCAGAAGCTGCGGCTGAGCGGCGCGGTGCCCGGCTTTCCGCGCAGCTACATCCACTGCACGAAGAAGGTGGAGTACGACAACTTCCGCCAATTCGCGGACCGCTTCCGTGCCGACCCCGGCTGGCGGCTGCACAGCCTGGACGCCAGCCACAGCCCCAACGTCACCGCGCCGGAAGCCCTGGCGCCGCTGCTGCTGGCCTGCGCCGATCAGGCGTAGCCGGGCGGCGGGCTGAACGGCAGCAGCGCTTCCAGCACGGCGGCGAAGGCCAGCGTGGTCCGGTCCTCCCAGGCCGGGCCGAGCACCTGCACGCCCAGCGGCAGCCCCGCCGCGCTGAAGCCGATGGGCGCCGTGGTGGCCGGCAGCGAGGGCAGGGTGGCGATGCCGGCCCAGAACAGCGTGTCGTTGTAGTCGGCGTCGCGGCCGTTGATGCGCAGCGTGCGCTCCTCGCGCGGCCGGGCTTCGTCGAGCGGGAAGGCCGGGCCCATCGCGGCGGGGGCCACCAGCACGTCGAACTCCTCGAAGAAGCCGGCCCAGTCGCGCTTCAGCCCGGCGCGGTATTCCTCGGCCTGCAACCAGGCGCGGTGGCGCTGGGCGTAGGCGGCGGCCATCTGGCGCACATAGGGGGTGGCATTGCTGGCGGCCTGCTCCGTCTCGGCGATGGCGGCCTGGAAGGCCGGCTCCGGCAGGCGCGCCACGCCGCTGCCGCGCAGCAACTGCACATAGGCGGCATGGTGCGCGGCGTGGTCGCTGAACGGCAGCACGTTCAGCGAGACCTGCGCGCCCATGCCACGCAGCTTCTCGCCCAGGGCGCGGATGGCGGCGCGGTATTCCTCCGCCACCTCGGCCACCGGTGAGGTTTCCAGCAGCGCCACGCGGAACTCGCGCGCCTGGGTGGCGCGGGCGTGCGGCAATTGCAGGCGCCAGGCCTTGGCACGCTCGCCAGCCGGGCCGGCCAGCACGTCCAGCGCCAGGGCCAGGTCCTTCACGCTGCGGGCGAGCGGGCCGGAGGTGACCAGGTCGTTGTCCAGCAGGCTGCCGCGGCCATTGCCTTCCCCCGGCACCTGGCCCGGCGTGGGCTTGTGGCCGTAGACGCCGCAGAAGGCCGCGGGGATGCGGATGGAGCCGCCGGCGTCGCTGCCGAGTTCCAGCGGCGTCAGCCCGGCCGCCAGCGCCGCGGCCGAGCCGCCAGAGGAACCGCCGGGCGAGTGCGCTGGGTTCCACGGGTTGCGGGTGGTGCCATGGATGGCGTTGTAGCTCTGCCAGTCCAGCGCGTTGATCGGCACGTTGGTCTTGCCGAAGATCACCGCGCCGGCGGCTTCCAGCCGGCGGATGATCTCGGCGCTGCGGGTCGGCACCTCGTCGCGAAAGGCCGGGTCGCCGAAGGTGGTCGGCCAGCCCGCGACGTTGTTGGTCTCCTTCACCGTCATCGGCAGGCCGTGCAACGCGCCCATCGGCTCGCCGCGGCCCAGCGCGGCATCGGCGGCGTCGGCGGCGGCGCGGGCGCGTGGCGCATCCTGCAGGATGATGGCGTTGATGCCGGGGTTCACCCGGGCCACGCGCTCCAGCATGCGTTCCAGCAAGGCACGGCTGGTGGTCTCGCCGCGCTTGAGTTGCTGCACCAAGGCCCAGGCCGGAAGGTAGGCTTCGCTGGTCATCAGGCGGTCTCCTGCGGGGTCACGATGTGGCGCTCGGCATTGTCCCAGAACACCACGCGGCGCTGGATGCGCTGCACCAGCGCGCTGCCGGCCATGCCGAAGGCGGCCAGCACAATGACGCCGGCGAACATCGTCGTCACGCTCATGTTCACCGTGGCGGAGCCGATCAGGTAGCCGACGCCTCGGTCGGAGGCCACGAACTCACCCACCACGGCGCCGATCAGCGCCAGCACGATGCCGATCTGCAACCCCGCGAAGATGGCCGGCGCCGCGGCTGGCAGCTTGACATGCAGGAAGACGAAGCCGCGGCTGCGCGAGAAGCTGCGCGCCATCTCGATCAGTTCCGGGTCGGTGCCGCGGATGCCGCTGATGGTGTTGACCAGCAGCGGGAAGAAGCAGATCAGCGCCACCAGCACCACCTTGCTGGCCAGGCCGAAGCCGAACCACACCAGGATCAGCGGCGCCAGCGCCACCTTCGGCGCCGCCTGCACGGCGACGACATAGGGATAGACGAAGCGCTCGAACAACCGGGATTCGGCGGCCGCCACGCCGGTGATGATGGCGGCGACGCTGCCACCGACATAGCCGAGCAGCGTGGAGGTGAGCGTGAAGCCGATATGCGGCCAGAAGCTGCCCGTGCCGACCAGGCCGTTCCACAGCGAGAGCGCCACCGGCCAGGGCCCGGGCAGCAAGTAGCTGGGCAGGCCGCCGGGCCCGGTGGCCAGCGCCCAGGCGCCGAGGATCAGCACCAGCGTCACCAGCGGCGGGGCGAAGCGGGCGAAGGCGGCTCTCATGCGGCAACCTCGTCGAACAGCCGGCGCAGCTTCAACGCCAACGCGTTGAACTCGGGCGTCGCCATGGTCTCCGGCGCGCGCGGGCGGGGCAGCGGCACCGGCCAATCCGCCACGATGCGGCCGGGGCTGTGTGCCAGCACCACCACGCGGTCCGCCAGCAGCAGCGCTTCCTGGATGGAATGGGTCACGAAGACGGCGGCGCGCGGGCGTTCCTGCCACAGCTTCTGCAGCACCAGCGCCATGCGCTCGCGCGTCATCGCGTCCAGCGCGGCGAAGGGCTCGTCCAGCAGCAGCAGGTCGGGGTCGTGCAGCAGCATGCGCGCCAGGCCGACGCGCTGCGCCATGCCGCCGGACAACTGCGCCGGGTAGTAGCCGGCGCTGTCGCCCAGGCCCACCGCGGCCAGCAGCGCCTCCGCACGCGTGCGTTCGCCCGCGCTGGCGCCGCGCCGGAAGCCGGCCGGCAGCAGCACGTTGTCCAGCGCCGTGCGCCAGGGCAGCAGCGTCGGCTTCTGGAACACCATGCCGACATCGCGGCGCGGGCCGGCCACCACCGTGCCCTGCACCAGCACCTGGCCGGCGGCGGGCGGCAGCAGCCCGGCGATCAGCCGCAGCAGCGTGGACTTGCCGCCGCCGGAGGGCCCGAGCACGGCGACGAACTCGCCCGGCGCGACATCGAAGGACAGCCCGGCGAGAACGGTTCGGCCGGGGAAGCTGAAGCCGACCTCCCGAAGCCGAAGTGCAGGCGGCAGGGTCACGGCAGCGCGCGGGCGCGGGCGGCGATGGCGGCGGCGTCGAAGTGGTTGTAGCCGGCGACGAAGCGGTTGGTGAAGTAGGCGTCCAGCGGAATGTCGGCGCTGGGGAACTCGCCGTACTGGTGCATCGCCTTCACGTAGTCGCGGATGATGCCCAGGTCGTATTCGCCGGGCGTGCGGGCCTGCGCTGCCGGGCTGCGGCGCAGGCGGCCCATGTAGCTGTCGAGGATGCGGATGTTGTCGGCCAGGGCGGTGGCCATGTCGCCGTCCGGCCTCGCCTGCGGCGTCCGCTTCCAGAACGCCTCGATGCAGGCGCGCACATTGGCGTCGCAGGCCACCACCGCCTGCGTGTAGGCGCGGCCGAAGCGCTCCACCAGCGAAGGGTTGCCCTCCACCGTCGCCTTGTGGGCCAGGAAGCCGTTGGTGATCATGCGGCGGAACACCGTCGGAAACTCCAGCCGCCGCGCCGGCACGCCGGTCATCTCCAGCATGTCGATCCAGGTGCTGTTGAAGTTGAGGGCGGCGACGCGATCCTCCCGCAGCGCATGGAAGCCGGCGCCGAGCACGCCGACGGCCACGATCTGCACATCCCGCCCCGGCTCCAGCCCCACGGAGCGCAGCAGCGCGCGGGTCTGCGGGATGGTGCCCCAGGTCAGCGCGCCCACGCCGATGCCCTTGCCGCGCAGATCGGCCAGCGTGCGGATCGGGCCATCCGCCTTCACCGCAATCTCCAGGGAATTGTAGGGGCCGGCGTTGTACACGTAGACCAGTGGCAGCGGGTCCTGCCCTGGCTGGTGCGCCGACAGCAGCGTCTCCGTCAGCGGAAAGCCGAAGGTAACCTGGCGCTGCAGGATCTGCGGCAGCACGGCGCCGGCGCCGGGCAGCACGACATGCTGCACCTCGATCCCCTCGGCGGCGAACAGGCCCAGCTCATCGGCGATGGCATAGATGCCGCCATCGGTGACGGTCAGCGGTATCGCCTCACCGATGATGACACGGTCGGCGGCCTGGGCCGGCATCATGCCGAGCAGGCCAAGCAGCAGCAGCGCCAGGCGCAGCGGGGAACGGGGCATCGGAAACATCCTTTCGATCAAGGCAGTCGCCTGCTGCCGAGCGCGCCGATGCCTCCCAGCACGAACGATTGGGGTCATCTTGGGTTGCCGCTGGCGTCGAGGCAAGGCGAAAGCCGCGCAACCCGCTTCCCGCCACGCGCGGCCCGCGGTACAGCGGAAGCCGAGACAGCGGAGGCGGCGACCAGCCATGTTCTACGAACCCAGGCTCGGCCATGGCCTGCCGCACGACCCCTTCAAGGCCATCATCGCGCCTCGGCCAATCGGCTGGATCAGCAGCATCGACACCGAGGGTCGCCCCAACCTGGCGCCCTACAGCTTCTTCAACGCGGTGCATGGCCGCCCGCCGATGCTTGCCTTCACCAGCGAGAGCATGAAGCACAGCGCCGCCAACGCCATCGCCACCGGCGAGTTCGTGTTCAACCTGTGCACCCGCCCGCTGTTCGAGGCGATGAACATCTCCTCCG
>CAIMOR010000194.1 GCA_903843125.1 uncultured Rhodospirillales bacterium
AGCCCGGGCGGCGGCGGCGGTGGGGCGCCATTCCACGGTGCGGGCCACGGGAATGACGATCAGCGCTGCCAGGGAAAGGCCGGCCAGCGCGGTGGTGGCGCCCCAGGCGCCGATCAGGTGGTCGGCGAAGGGGACCATGGCCGCCTGGCCGAGCGAGCCGCCGGCGCTGGCCAGGCCGATCATCTCGCCACGCCGGGCTGGCGGCACCGCGCGACCGACCGCCGCCAGCACGGCGCCGGTGCCGGCGCCGGCAATGCCGATGCCGGTCAGGATGCCGATGCCGAGGACCACGCTGGCGCTGCCGGGGGCGAAGGCGACCAGGCCGAGGCCGACCGACAGGCAGAGCCCGCCGACCGCCATGACGCGGCCGGCGCCATAGCGGTCTCCGAGTGCGCCGCCGAAGGGCTGGGCGATGCCCCAGGACAGGTTGTGCAGCGCGATGGCCGCGCCGAGCAGGCCCGGGGCGATGCCCTGCTCGGTGGCCAGCGGCAGCACGAACAGACCGAAGGTCTGGCGGATGCCGAGGGCCAGGCTGATGGATGCGGCGGCGGCGATGACCACGGCCCAGATGGCGGCTTTCATGCCAGCATCAAGCCGGGGCGCGGCCGCGGCGACAACGGCGGTTCGCGCCGTGCCCGTCATGCGCCCGGCGCGTGGCCGGGCGAGCGGTTCAGGCGCGGCGGCCGTCGATGGCGGCGTCGATCTCGCTGCGGGTCAGGCCGAGGTCGGCCAACTCGCGGGCACCCATAGCGCTGAGTTCGGCGCGGGCACGGGCGCGGGCCGGCCAGCCGATGACGCGGTCGGCCAGGCGGTGGAGGGTGGCCATCACGGCCGCCTGGTGCGCGCGGGCCCCGGCCAGACGCAGCGCCTCGTTCCGGTCCGCGGCGTCGTTCCGCGCGGTCGGGAACAGGAAAGCCACTTCCGCCTTGGTGATGCGGGCGCTCATTGTCGGTATCCTCATGGGCCGGTGGACCGGGACTGGCCACCGCGCATTTCGCATGTGCGAGATACGCCGGGACGGCAGCGGTTCAATACGTGAAGGCGACAGCCGAGCCATGCACGCAGCGCATGAAATTCTGTGGATGGATGCAAATATGAATGAGCAACTAAGCGGAAGCGCCACGTGACCCCGGCGCAGCGAATTGCCGCGCTGCGGGCGCGGCTGGCCGCGGCGGGGGTGGACGGCTTCCTGGTGCCGCGGGCCGACGAGTTCCTGGGCGAATACGTGCCGGCCAGCGGCGAGCGCCTGGCCTGGCTGACCGGCTTTACGGGCAGCGCCGGGCTGGCGGTGGTGCTGGCCGGGCGCGCCGCGCTGTTCACCGATGGCCGCTACACCACCCAGGCGGCGCAGCAGACCGACACCGGCCTTTGGGAACAGCGCCACATCACCGAGAACCCGCCCGGCGAATGGCTGCGCCTGCATGCGGCGGGCAGGCGGATCGGCTACGACCCCTGGCTGCACAGCGAGGCCGGACTGCGGCGGCTTTCGCCCGAGGGCGTGGCGATGGTGCCGCTGGCGGCGAACCCGCTGGACGCGGTGTGGACGGACCGGCCGGCGCCGCCGCTGGCCGCCGCGGTGCCGCATCCGCTGGACTACGCCGGGGTGGCAGCCGCGACGAAACGGGCCGAGGCCGCCGCCGCGTTGCGCCAGGCCGGCGAGGCCGCCGCCGTGCTGGCCGATCCGCACAGCGTTGCGTGGCTGTTGAACATCCGTGGCGCCGACCTGGAGAACACGCCGCTGGCCCTGGCCTTCGCGCTGCTGCACGCGGATGCGCGGGTGGAGCTGTTCCTGGATCCGGTGAAGGTGCCGCCGGCAACGCGGGCGCATCTGGGCAACGAGGTGCAGGTGCGGCCGCGCGCCGAGCTGCCGGCGGCGCTGGCGGCGCTGGACGGCCAGCGGGTGCGGGTGGACGCGGAGGTGACGCCGGCCTGGTTCGTGCAGGCGCTGCGCGAGGCCGGTGCCGAGCCCTGCGAGGGCGAAGACCCCTGCCGCCTGCCGCGCGCCTGCAAGAACCCCGCGGAGCGGGACGGTGCGCGGGCGGCGCATCGGCGGGATGGGGCCGCGATGGCGGCCTTCCTGGCCTGGTTCAGCGCCGCGGCGCCGACGGGGCGGGAGACCGAGCTTTCGGCCGCTGCCAGGCTGCTGGCCTGCCGGGCGGCGCAGCCGCTGTTCCGCGGCGAGAGCTTCCCGGCCATCAGCGGTGCCGGCGAGCATGGTGCGATCGTGCACTACCGCGTCACGCCCGAAAGCGACCGTGCGATCAACCCGGACGAGTGCTTCCTGCTGGACAGCGGCGGGCAATACCTGGACGGCACCACCGATATCACCCGCACGCTGTGGAGCGGTCCCGGCCCGGCACCGGCGGGGCTGCGGGAGCGGTTCACCCGGGTGCTGCTGGGGCATATCGCGCTGGCGACGCTGCGCTTCCCGAAGGGGGTGGCGGGGCCGCATATCGACGTGCTGGCGCGGGCGAGCCTGTGGGAGGCCGGGCTGGACTACGACCATGGCACCGGCCACGGCATCGGCAGTTTCCTGAGCGTGCATGAGGGGCCGGCGGGGATTTCGCGCGCGGCCAAGGCGGTGCCGCTGCAGCCGGGGATGATCCTGAGCGACGAGCCCGGCTACTACCTGCCCGGCCACTACGGCATCCGGATCGAGAACCTGCTGCTGGTTGGCGAGGCACCGACCTTGCCCGACCAGGTGAAGCCGTTTTTGGCCTTCGAGACGCTGACGCTGGCGCCATATGACCGCGCCTTGATCGAGTTGCCCATGTTGGGGGCAAGCCAGCGCGCCTGGGTCGATTCGTACCACGCGCGGGTGCTGGCCGAGGTGGCGCCGCTCTGCGACGCTGCCACCGCCGCCTGGCTTGCGAAGGCCTGCGCGCCGCTCTGACGGAGGCCCCATGCACCCGCACCGCCGCTCGCTGCTGGCCGCACCCCTGGCATTCGCCTGGCCGGCGCGGGCGCAGTCGCACCCGCTGCGCATGATCGTCTCGCTGGGGCCGGGGTCAACGGTGGACCTGGCGGCGCGCATCCTGGCGGAGGCGCTGACCCAGCGGCGCGGGCAGCAGGTGGTGGTGGAGAACGCGCCGGGCGGCGAGGGCATCGTTGCCGCCAATGCCCTGCTGCGGGCCAGGCCGGGCGAGGCGGTGATGTACAGCTTCGGCGACCTGGTGACCGTGCCGCCCGCGGTCTCGCCGGGCTACGACCTGGTGGCCGAGCTGCTGCCGGTGGCGCGGACCACGGCCAACCCGCTGCTGCTGGCGGCGGCGCCGCAGCTGGGGCTGCGCGACCTGGCCGGGCTGATGGCGCTGGCGCGACGGAGGCCGGGGGAGCTGGGCTACTACACCTCTCCGGGCGGGGCGGCGCTGGGCATGCGGGCGCTGCAGCGCGAGGCCGGGGTGACCCTGGTGAAGGTGCCCTACCGCAGCAGCGCGGCGGCGATGGTGGATTTGACCGCCGGGCGGATCGGCCTGCTGCTGGCGCCGCAGGGCGCGGCGCTGGAATTGGTGGCCGCCGGCAAGGTGGTGGCGGTGGCAACACCGGGGCCGGTGCGCAGCCCGGAGCTGCCAGACATGCCGACCAGCGCCGAGGCCGGGTTTCCGGAGTTCAGGGCCGAGGGCAGCCAGGGCATCTTCGCCGCGCGCAGCTGGCCGGCGGCGGAGCGCGAGGCCTTGGCGGCGCAGGTGCTGGACGCCCTGCAGGACCTCGGCGTGCGGGCCCGGCTGGCGGCGGCGGGCGTAACGCCGTTCGGCCGCGGGCCGGCTGAGTTCGCCGCCTACCTGGCCGAAACGCGCGCGCGCCTGGCGGTGCTGGTGCGCGAGTTCGGGCCGGAATAGCCGGCGGAAGCGCCCGGCGGGGGCTGCGCCGCCGCGGCCGGCTACAGCGCCAGGGTGGCGCCGAAGGCCAGGGTGGTGAAGGCGTGGTCGGCCACGCCGTGGCGGCTGCGGGCTTCGGCCAGGGCCTGTTCCGGGGCGTCGATGGCTTCGTCGGTCAGCCTGGCGAAGGTGCCGAAATGCATGCCGATGCTGCGGCGGGCGCCGAGGGCGAGGTGGGCCTGGACCGCCTCGTCCGGATTGACATGCTGGGTGCGCATGAACCAGCGCGGCTCATAGGCGCCGATCGGGAGCAGGGCCAGGTCGATGCGCGGGAAGCGGGCGGCGATCTCGGCGAAGTGGCCGCACCAGCCGCTGTCGGCGGCGAAGTAGACGGTCTGGCCGGCGCCCTGGATGACGAAGCCGCCCCATAGGCTGCGGTTGCGGTCGCGCAGGGTGCGGGCCGAGAAATGCTGCGCCGGGACATAGGTGACGGTGAGGCCGGCGATCTCGGTGGACTGCCACCAGTCCAGCTCCTGCGCGGGCAGGCCGGCCTTGCGCAGATGGCGGGCGTTTTCCAGGCCGGTGACAGCAGGCGGGTTCCAGCGCCGGCGCACCTGGCGCAGGGTCGGCAGGTCCAGGTGGTCGTAGTGGTTGTGGCTGACCAGCAGCAGGTCCACGCCGGGCAGGGCTTCCAGGGCTTGGCCCGGGGCGCGGACGCGCTTGGGGCCGAGGAAGGGGATGGGGCTGCAGCGCCGGGACCAGATCGGGTCGATCAGCACGCCGCGGCCGGCGATGCGCAGGTAGAAGCTGGCGTGGTTGATGAAGGTGGCGCTGACGCCCGCGGCCAGCGGCGGCGGGGCGGGTTGCGGCGGGTCCTCGATCCATTTGGGCCAGGGGGCGGGCTGGCGCGTGCGCTGCCAGTTGGCCACGGCCGTCAGCGGCGGGCGCTGGGAGGTGGCGACGTTGTGGAAGCGCCCATCCGGGCCGCGCGGGGCGGTCACGCCATGTTGGCCTGGCTGCGGAACTCGGCTTCGGTCAACGTGGTCACCCCAAGTTCGGCGGCTTTCGCCGCCTTGCTGCCGGCGTCGGCGCCGACGATCAGGAAATCGGTCTTCTTGCTGACGCTCTTGGTCACCTTGGCGCCGAGGCGTTCGGCCTGGGCCTCGGCTTCGGGGCGCGTCATGGTTTCCAGCGTGCCGGTGAAGACCACGGTCTTGCCGGCGAAGGGGCTGTCGGCGGCGGCGATCTCCACCGGTTGCGGCGAGACGAACTGGGCCAGGTCGTCCAGCGCGGCCAGGTTGCGCGGCTCGGCGAAGAACTCCACCAGCTCCTGCGCGATGGAGGGGCCGATGCCCTGGATGGAGCCGAGCTCCTCGCGCGCCTCGGAGCCGATGATGCGGGCGGCGAGCATCTTCTCCCGCCACTCGGGCAGGGAGTGGTAGTGGCGGGCGAGCAGCTTGGCGTTCGCCTCGCCGATGCGGCGGATGCCGAGCGCGAAGATGAAGCGGTCGAACGGCGGCGCGCGGCGGGCTTCGATGCCGCGGAGCAGGTTGCGGACGCTGGTTTCGCCCCAGCCCTCGCGGGCGCCGAGCTCGGCGGCGCGGTCCGGCAGGCGGAAGATGTCGGCGGGGGAGCGGAGCCAACCGAGCTCGAACAGCTCCTGGATGCGTTCCTCGCCGAGGCCCTCGATATCCAGCGTGTTGCGGGCGACGAAGTGCTGCAGGCGCTGGGTGGTCTGCGCCGGGCAGATCAGGCCGCCGGTGCAGCGGCGCACCACCTCGCCCTCCGCGCGGACGGCGTGGCTGTTGCAGGCCGGGCAGAGGGTGGGGAAGGCGAATGGGGTGCTATCCTCGGGCCGCTTGTCCAGCACCACGGAGACGATCTGCGGGATGACGTCGCCGGCGCGTTGCAGCACCACGGTGTCGCCGACGCGGACGTCCTTGCGGGCGATCTCGTCCTCGTTGTGCAGCGTGGCGTGCTGCA
>CAIMOR010000195.1 GCA_903843125.1 uncultured Rhodospirillales bacterium
CGGCAGCATGCACAACGCGGCGATGACGATGGCGGGCGGCGCCTCGGTGGCGGTGCCCTGCGGCTTCGACCAATACGGCCGGCCAGTGGGCCTGCAGGTGGCGGCACCGCCTCGGCGCGATGAGCGGGCGCTGCAGGCGGCGGCGCTGTATGAGCGGATCACCGGGTTGGACAAGCGCCTGCCGATCGATCCCCGCGCCGGCGTGGTGCCACCGGCGGAGGTTGAGTAGCCAGCGATGGTCCGAGGTGGGTGCCGAAGGGGCTGAATCGCTGACTCTACGCTTCCTCGCAGCGCAGTTCGAAGCGGCATTCGCCGTGGCCGTCGGCGGCGCAGGCGACTTCGCGGCAGACCGGGGTGCCGCCGCGGCCCGCCTGTTCCAGCACGTAGCGCAGCCCGCCGGCGAAGCTGCCTTCGAAGATGGTGCATACCGGCTTGCCCGCCTGCGGCCCCCAGCCCAGCGCGAAGGCGGAGTTGCGCACCGTCACGCTGGCCGTGCCGGCGGCGGGGTCCAGCGCGGTGATCTCGATCTGTCCATAGCCGCGCTGGCCCAGGCGCCTGAGGTAGTGGCGGAAGGTGGCCGGCGCATCGAGGCCGTGGGTCTTCGCTTCCGCCCGGCACCATTGCAGGGCCGAGAGGTCGCTGCTGTCGTAGAACATCGCGCGGTAGCCGGCGGTGCCGATGGCGGCCTCAACGCCCTTCAGCATGTTCACCAGGAAGTGCCGGGGCAGGTAGATCATCGGCAGCCCGTCGGTGCTCCAGATGCCGGTCTCGGGGTCCACCTCTATCGGTACCAGCGGCGCGGCCATCATCGTCTCCTGGGGTTGCGGCCGCGAGGCTGCGGCGTTGGCGCCGATGGCGCAACTCTTGACGCATACGTCACCCCCATGCGCTGATAGCGCCAGAACAAGGAAACGCCGCCCGTGACCAACCAGGGGCCAGAGCCAGGTATCGTCATCATCGGCGGCGGCCATGCCGGCGGGTCCGCCGCGGCGTTCCTGCGGCAATACGGCTACAAGGGCCCGCTGACGCTGGTGGGAACCGAGCCGCTGCTGCCCTACCAGCGGCCGCCGCTCTCGAAGGCCTGGCTTAAGGGCGAGGCGACGGCCGAGAGCCTGGCGCTGCGCCCGGCGCGGTTCTACGTCCAGCAGAATGTGGAGACCCGGCTGGGCGTGACCGCCACGGCGCTGGACCGGGAAGCGCACCGCGTGACCCTGAGCGACGGTAGCACGCTGGGCTACACCAAGCTGGTGCTGGCGCTGGGTTCCCGCGCGCGGCCACTGGCGTTGCCGGGGCGGAACCTTGGCGGGGTGATGGAACTGCGCACCGCGGCCGATGCCGACCGCTTGCAGGCGGCGCTGAAGCCCGGCGCGCGGTTGGCGGTGGTGGGCGGTGGCTTCATCGGGCTGGAGGTGGCGGCATCGGCCATGGCGCTTGGCGCCAGTGCCACGGTGATCGAGCGCGAGGCGCGGGTGCTGGCGCGCGTGGCTTGCCCGGCGCTGTCGGCCTTCGTGCAGGATTACCACCGCGCCCGCGGCGTGGATGTGCGCCTGGCCACCGGCGTGGAGGCGCTGGAGGGCGAGGGCGGGCAGGTGACCGGCATACGGCTGGCGGATGGCGGCCTGGTGCCCTGCGACCTGGCGCTGATCGGCGTCGGCGCGCTGGCCAATGACGGGTTGGCCCAGGCGGCCGGGCTGGACTGCGCGAATGGCATCGTGGTGGATCTCGCCGCGCGCACGAGCGATGCGGATATCTATGCGGTGGGCGACTGCACCAATCGGCCGCTGCCGATGTATGGCCAGATGGTGCGGTTGGAATCCGTGCCGAACGCCATCGAGCAGGCCAAGCAGGCCGCCGCCGACATCACCGGCCGGGCGCCGCCGATGCCGGAGATTCCGTGGTTCTGGTCGGACCAGTTCGACCTTCGGCTGCAGATGGCGGGGCTGCCGTTCGGGGCCACGCAGACCGTGCTGCGCGGGGTGCCGGACGTGGCCGGCTTTGCCGTGTTCCACCTGGGTGCGGATGATACCGTGCTGGCGGTGGAAGCCATCAACGCGCCGGCCGATTTCATGGCCGGCCGCGTGCTGGTGGCCAAGCAGAAACAGGTCGCGCCGGGGCTGCTGGCCGACCTATCCTCGGACATGAAGACCCTCGCTGCCTGAGCGGCCGGGGGCGAACAGGGAACCGCAGTAAATGCCGACCATCACCTACATCGAGTTCAACGGCACCAGCCACAGCATCGAGGTGGAGAACGGGCTTTCCGTCATGGAAGGCGCGGTCAACAACAACGTGCCGGGCATCGACGCCGATTGCGGCGGCAGCTGCGCCTGCGCCACCTGTCACGTCTTCGTGGACGAGGCCTGGCTGGGCAAGTGCGGCACGCCGGACACGCAGGAAAAGTCCATGCTGGGCTTCGCCGCCACGGCGCAGGCGAACTCGCGCCTGGCCTGCCAGATCACGGTTTCCGATGCGCTGGACGGCCTGGTGGTCCGCATGCCCGAAGCGCAGCACTGACCGCGCAAAAAGCAACAGGAGGAGTTCAGGTCATGAACGCACCGGTCAACTACGACCCGACCCACGAAGCCTGGACCATGCCCTTGGACCAGGTGGACCCGGCGAACCCGATGCGCTTCATGGCAGGCGCCGAACTTCCCTACCTGGCGCGGCTCAGGCGTGATGCGCCGATCCACTACACCGCCGAGAACCCGATGTTCGGCCCGTACTGGAGCATCTGCCGCTACAACGACATCATGCAGGTGGAGCTGAACACCGAAGTGTTCAGCAGCAGTTGGGCGCATGGCGGCATCACGGTGCGCGACCGGGCGAAGGAACTGCGCATTCCCATGTTCATTGCCATGGACCCGCCGCAGCATGACGACCAGCGCAAGGTGGTGCAGCCGATCGTCGCGCCGTTCAACCTGCAGAAATTCGAGGCGCTGATCCGCGAGCGCACCGCCATGGTGCTGGACAGCCTGCCGCGCGGCGAGACCTTCGACTGGGTGCAGCAGGTCAGCATTCCGCTGACCACGATGATGCTGGCCAGCCTGTTCGACTTTCCGTTCGAGGACCGCGCGCTGCTGAGCCATTGGTCCGACTGCGCGACCATGCCGGTGGAAGCCAACGGCTTCATCAAGAGCGAGGAGCATCGCGAGCAGGTCTTCGGCGAGTTGCTCGGCTACTTCACCAGGCTGTGGAACGAGCGGGTCAACGAGCCGGCGCGGCCGGACCTGGTCTCCATGCTGGCGCATGGTGAAGCGACGCGGAACATGACGCCGCGCGAGTACCTCGGCAACCTGATCCTGCTGATCGTCGGCGGCAACGACACCACGCGTAATTCCATGTCGGGCGGCGTGCTGTTCATGCACCAGAACCCCGCCGAGTTCGCCAAGCTGCGCGCCAACCCGAAGCTGGTGGACAGCGCGGTCAGCGAGATCATCCGCTACCAGACGCCACTGGCGCACATGCGTCGCACCGCGACGCAGGACTTCGACCTGAACGGCCACCAGATCAAGGCCGGCGACAAGGTGGTGATGTGGTATCTCTCGGCCAACCGAGATGCCGAGGTGATCGAGAATCCCGACGCCTTCATCGTCGACCGCAAGCGGCCGCGCCAGCACATCAGCTTCGGCTTCGGCATCCATCGCTGCGTCGGCAATCGCCTGGCGGAGCTGCAGCTGAAGATCCTGTGGGAGCAGCTGCTGGCGCGCTTCCCCAAGGTGGAAGTGGTCGGCGAGCCGAAGCGGGTGTTCTCGTCCTTCGTGCGCGGCTACGCTTCGCTGCCGGTGCGCATTCCGGCCTGACCGCGGCCTGATCAGCGGGGGCGGACGCGCCGGAGCGGTGAAGCAGCTGCGCCGGCACGGCGTGGCTACTTCAGGTGCTCCAGCAGGCGGGGCATCAGCTCCACCAGGTTGCAGGGGCGGTGGCGGCTGTCCAGCTGCCACTTCAGGATGTCGTCCCAGCCGTCCCGGCAGGCGCCGGTGCTGCCGGGCAGCGCGAACAGGTAGGTACCGCCGGCCACGCCACCCAAGGCGCGCGACTGCATCGTGCTGGTGCCGATCTTCTGGTAGCTCAGCATGCGGAACAGCTCGCCGAAGCCTTCGATCTTCTTCTCCAGCACGCGGTCGAAGGCTTCCGGCGTCACGTCGCGCCCGGTGATGCCGGTACCGCCGGTGGTGATGATGCAGTCCACCGCGTCGTCGGCGATCCAGCGACGCAGGATCTCCTCGATCATGTCCGGCTCGTCGCGGACGATCTCGCGGGCGACGCAGTGATGGCCGGCGGCTTCGACGCGTTCCACCAGGGTGTCGCCGGACTTGTCGTCCGCCATGGTGCGCGTGTCGGACACAGTCAGCACCGCGATGTTGACGGCGATGAACTTGCGGCTCTCGTCAATCGGCATGGCTCGCCCTTCTGCGTTGCGGTCCCGCCATGGCGGGTCGCGCTGGCGGGATGATCATGGCGCCAACCGGGGCGCTGCGGAAGCGCAGCAATTCCGTCAGGGGCTAATGCAGGCGGCGCGAACGGTCCCGCAGCATGGCCGTCACTTCGTCCGGCTGGGCGAAGCGCGGGAAGTTGCCGCTGGCCAACTGGTCCAGCGTTGGCGCCGGCAGCCCCAGGCGGCTGGCATAGATCCACGAATAGGCCATCACCCGCTGGACGAAATTGCGCGTCTCGTCGATCGGGATGCTCTCGATGAACAGGAAGGGATCGTCGCGGTGGCTGCTGGCGGGCAGCCATTTCTGCAGGTTGCCGATGCCGGCATTGTAGGCCGCCAGCACGCGGACCAGGTTGCCCTCCACCGCCTCATGCCGCGCCAGCACGTGGATGTAGCGCTGGCCGACCTCCAGGCTGAAGGCCGGGTCGTGCAGGCGTTGCGCGCCGGCGCCACGCAGGCTGGGGTCGTTGACCACGTAGCTGGCGGTGGCGGGCATGATCTGCAGCAACCCGCGGGCGCCGGCTGGGGAGATCACGCGGCTGTCGAAGTTGCTCTCCTGCAGCGCCAGCGCATAGAGCAATGAGGGGTCCACCCGGAAGCCGCCCTGCGGCACCAGCGTGGGCACCGGGAAGCGGGCGAAGTCGCGCGGGCGGCCGTCCACGGTCTGGGAGGCCGCCGCCAGTTGCGCCGCCAGTTGCGAGAGGCCGGCCTGGTTGGCCACCACCAGCATGGCCTGCACCAGGCCAGGGTTGTTCTTCGCCTGGCCCCAGAGCTGGCGCAGCTCGGCCTCGGCGCGGTCCTTCTGGCCTACCTGCAGCAGCGCCAGGGCGCGCCAGCCGCCGGCCACCTCGGCCACGGCGGCGGCCTCGGCTTCCCCGGCCAGGTCCTGTTCCCAGGCGAAGCCGCTGGGCAGGCCGAGCGCCCGGCGGGCGACGAGGCCATAGAAGGTGCGCGGTTCCTGCGCCGCCTGCAGCATCCAGGAGACGTAGAGTTGCGGCTTGCGGCTGCGTACCGCGGCGCGGGCGGTCCAGAAGGCGGCGGCGGCGCGGAGGGCGGGCGTGGCCTCGGCGCGCGCGGCGCGCTCGAAGAAGGGCAGGGCGGTTTCGTAGCGCTCCAGCCCCCAGGCGGCCAGACCGGCCACGAAGGCGGCGGCCGCGCGGTTCTCGGTACCACGGGCCACCTCGGCGGCGGCGCGGAAGGCGGCGTCGTCGTGCCCGGCCTGGAACAGGCCCTGGGCCAGCTCGGTCTTCAGCTTCGCGGCGTAGGCGGCGGAGAGGCGGGAGCGCTGGATCAGCGTGATGCCGCCTGCCAGGTCGCCATCGCGCGCCTTGCCCCAAACCTGGCGGTCCAGGGTGGCATTGCGGGTCAGCACCGGGGCGGCGGGGTCGTGCTCCTCGGGCGCCAGGTCGGTCTCGGGTGGCAGCGGCTCGGGTGCCGGCGGCGGGGCGGGCAGGGTGGCCCCCCGCGGCAGCCGGCGGGCCAGCAGATCGTGCAGGGCCGGCGCATCCGGGTGGTCGGCGTATTGCGCCAGCCAGGCCTGCAGCAACTCCGGGCTGGGCTCGGCGGCGGGGCGGGCGTAGCGGTCCGCCAGGATGTGGCCCATCAGGCGCCGGTCATCCAGCCGCTCGGTTTCCCGCGCGGCGCCAGCCAGGTCCCCGCGGGCCTGGAGGTCGAAGACGCGTCTCAGCCGCGCGGCGTCGGACGGAGCCAACACCTGCGGCAAGCCGGGCACGGCACCACTGGTGCTCGGCCGGGGAACGCTCATGGCGGTCTGGTCATCGGCCCGTTGCGCCTGGGCGGGAACCTGAGCCCCCAACCAAAGCGTCGCTCCCAGCATCATCCCGCTGAGTAGCGGGCGAAGGGAACGCGGGGCCATGGGGCTTTCAGCTCGCATGGCGACGGCGGGCTTAGCGGTGGAAGCGGGACCGACGCAACCCTTATTTTTCGCGAGCGGTCAGGTAAACTCTCGTTCAGCTGAGCAAAGCCGGCGCAACGCGTCGAAGTAAGGCGAAACAGTGGCAATGCCTGCGCCCTAGTCGCCATCCAGAGTTCTGCGCAACAGCAGCAGATCGGCCCAGGCGTCACGCTTCGCCGCCGGGTTTCGCAGGAGGTAGGCGGGATGTAGCGTCGCCAGGGCGGGCAGTGTGGAATATTCTTCTATTGTTACTTCACGCCAACGACCTCGCAACCGGGTAATGCCGTCCTTGGCCCGCAGCAGTGCCTTGGCGGAAACGCCACCCAGCAGCAAAAGTCGCCGCGGCCGGGCCAAAGCGATGTGGCGCAGCACGAATGGCAGGAACAGGTTGATCTCGGCATCCGTCGGCGTGCGGTTGCCGGGTGGACGGAACGGCAGGATGTTGGTGATGTAACAACCCTGGTCACGCCCCAGCCCGATACTGCCGAGCATGCGGTCCAGCAACTGGCCGGAAACCCCGACGAAGGGGCGGCCGAGGCGGTCCTCGTCGGCACCCGGGGCCTCGCCGACCAGCATGAGCGAGGCGCCGGGGACGCCATCGGCGAAGACCAGGTTGGTGGCGGTCTCCCGCAGGGTGCTGCCGTCGAAGCCGGCCATCGCCGACTTCAATTCCTCAAGCGTGGTCGCGGCGGCGGCGAGTTCGGCGGCGCGGGTTGCCGCCGGCGGCGGCACCAGGCCGGGGCGCGGGGTGCGGGGTGCTGCCGCGGCCTGTGCCGCCGTGGTTGGGGCGGCCAGGGCTGGGGCAGCCAGGGCTGGGGCAGCCAGGTTCGGCGCGGCCAGGCGCGGCACCGTGCGGTCGACCGGCCGGTCGAGCAGCGCCTCGTCGGCGCCCCATTCCAGTTGCAGGCGCAGCGCCGCCAGCAGCACGGCCCTTGTGTCGGGCGCCTCGGTCATCACATCCGCCATGCGCTGATATCAAGCCTCAGCGGGGTTCCGCGCAACCCGCCCCTCCGCTACAGGGGTAATCGAGACAAGAGGAGGGGCACCGCATGGCCGAGGACGGCATCGAACGCGAAGCGATGGAATTCGACGTGCTGATCGTCGGCGGCGGCCCCTCTGGCCTGGCCGCCGCGATCCGCCTGAAGCAGTTGAACGCCGACCTGGCGGTGTGCCTGGTGGAGAAGGGCAGCGAGATCGGCGCCCATATCCTCTCGGGCGCGGTGCTGGAGCCGCGGGCGCTGGACGAGTTGATCCCGGATTGGCGCGACGACCCGCCGGCGCTGGCGACGCCGGCGACCGACGACCGCTTCATGCTGCTGACCGAGACGAAGGCATACCGGATGCCGACGCCGCCGCAGATGAACAACCACGGCAACTACATCGTCTCGCTCGGCAACGTGGCGCGCTGGCTGGGTGCGAAGGCCGAGGCGCTGGGTGTCGAGATCTACCCGGGCTTCGCGGCGTCGGAGACGATCATCGAGGATGGCCCAAGGGGACCAACGGTGAAGGGCGTCGTGGCCGGCGTCATGGGCATCGAGAAGAATGGCGAGCCGGGGCCGAACTACCAACCGGGCATGGAGCTGCGGGCGACCTACACGCTGTTCGCCGAGGGCTGCCGCGGGTCGCTGACCAAGCAGCTGCAGGACCGCTACAACCTGCGGGACGGCGTGGCGCCACAGACCTATGGCCTGGGCATGAAGGAGCTGTGGGAGATCCCGAAGGCGAACCACAAGCCCGGCCTGATCTGGCACAGCACCGGCTGGCCGATGAAGTCCGACACCTATGGTGGTTCCTGGCTGTACATGCTGGGCGAGAACCTGGTCAGCATCGGCTTCGTCATCGGGCTGGATTATCCGAACCCCTGGCTTTCGCCGTTCGACGAGTTCCAGCGCTTCAAGACGCACCCCGAGGTGCGGAAGATGTTGGAGGGCGGCAAGCGCATTGCCTATGGCGCGCGCGCGCTGAACGAGGGCGGCATCCAGGCGATCCCGAAGCTGGTCTTCCCCGGCGGCATGCTGATCGGCGACACGGCGGGCTTCCTCAACGTGCCGAAGATCAAGGGCACGCATACCAGCATGAAGAGCGGCATGGTGGCGGCCGAGGCGGTGGCCGCGGCGCTGGCCGGCGAAGAGCGCCCGGCGGTGCTGGACAGCTACCCCGCGGCGCTGGAGGCCAGCTGGGTCTATGCGGAGCTGAAGGCGGTGCGCAACATCCGCCCGGCCTTCGCCAAGTGGGGCATGTGGGGCGGGCTGGTGAACGCCGCGCTGGACACCTACCTGTTCCGCGGCCGGGCGCCCTGGACCATGACGCACCATGCCGACAACGAGAGCCTGAAGAAGGCGGCGGACGCGCCGAAGATCAGCTACCCGCGGCCGGACGGCAAGCTGACCTTCGACCGGCTGAGCAGCGTGTTCCTCAGCAATACCAATCACGAGGAAGACCAGCCCGCCCACCTGAAGCTGAAGGACCCGTCGCGCTGGAAGGCGGTGAACTACGACACCTACGGCAGCCCGGAGAGCCGCTATTGCCCGGCCGGCGTGTACGAGGCCGTGGGTGCCGAGCTGGGCAACGGCGAAGGCGAGATGCACCTGGTGATCAACGCGCAGAACTGCGTCCACTGCAAAACCTGCGACATCAAGGACCCGACGCAGAACATCGACTGGTGCACGCCGGAGGGCGGCGGCGGCCCCAACTATATCGGCGGGATGTGAGGCCTGGTCGCCCGACCGCTATACGGTGGTTGGGCGGCGGCGGCCCCAACTATATCGGCGGGATGTGAGGCCTGGTCGCCCGAACGCTCGATGGTGGGCGGGCTGATGCCGCTACTTCAGCGCATACTCGACCACGGCGCAGGTATCCTGCCTTCGCAACTCGCGGGGCTCTTCGCCGCCGGCGAAAGCCACGCGCAGGTCTATGTCGCAGGTGATACCCTGCGGCAGCGACAATTCCAGTCGCTCGCCGGGCGCCAGCACGTGGCCGTGCGCCAGCCGGTTGGCGCCCCAGTCGCGTTCGGTCGCCAACGACGCGCGCAGGTCGGCGATCGGCCGGCCCGTGATGTTCACCACCCGCACATTCGGGTTGGCCGGCATCAGGCGGCGGTCCGGTGTCAGCACCATCGCGCTGTAGCGGCAGGTGTCCAGGGCGCGGATCTCGGCGTCGGCGCCGCCGTCGGTGAACTGGGCCAGCACGTCCACCGCGCAGCCGCTATTGCGCGGAAAATCCAGCGGCAGGCG
This sequence comes from uncultured Rhodospirillales bacterium, assembly GCA_903843125.1. GTDB lineage: Bacteria > Pseudomonadota > Alphaproteobacteria > Acetobacterales > Acetobacteraceae > CAIMOR01. The sequence continues at coordinate 9,581 of CAIMOR010000195.1, forward strand.
CTGCGCCTGCCGCAGCTGGTTGCCGTCCAGCCGGTCGCGGCCCCAGCCGGTCTCGGTGGCCAGCGAGGCGCGCAGCGTCCGCACCGTGCGCCCGCTCAGGTTCACCAGCACGAAGTTGGGGTCCTGCGTCGGGCGCTGCGGCGGCGCCTGGTCGCTGCCGGCGGGCGTTGCGCCCGGCGGCACCGCGATGCTGCCCGCGCC
>CAIMOR010000196.1 GCA_903843125.1 uncultured Rhodospirillales bacterium
CTGCTGGACGAAAGCGGCTACACCGACATGTGGAAGCAGGACAAGTCGCCGGAAGCCCCGGGCCGGCTGGACAATTTGAAGGAGTTCGTCCGCGCGCTCGGCGAGTTCGAGAACCTGGCCGCCTTCCTCGACCACACCGCGCTGGTGATGGAGAACGAGGAGAACACCACCGCCGAGAAGCTCAGCATGATGACGCTGCACGCGGCGAAGGGGCTGGAGTTCGACATGGTCTTCCTGCCGGGTTGGGAGGAAGGCCTGTTTCCCAGCCAGCGCAGCATGGACGAGGGCGGCGAGAAGGCGCTGGAGGAAGAACGCCGCCTTGCCTATGTCGGCATTACCCGCGGGCGAAAGCACGTCATCATCAGCTGCGCCGCCAATCGCCGCATCTACGGCAACTGGACCAGCAGCATCCCCAGCCGCTTCATCGACGAGTTGCCGCCCGAGCATGTGGAGGTGGAGGGCGGCGCCCGCCCCCGCGCCGCCGAAACCCCCAGCATGTTCAGCGCCGCACCGATGTTCGCCCGCCGCCCTCGCGTCATCGAGGCGCCGGCCTGGGAGGTGAAGGAGCGCGCGCCCCGGCCGGATGCCATCAAGGTGGGCCAGCGCGTGTTCCACCAGAAATTCGGCAACGGCAACGTGGTTGCGGTGGACGACGACAAGCTGGATATCGAGTTCGACAAGGCCGGCACCAAGCGCGTGCTGGACCGCTTCGTGGAGAAGGTTGGGTGATGCCGTCCGATGACTGGAGCGCCACAGGCGGCGGAGGTCTGAATCGGCCGGCCAACTACCTCTCCAAGCGCCGCGCCGAACCGCTGGAGGCCGTCTGGGTCGAACTGCTGCCCGAGGATGCGCTGGAAGCCTTCGAGGCCGCCTTCCTGCAAAGCTGCAACACCGTCGGCTTCTTCAAGGACGACGACACCGAGACCTGGCGCGTGGAAGGCGTGCGCGAGCAGGGCGCCAATGCCGAGGCCCTGGCCGCCGGCATCGCCATCGCCGCCATGGTCAGCGGCATCGAGATGCCGGAACTCCACGCCGCCCCGGTGGAGGCCGATGGCTGGCTGGCCCGCACGGTGGAGGCCTTCCCGGAACAGCCGATCGGGCAGACCTGGCTGGTCCGCCCGACCCACCTGCCCAACCCGCCCAGCTACGGCCGCACCGTGCTGGTGCTGGATGCCGGCATCGCCTTCGGCTCCGGCGAGCATGAATCGACGCGCGGCTGCCTGATGGGCTTCGAGACCGTCGCCCGCCGCCGCAAGCCCCGCGCGCTGCTGGATCTGGGCTCGGGCAGCGGCATCCTGGCCCTGGCGGCCGCCCGCCGCCTGCGCCGCCCGGTGCTGGCCACCGACATCGACCCCTGGAGCGTCCGCGCGATCCGCGAGAACACCGTGCTGAACGGCCAGCAGCGCCTGGTGCGCGCGCAACTGGCCAATGGCTGGCAGCACCGCAGCCTGCGCGGCCGCCGCTACGACCTGGTCTTCGCCAACATCCTGGCCCGGCCGCTGTGCAGCATGGCCCGGCAGATGGCGCTGCACCTGAAGCCCGGCGGCACCGCGATATTAGCAGGCCTGCTGGGCGTGCAGGTGCGCATGGTGCTGGCGGCGCATCGGCGCCAGGGCATGCGGCTGGAACGCCGGGTCAACCTCGGCCCGTGGTCGTCCCTGGTGCTGCGCAAGTAGGCCTGTTGCGGCGCAGCACCGGCGCGCTAGGCTGAGGCCCTGCCGCCGAAGGGGCCTAGCCATGCGTTTCAGCAACTTCCTGTTCCCGGAAAGCCGCGACCCCGCGCTGGATGGCCAGGTCATCGCTGAGAGCGTGGCCGAGGCCAAGCTGTGCGACCAGCTGGGCTACGACGTGCTCTGGCTGGCCGAGCACCACTTCGACGGCAACTGCATCTACATCGACCCCATCACCTTCGCCGCCGCGCTGTCGCAGGCCACGTCGCGGATCAAGCTGGGCTTCGCGGTCGCCCAGGTCTCGCTGCACCACCCGATGCGCCTGGCCGAGCAGATTGCCGTGCTGGACCACCTGACCGGCGGGCGGCTGATCGTCGGGCTCGGCCGCGGCACCGCGTACAACGTGTACGAATACCAGGGCTACGGCATCGATTGGCAGGAGGCCGGGCCGCGCTACGAGGAGGCCGAGGCGATCATGCTGCAGGCCTGGACCAGCCCCGAGGGCTTCGAGTACGCCGGCCGCTTCTGGAACATCAAGGCGCCGGCGCTGCGCCCGGTGCCGCGTACGCTGCCGCACCCCTACGTGCTGCGCGCCGCGTCGTCCGAGGACGGCGCCCTGCATCTGGCCCGGCGTGGCCAGCCCTTCATGATGAACGTGCAGAGCATCGAGGTCACCCGCGACCGACTCACGAAATATCGCGCGGTGCTGGAGGCGGGCGGCCACGACGTGGCGGCCTGCCTGGCGGAGAGCTGGGTCTGGCGCAACATCGTGGTGGCCGAGACCGACGCCGAGGCCGAGCGCGTCGGCATCCCCGCCTTCGAGGCGATGCAGGAACAGCGCAAGGCCCTGCGGGAGCGGGTGTACGCCGAGCAGGGCGTGCGGATGGTGCAGGAAACCGCGCCCCCCGCCCGGGTGCAGGTGGAGAAGGCGCTGATCTGCGGCAGCCCAGCCACCGTGGCGCAGAAGATCGCCGAGATCGACGCGACCGGCGTCGGCGGCGTCATCGGCAGCTTTCGGCTGGGGCCGATGCCGGCCGAGGTGGCTGCGCGGTCGCTGACGCTGTTCGCCGAGCAGGTGATGCCGCGCTTCCGGGTGCTGGAGTCGCGGGCTGCGCTGGCGACGGCGGCGCAGTAGGCGGCAATCGGCGCCGGCTGGACCCGCGCCGCCGTAACGGCTAGAGCCGGCATCAAATGCCCGTGCCCCTCGACTCCCCCTGCGTGCTGCAAGTGCTGCCTGCCCTGGCCTCGGGCGGGGTGGAGCGCGGCACCCTGGAGATGGCCGCCGCGCTGAAGGCGGTGGGCTGGCGGGCCATCGTCGCTTCCTCGGGCGGGCCGCTGGTGCCGGCGCTGGAGGCGCTTGGTGCCACACATGTGACACTGCCGCTGGCCAGCAAGAACCCGCTGACGGTCTGGCGCAACGCCGCGGCGCTGGAAGCGCTGGTGCTGAAGGAGCGCGTGGCGATCATCCACGCCCGCTCCCGCGCGCCGGGCTGGGCGGCCTCATGGGCCGCCAGGCGGACGGGGGCGCATTTCGTCACCACCTACCACGGCACCTACAACGAGGATCTGCCGTTCAAGCGCCAGTACAACGCCATCATGGCGCAGGGCGAGCGGGTGATCGCGATCAGCCAGTTCATCGCGCGGCATATCCAGGAACGCCACGGTACGGACGCCCAGCGCATCCGCATCATCCATCGCGGCGTGGACCCGGCGCTGTTCGACCCGGCTTCGGTGACGCCCGAGCGGTTGGCGGTGCTGCGCAAGCAATGGCAGTTGCCGGGCGACGCCAAGGTGGTCGTGCTGCCGGCGCGGCTGACGCGCTGGAAGGGCCAGGCCGTGCTGGTGCAGGCGCTGGCCTTGCTGCCACCGCCGTTCGTCGCGGTGATGGTCGGCGGCGGCAAGCCGAAATTCCGCCAGGAGCTGCTGGACCTGGCCGGCAAGCTGGGCCTGGCGGACCGGGTGCGGCTGGTGGGCCATGTCGCCGACATGCCCGCCGCCCTCATGCTGGCCGATGTCGTGCTGCACGCCTCGACCGACCCGGAGGCGTTCGGCCGTTCGGTCATCGAGGGCATGGCGATGGCCCGGCCGGTGCTGGCGTCCGATCTCGGCGCCCCGCCGGAGGTGATCAGGCACGGCCAGAACGGCTGGCTGGTGCCCCCCGGCTTCCCGGAGGTGCTGGCGGACGCCATCGGCGTGGTCTTCGCCCTGCCGGCGGCCGAGCGGCAATTGGTGTGCGACCGCGCCCGCGCCACGGTGCTGGCCCGCTTCACCACCGAGGCGATGCAGCAGGCGACCCTGGATACCTATTGGGAACTGCTGAGCCAGGCGGCACCCGCCGAGGCCGCCTGATGCCCGGCAAGGTGCTGGTCATCAAGCTGGCCTCGCTGGGCGACTTCGTGCAGGCCTTCGGCCCGTTTGCCGCGATCCGGGCGCGCCACCCGGATGCCCGGATCACCCTGCTGACCACGCCGCCCTACCGCGAACTGGGTGAGCGGGCGCCGTGGTTCGATGCCGTCTGGACCGGCGGGCGGCCGGGTTGGGGCGACCTGCGGGGGCTTTGGGACCTGGCGCGCTTCCTGCGCACCGGCGGCTTCGACCGGGTCTACGACCTGCAGACGTCGTCGCGTTCCTCCCGCTATCGCCGGCTGCTGCCGGCGGGGGTCGAATGGTCCGGCATCGGCGGCGGGAGCCACCCGCATGGCAACCCGCGGCGGGACTTCATGCACACGCTGGAACGCCAGCGCGAGCAGCTGGAGGTTGCCGGGGTCACCGCCTTTCCCGAACCGGCGCTGGACTGGCTGGATGCCGATCTCGGCGGGTTCGGCCTGCCCGAGCGCTTCGGCGTCCTGGTGCCGGGTGCCTCACCGACCAGGCCGGGCAAGCGCTGGCCGGTGCAGCACTATGCGGCATTGGCCGCTGGGCTGGACCTGCCGGTGGCAGTCGTTGGCGGCAAGGGCGAGACGGTCCTGGCCGAGGCCATCAAGGCGCAGGTGCCCGCCACGGTGGACCTGACCGGGCGGACCAGCTTCGCCGGCCTCGGGGCATTGGCCCGCCGGGCGGCCTTTGCGGTGGGCAACGATACCGGGCCGACCCACATGATGGCGGCGGCCGGATGCCCGACGCTGGCCCTGTTCGGCGATGAGAGCGACCCGGCGCTGTGCGCGCCGCGCGGGGTGCGAACGGCGGTGATGCAGCATTCACCGTTGGCGGAGCTCGGCGTGGTGGACGTCAGGGCGGCGCTGGAGCGGGTCAGGGGCGGCTGAGACGGCATCGCCGACGTCCGGGCTTCCGGCGGGACGCGCAGTGTTCGCGCGGCGGTCGCGCCCCGACGCGGAAGCATGCCCTTCGGTGGCTGGACCCGCCCGCACTGGAATGGACCGCCGGATCGCCCCGCAGCGGGGCGGGGAGGCGATCCGGAAGCGCCACTGTCGGCCGGGCTACTGGGTCGGCCGGCCGCCGTTCCAGCCGCCCATGCCGAAGCCGCCCTGCTGCTGGCCTCCGTTCGGAGCGAACTGGCCGGGCGGCGCCATCATCTGCCCCATGTTCGGGCCTTGGGCTCCCGGCCCAGCCATGCCTGGACCCTGGCCATAGCCGCCCGGCCCGTTGCCGCCGCTGGTATCCGGCGCCTGTCGCTGGGCGGAGGCCATCACCGGAAGGCCGACCTGGGACCAGGTCTCGATGCCGCCGCGATACCAATAGACCCGGGTGAAGCCGCCGTTCACCGCGCGCAGCGCCGCATTGTAGCTGAGCCAGCAATGCGGGTTCAGGCAATAGACCACCACGGGACGCGAGGTGTCGCCGCCGGTTGCCTGCTGCAGCAGGCCGACGAATTGCGCCTGGTTGCCGTCCTGGAAGCTGCCGCCGGCGCCGCCCATCGAGGCCGGGATTGCCCCGGGCAGGGATTGCTGCCCGCCGAGCACGTCCACCACGACCGGCCGGGCGCCGCTTTGCACGAGCTGAACCAACTGCATCGTGGTGATGACCTGGGCTCCCGGCACCTGGGCTGGCGTCGGCGCGTGCATGGCGCCGCCATGCAGGCCGGTGCTGGGGGGCACGCCGAAATCCTGCCGTTCCATCGCATCCAGCGCTGCCAGCTGGGCCTGCGGGTTGCCGGGACCGGCGTTGGGCTGGCCGTAGCCGTTGCCGGGCGGCGCCATGCCGAACGGGCCTGGCTGCTGCTGCGGCATTTGTTGCTGTGGCATCTGCTGCTGGGCGAAGCCGCCATTCCAGCCCGCACCCGCTCCGGGCTGCCCCGGCGCCATGCCGTTGGGCATGCCGCCCGGCGCCATGCCGTTGGGCATGCCGCCCTGCATCGGCAGCTGCCCTTGCAGCATCTGGCCTTGAGGCGCCTGGCCTTGCGGCATTGGGCCGGGCATGCCGTAGCCAGGCTGCGGCGCGCCGTATTGCCCAAGCGCAGGGCCGGCCCAGGCGAGGCCGCCGGCCAGCGCCATTGCCACGCTTCCGGCCGCTGCCCAGGGCCGTGGCAGCCGGGCCGCGTCGGGACGGAGTGGGCGCATGGCATCGTCTCCAGCGGTTTTCAGGTTTGATCGTATACGTGATGAAAGCACGCCGGCCGCGCCCTTGGTGGCCACAGTGCTGTGATGCCCGGGCGGACCTCGGCCGGCGCAGGATTGCGCCGGCAGCCCCGGACACCCCGCATGATCCCCCGCCGCGCCCTGATGACCGCAGCCCTGGTTGGAGGGAGCCTGCCCATGTCGTCGCGTGCCGACCTCGCCGCGCCGCAGACGCTGCACCTGCGCCGATTCGACATCATGGACGCGCATGGCTTCGACCAGCCGGTGCCGGCGGCCAGCCTGCTGGCGCCGGCGGACTGGACGATCCAGGGCGGCGTGGCCTGGGGGGCGAATGGGTACAGCCTCTGCCTCACCGACATCGTCACCTCCCACGCGCTGCTGAGCAGCCCGGATGGGCGCTACGGCTTCGAGATACTGCCGCCCCGGGCCTGGCTCTGGTCGCGCGACCAGTGGCAGGTGCAGACCATGCGGCAGCTTGCCGCCACCCGGCAGAGCTGCCCGGTGGCGCCGCCGACCGGCGCGGCGCAGGCGCTGCAGCAGCTGATCCTGCCCGCCTTCCGGCCCAATGCCCGGATCCTGGCCACCGAACCGGACCCGGCCGCCGCCGATGCGCTGCGCCAGGAGTTCCTGCCGCTGGCCAGTGCCCGGCCGCAGTCCCAGGTGCAGGCCGAGGCGGTGCGGCTGCGCCTGGCCTGGCAGGGGTTCGAGGAGTGGCTCACCGGCGGTGTCGCTGTCATCAGCTTCAGCGCGCTGTCGCCGTCGCAGGCGATGCAGGGCAGCATGGGCTACACCCAGAACTTCGAAAGCTACCTGCAGAACATGTTCGGCTTCCGCGCCCCGGCCGGGCAACTGGACGCGGCGCAGCCGGTGCTGGCGACCATCCTCGGCTCGATCCGGCGCAACCCGGCCTGGGACGCCGCGGCCGGCCAGGTCCTGGCCAATATCGCCAACGTGGCCCGGCAGGGGGCGATGGACCGCGCCGCGATCTGGCGCAACGCCCAGGCGCAGATCGGCGAGATGCAGCGCCAGAGCTGGCAGTACCGCCAGGAAAGCCAGGACCGCGTGGCGCGCGCCTTCAGCCAGGTCATCCGGGGCGTGGAAACCTTCGTCGAGCCTGGCGGCAACCGGGTTGAGCTGACCGCCGGCTATGGGCACGCCTGGAGCAATGGCCTGGGCGAATACATCGTCTCCAGCGACCCGTCGTTCAATCCCGGGCGCCGGCTGAACGGCACCTGGACCGAGTTGCGGCCCGGCCCGCCCTGAGCCGCGGGCCCGCCGGGGTCAGCGGCCCGGTTGCAGGAAGTACCAGGTGCCGTTCTGTGCCTGCGCCATATAGCGGCCGTTCTGGTCCATCATGAAGTACTGGCCGGTGCGCTGGTCTCGGCTGACGGTGCCGGGCTGCAGATAGGGCAGGGCGCGCGTGGTGCCGTTGGTCGGGTCGAGGTAGGTGGCCTGGCCCTGCAGGTTCAGCCCGGCGTCGTATTGCCCGCGCGCGTAGGATTGCTGCATGCCCATCATCGCCGCCGAGCGCTCCTGCTCGGCCTGCATCAGCCCGGTCCAGGCTTCGTGCTCGCGGCGCTGGTTGTAGTCCTCGCTGTGGCGGTAGCGGGCGATGCCTTCGGCCGTAAAGCCGCCGGTCGCGGCGTACTGGTAGGCGAATTGCGGGAAGCTGAGCTGGCCGCCGCGGGCCAGGTGCTGCCGGTACAGCGCCTGGGCGCGCGGGTCCTGCGCCACCTGCTGCACCACCTGCATCTGGCGCTGCTGCATGCGCTGGGTCAGCAGGGCGTCCTGCCGCTGGCTTTCCCGCAGCATGGCGGAATAGTCGGGGCCGAGGTTCCAGCCGTTGTAGCTGACCTGGGCCTGGGCGGCGCCGAGCGGCACGGCGGCCATGAGCGCACATCGGACCAGCCAAGGCATGCCAAGCCTCCGTCGCGGGTTGCGGCGGGCAGCCTAGCGCGGAACGGCGGCGGTTGCGGCCGGGCGGGGCATCACGTTGCGGCCAGCCGCTGCCGCTTGGCCTGTCAGGCCTGGGCTTCGGCCTGCGCGACCACCGCCTGCATGCGGCTTTCCACCTCGCCCTCGATCACGCCTCGGACCAGGCGGAACAGCCAGGGCAGGGTGACCGTCACGCCGAGGTGCCCGGGGCTCAGCTCCACCACGGCGGTGACGCCCTTGCCGGAGAGGATCAGCCGGTCCGGCCCCTTCCATTCGCTGAACAGGCCGTAGAGGTCGGCGTCCTCGGCCAGGCGGCCAACGGCTTCCCGCAGCCTTTCCGGGGAGGCGGCATGGGTGCGGGTGAGCTGGATATCGGCCATGGATGCCAAGCTTCGGCGTCCGCAGCCGCCGCGTCAACCAGGCACGCTTGACGCAACCGCCCCCGCACGCCCATTTTCCGCGCCCTTGCAGCCGAAAGAGCCTTGCCCAATGCCCGCGATCACCCTGCCAGACGGTTCCGTTCGTCGGTTCGACGGCGCCGTGACCGGCACCGAGATCGCCGCCGCCATTGGCCCTGGCCTGGCCAAGGCGGCGTTGGCGATGCAGGTGGACGGCGCGACCAAGGACCTCTCGACGCGGCTGGAGGCCGATGCCGCCGTACGCTTCATCACGCGCAGGGACGATCTGGCGCTGGAGATGATCCGGCACGACGCCGCGCATGTGCTGGCGGAAGCCGTGCAGGCACTGTACCCGGGCACGCAGGTGACGATCGGGCCGAGCATCGAGAACGGCTTCTACTACGATTTCGCCCGCAACGAGGCGTTCACGCCCGAGGACTTCCCCGCGATCGAGTCGAAGATGCGCGAGATCGTGGCGCGCAACAGCCCGTTCATCCGCAGCGTGCTGCCGCGCGACGAGGCCAGCCAGTTCTTCCTCGACAAGGGCGAGAAGTACAAGGCGGAGCTGATCCACGACCTGCCGGCGGACCAGGAGATCAGCCTGTATTCGCAGGGCGAGTGGATCGACCTGTGCCGCGGCCCGCACCTGCGCGGCACCGGGGATGTCGGCACCGCCTTCAAGCTGATGAAGGTGGCCGGGGCCTATTGGCGCGGCGACCATCGCAACGCGATGCTCAGCCGCATCTATGGCACCGCCTGGCGCGACCAGAAGGAGCTGGACGCCTACCTTTTGCAGCTGGAGGAGGCCGAGAAGCGCGACCACCGGCGCATCGGCAAGGAAATGGGCCTTTTCCATCTGCAGGAGGAAGCCACCGGCAGCGTGTTCTGGCACCCCAAGGGCTGGAAGCTGTACCGCAAGCTGGAAGACTACATGCGCCGGCGGCTGGACGGGACCGGCTATGTCGAGGTCAAGACGCCGCAGCTGGTGGACCGCAAGCTCTGGGAAGCCAGCGGCCACTGGGAGAAGTTCCGCCACGCCATGTTCATCACCCGCGTCGACGACGAGGCGGAGAAGGACCGCATGCTGGCGCTGAAGCCGATGAACTGCCCCTGCCATGTGCAGATCTTCAACCAGGGGCTGCGCAGTTACCGCGAGCTGCCGTTGCGGATGGCCGAGTTCGGCGCCTGCCATCGGTCCGAGCCCTCCGGCTCGCTGCATGGGATCATGCGGGTTCGCGCCTTTACCCAGGACGATGCGCACATCTTCTGCACCGAGGCGCAGATCGCACCCGAGACGGTGCGCTTCGTGGCGCTGCTATCCTCGATCTATCGGGACTTCGGGTTTGCCGAGTTCCGGGTGAAGTTCAGCGACCGGCCGGCGCTGCGCGCCGGGACCGATGAGGTGTGGGACCGCGCCGAGGGGGCGCTGAAGGACGCCTGCGCCATCGCCGGGGTGGACTACGAACTGAACCCGGGGGAGGGCGCCTTCTACGGCCCGAAGCTGGAATTCGTGCTGCGCGACGCCATCGGGCGGGACTGGCAGTGCGGGACCCTGCAGGTGGACTTCGTGCTGCCCGAGCGGCTGGACGCGGAATACGTGGCCGAGGACGGCACGCGCCAGCGCCCGGTGATGCTGCACCGCGCGATCCTCGGCAGCTTCGAGCGTTTCCTCGGCATTCTGATCGAGCAGCATGCCGGACGCTTCCCGCTGTGGCTGGCGCCGGTGCAGGTGGTGGTGACGACCATCGTCTCCGACGCCGACGAGTTCGCCCGCGAAGCCGCCGCCGCGTTGCAGAAGGCGGGGCTGGACGTTGCGCTGGACCTGCGGAACGAGAAGATCAACCGCAAGGTGGCGGACCACATCGCCCAGCGCGTGCCGGTGCTGGCCGTGGTTGGCCGGCGCGAGGCCGAGGAGCGCAGCCTGGTGCTGCGCCGGCTGCCGGGGCGGGAGCAGGTGACGGTGCCGCTGGCCGAGGCGGTGGCGCTGTTGCAGGCGGAGGCGACGCCGCCCGACCTGGCGTAGCCGACCTGGCGTGACCGGCGTGGCGCGACTGGCCTGACAGGGCGGAGTGGCCGCGACGCAAAGGTTGCGTCGCGGCCGCCCTAGGCGCATATTTACGCATTATTCGTTGAAACTTCGATAGGAGATACCCATACCCCGTGGACCGATGCCGGCTTCGTTGCCTACCCGCGACGGGCCCCGCGTGAATGAGGATATTCGCGTACCCCAGGTTCGTTTGATCGACCAGGAAGGCGAGATGATCGGCGTGGTGAGCACGCGCGACGCGCTGCTGCGCGCGTATGAAGTGGGCATGGACCTGCTTGAGATCAGCCCGAACGCCGTCCCGCCTGTCTGCAAGATCACCGACTTCGGCAAGTTCAAGTACGAACAGCAGAAGAAGGCCAACGAGGCCCGCAAGAAACAGAAGGTCGTCGAGCTCAAGGAAATCAAGGTTCGTCCGAACATCGACGACCATGACTACGACACCAAGATGAAGCAGATGAAGGGCTTCATCGAGGACGGCGACAAGGTGAAGGTCACGCTGCGCTTCCGCGGCCGCGAAATGGCGCACCAGGACCTCGGCATCAAGGTGCTGGAGCGCATCCGGACCGAGCTGGGCGAGGCGATCAAGGTGGAGCAGATGCCGCGGCTTGAGAACCGGCAGATGATCATGGTGCTGGCACCGAAGTAACGCCGCTTGACGCCCGGGTCTGCCGGGCGTAGGTGCCTTCCCCTCTCGGGCTCTCCCGAACCAGTAGGTCAGCCCGCCAGTCGGGTTGGCCCCGTCGCTCCGCGAAGACTCGCGCAGCGGCGCGATTGGTTATGGGCGGGCCTCAACCGTTTAGGAACTTGACCCGCCGATGTTCGAGGCGCTGTCCGGCAAGCTCACTGGGGTCTTCGACAAGCTGCGCCGTCGCGGTGCGCTGACCGATGCCGACGTGGCCGAGGCGCTGCGCGAGGTGCGCGTGGCGCTGCTGGAGGCCGATGTCGCGCTGCCGGTGGTGCGCGACCTGGTCGCCAAGGTGCGCGACGCCGCCATCGGCCAGGCAATCATCCGCGGCGTGAACCCGGCGCAGCAGGTGGTCAAGCTGGTGCACGACCAGCTTGTGGCGGCGCTGGGCGGCGGCATCGACGACGACGGCAGGCGCGGCATCAGCCTGGACGCAGCGGCGCCGGTTGCGATTTTGATGGTCGGCCTGCAGGGGTCGGGCAAGACCACGACCTCGGGCAAGATCGCGTTGCGGCTGCGCAACCGCGACAAGAAGAAGGTGCTGCTGGCGAGCCTCGACGTGCATCGCCCGGCCGCGCAGTTGCAGCTGGAGACACTGGCGCAGCAGGCCGGCGTGTCCAGCCTGCCGATCATCGCCGGCCAGTCGCCGCTGGAAATCGCGCAGCGCGCGATGGACATGGCGCGGCGCGAGCTGTTCGACGTGGTGCTGCTGGACACCGCGGGCCGGCTGGCGATCGACGACGCGCTGATGGCGGAAGTGGCCGCGGTGAAGGCCGCGACCAACCCGCATGAGACGCTGCTGGTCGTGGACGCCATGACCGGCCAGGACGCGGTGCAGACCGCGACGGCCTTCCAGGAAAAGGTCGGCGTCACCGGCATCGTCATGACGCGCATCGACGGCGATGCCCGCGGCGGCGCGGCGCTGTCGATGCGTGCCGTCACCGGTGCGCCGATCAAGCTGCTGGGCGCCGGCGAGAAGCTGGACGCGCTGGAGGATTTCCACCCCGACCGCATCGCCGGCCGCATCCTCGGCATGGGCGACATCGTCTCCCTGGTCGAGCGCGCGGCCGAGACGATCGACCAGCAGGAAGCCGAGAAGCTTGCGGCGAAGATGCAGAAAGGCCAGTTCGACCTGGCCGATTATGCGAACCAGCTGAAGCAGATCAACAAGATGGGCTCGCTGCAGGGCATCCTCGGCATGTTGCCGGGCATGGGGCAGATGAAGAAACAGCTGGAGGGGGCCAACCTCGACCAGTCCATGCTGAAGCGCCAGGCGGCGATCATCTCCTCGATGACGCCGAAGGAGCGCAAGGCCCCCGAGATTCTGAAGGCCAGCCGCAAGAAGCGCATCGCGGCGGGCAGCGGCACGACGGTTCAGGAAGTGAACAAGCTGCTGAAGAATTTCGACGACATGTCCGCGATGATGAAGCGGATGAACAAACTCGGCCAGAAGGGCCTGATGCGCGGGGGGCTGAACGCCTTGCTCCCCGGCTCAGGCGGCGGCCGCAGGCCATTCTGATCACATAGACGTACGGAGCAGATACACCTCATGGGTCTCAAGATTCGCCTCGCCCGCGCCGGCGCCAAGAAGCGTCCCTACTACCACATCGTGGTGGCGGACAGCCGCAGCCCGCGCGACGGCCGCTTCATCGAGCAGCTGGGCAGCTACAACCCGATGCTGCCGGCCGAGCACGCCGACCGGGTGCGGTTGAAGGATGAGCGCATCAAGCATTGGCTGAGCCAGGGCGCCCTGGCCACCGACCGCGTGGCGAAGTTCCTGGGCAAGGCCGGCGTGGCGCCGATGCCGGTGTTCCCGGAGCAGCCGAAGCAGTCGCTGCCGAAGAAGAAGGCGCAGGAACGCGCCGCGGCGAACGCGGGCTAAGCAGCAGCGATGCCGCAGAAGCGTATCCTGGTGGGGGAGATCGGCAGGCCGCACGGAGTGCGCGGCCTGGTGAAGCTGCGCAGCTTCACGGCCGACCCCATTGCGATCGCTTCCTACGGCCCGTTGACCGACGAGGCTGGTGCCCAGCGATATGCCATCACCGTGCTGGCCGAAGGGCTGGCGAAGGTGGAGGGCGTGGCCGACCGCGACGCCGCGGCGAAGCTGACCGGGCTGAAGCTCTACGTGGAGCGCGAGGCGCTGCCACCGCCGGAGGAGGAGGAGTTCTACCTCGCCGACCTGGTGGGGCTGGCGGCGCGCGACCTGGCGGGCGAGCCGCTCGGCATGGTGCGGGAGGTCGAGGACCATGGTGGCGGTGCCATCCTGGTGGTCGAGACCTCGCGCGGCGAGATGCTGCTGCCGTTCACCAAGGCTGTCGTGCCGGTGGTGGACGTGACGGCGGGCTTCGTCACCGTGCTGCCGCCGGCGGAGCTGCTGGTTGCCGAGGAGGCGGACGCCGAATGAGTTGGCGTGCGACGATCCTCACCCTCTTCCCGGAGATGTTCCCCGGCCCGCTCGGCCAGTCATTGGCAGGGCGGGCGCTGAAGGACGGCATCTGGGCGCTGGACGCCTTGCAGATCCGCGACTTCGCAACCGACAAGCACCGCACGGTGGACGATACGCCGTGCGGCGGCGGCGCCGGCATGGTGATGAAGCCGGACGTGGTGGATGCGGCCTGCGCGGGTGCGGATATCGGCGCGCGCGAACTGGTCTACCTGACGCCGCGCGGCGCGCCGTTGACCCAGGCGATGGTGCGCGAATTCACGGCCGGCCCGGGCGTGGTGCTGCTGTGTGGCCGCTATGAAGGCGTGGACCAGCGCGTGGTGGAAGCGCGCGGCATGCGCGAGGTTTCCGTCGGCGACTTCGTGCTGTCGGGCGGCGAGCCCGCCGCGCTGGTACTGCTGGATGCCTGCATCCGTCTGCTGCCGGGCGTGATGGGCGCGGCCGAGAGCGCCGACGAGGAAAGCTTTTCCGCGGGGCTGCTGGAGTACCCGCACTACACCAGGCCGGCGGACTGGCAGGGCAGGGCGGTGCCCCCCGTGCTGCTCTCCGGCCACCATGCCGAGATAACGAAGTGGCGCCATGCGGAGGCCGAGCGGCTGACGCGGGAGCGCCGGCCCGACCTGTTCAACCAATACCTGGCTGCCGCCCGGGGCCCGCTTGCCCGGCCCCCGGCCGCCGCCTGAACGCATCGAGAGAAGGACTGAGACCATGAACCTGTTGCAGCAGTTCAACGAGGAACAGCGCACCCGCCTGGTGACCGCGCGCGCCGTGCCCGACTTCGCGCCGGGCGACACGCTCCGCGTGATGGTGAAGGTGGTGGAAGGCGAGCGCACCCGCGTGCAGGCCTATGAGGGCCTGGTGATCGCGCGCAGCAACCGCGGCATCAACAGCAACTTCACCGTGCGCAAGCTGAGCTACGGCGAGGGCGTCGAGCGCGTGTTCCCGCTGTACAGCCCGAGCGTGGCGGAGATCATCGTGGTGCGCCGCGGCAAGGTGCGTCGCGCGAAGCTGTATTATCTGCGTGGGCGCACCGGCAAGGCCGCGCGCATTCAGGAGAAGGCGCGCGTGGTCGAGAAGCCGGCGGCCAAAGAGCCGGCCGCCGCCGTCTGATACTGCTTGGGTAACGGGAGAAGAAAATCGATGTCAGGGCAAAAGCCGCGGACGCTGTTCGACAAGATCTGGGACGCGCATGTCGTCGAGACGCTGCCGGACGGCACCGCGCTGCTCTATATCGACCTTCACCTGACCCATGAAGTGACGACGCCGCAGGCCTATGCCGGCCTGCGCGCGGCGGGGCGCGGGGTGCGCCGGCCGGACCTGACGTTGGCGGTGGTGGACCACAATATCGCCACCGATGCGTCGCGCTACACCGGTATCGTGGACCCTGAGAGCCGGCTGCAGGTGGAGACGCTGGAGAAGAACGTCGTCGAGTTCGGCGTGCCCTACATTCCCCTGCTGAGCGAGCGGCAGGGCATTGTGCACGTGATCGGGCCGGAGCTGGGGCGGTCCCTGCCGGGCATGACCATCGTGTGCGGCGACAGCCATACCGCGACGCACGGGGCGATGGGCGCGCTGGCGTTTGGCATCGGCACGTCCGAGGTTGAGCATGTGCTGGCGACGCAGACGCTGCTGCAGAAGCCCGCGAAGAACATGCGCGTGTGGGTGGAAGGCACGCTGCCGGTTGGGTGTTCGGCCAAGGACATCACGCTGGCCATCATCGGCAAGATCGGCACCGCCGGTGGTACGGGCCATGTGATCGAATATGCCGGCGACGCGATCCGCGGGTTGGACATGGCCGGGCGGATGACGCTGTGCAACATGGCGATCGAGGGCGGTGCCCGCGCCGGCATGGTGGCGCCGGACGAGAAGACGTTTGAATACGTCGCCAACACGCCGGACGGGCCGAAGGGCGCGGCGTTGGACGCGGCGATTGCGTATTGGAAGACGCTGCCCTCCGACGAGGGCGCGCATTTCGACAAGGAAGTGCGGCTGCGGGCCGAGGAGATTGCGCCGCAGGTGACGTGGGGCACGTCGCCGGAAGACGTGCTGCCGATCACCGCCAGTGTGCCGGACCCGGCCGAGGCGCCGAACGAGGTGCGCCGCGCGCAGATGCAGCGCATGCTGGACTACATGGGGCTCGAAGCCGGGCAGAAGCTGCAGGACGTGAAGGTGGACGTGGTGTTCATCGGCAGCTGTACCAACAGCCGGATAGAGGACATGCGCGCCGCCGCGGCCATTGCCAAGGGCCGCCAGGTGGCGCCTGGTGTGCGTGCGCTGGTGGTGCCCGGCAGCGGCCTGGTGAAGAAGCAGGCCGAGGCCGAGGGGCTGGACGTGGTGCTGCGCGAGGCCGGGTTCGAGTGGCGCGAGCCCAGCTGCTCGATGTGCCTGGGCATGAATCCGGACAAGCTGACGCCGGGGCAGCGCTGCGCTTCCACCAGCAACCGGAACTTTGAAGGCCGGCAAGGGCCGGGTGGGCGCACGCACCTGGTTTCCCCGGCGATGGCGGCGGCCGCGGCGCTGGCGGGCCACCTGGCCGACGTGCGCGAGTATCAGCCGAAGGAGAGCGTGTGATGCAGGCCTTCACGGTCCTCACCGGCATTGCGGCGCCGATGCCGCAGGCCAACATCGACACCGACAAGATCATCCCGGCGCGCTTCCTGAAGAGCATCGAGCGCAGCGGCTTCGGCAAGAACCTGTTCGCCAACTATCGCTACATGCCGGACGGCAGCGAAAACCCGGACTTCGTGCTGAACCAGGAGCCGTATCGCAAGGCCGAGGTGCTGATCGCCTTCGAGAATTTCGGCTGCGGCTCCAGCCGTGAGCATGCGCCCTGGGCGCTGCTGGACTTCGGCATCCGCTGCGTGATCGCGCCGGATTTCGCCGACATCTTCCACAACAACAGTTTCAAGAACGGCGTGCTGCCGGTGAAGCTGCCGCGCGCGGTGTGCGAGCAGCTGATGGAAGACAGCCGCATGGGCGAGAATGCCCGCATCACTGTGGACCTTGAGCGCGAAGTGGTGGTGCGGCCGAACGGGGAAGAGATTCCGTTCAAGATCGACCCGCTGCGCCGGCACCTGATGCTGAACGGCCTGGACGATATCGGCCAG
Source organism: uncultured Rhodospirillales bacterium (assembly GCA_903843125.1). Classification (GTDB taxonomy): domain Bacteria; phylum Pseudomonadota; class Alphaproteobacteria; order Acetobacterales; family Acetobacteraceae; genus CAIMOR01. Next base: position 16,821 of record CAIMOR010000196.1, read on the forward strand.
ACCATGCAGCACGTCAGCGCGATCGACAGCTACGAAGCCAAGCAGCGCGCCGCGCAGCCCTGGCTGAACCGCTAAGGAAACCGCCCCGATGGCGTCGAACAAGAAGCTGCTGGTGCTGCCGGGTGATGGCATCGGTCCCGAAGTCATGCGCGAGGTGCGCCGCGTGATGGAGTGGATGGACCGCCGCCGCGCCATCGCCTTCGACCTGGAGGAGGGCCTGGTTGGCGGTGCCGCGATCGAGGCCGAGGGCGCGCCGATCTCCGACGCCACGGTGGCCAAGGCGAAGGCCGCGGACGCGGTGCTGTTCGGCAGCGTCGGCGGCCCCAAATGGGACACGCTGCCCTTCGAGCAGCGGCCGGAGCTGGGTATCCTGCGCCTGCGCAAGGACCTTGGCCTGTTCGCCAACCTGCGGCCGGCGGTGGTGCTGGACCCGTTGGTGGATGCGTCTTCGCTGAAGCCCGACGTGGTGCGCGGCGTGGATATCATGGTGGTGCGCGAGAGCACCGGCGGCGTGTACTTCGGCGAGCCGCGCGGCATCGAGACGCTGGCGGATGGCAAGCGCCGTGCCTTCGATACCGATGTCTACCACGAGGACGAGATCATCCGCGTGGCGCGAGTCGCCTTCGACCTGGCGCGCAAGCGGCGCAACAAGGTGACCAGCGTCGAGAAGGCGAACGTCATGCAGTCGGGTCGGCTGTGGCGCGCCGTGGTCGGCGAGGTCGGCCGCGCCGAATACCCCGACGTGCAGTTGGAACACATGTACGCGGACAACTGCGCCATGCAGCTGTGCAGCCGGCCAAAGCAGTTCGACGTCATCCTGGGCAACAACCTGTTCGGCGACGTGCTGAGCGACCTGGCGGCGGCGCTGACCGGCTCGCTGGGCATGCTGCCCTCCGCCACCTTGGGTGCGGTGGACCCCGCCACCGGCAAGCGCCACGCCTTGTACGAGCCGATCCACGGCAGCGCGCCGGATATCGCCGGCAAGGCCATTGCCAACCCCTGCGCGCAGATCTTGTCCTTCGCCATGCTGCTGCGCTGGTCCTTCGGCATGGAGGACGACGCGCGCCTGCTGGAAACCGCGGTGGAGAAGGTGCTGGCGGGTGGCCTGCGTACCGCCGATATCATGCAGACCGGCATGGCCCGCGTCGGCACCAGCGTGATGGGCGAAGCGGTGCTGCGGGAGTTGGATAAACTGGCGGCATGAGTCTCGGCGGGGGTTGCGCGGCACCGCTACCTCCGCTAATTCCCCCTCCCCGCCGCAAGGCAGGGCGCGCGCCCGTAGCTCAGCTGGATAGAGCACCAGACTACGAATCTGGGGGTCAGGAGTTCGAATCTCTTCGGGCGCGCCATTCATTTCCGTCCAGCCCTCGTTATGTCAGGTGGTCGCGGCGTTGAACCAGCCGTTGTCTGGTGCGTGGCGGGCTTGATGGTGGCGCGGGCGTTTCGGCAGCCGGCGATCCACTCGGAACTCAGTTGCTCCGCGGCGTCATCCTAAGCGCTTGACCGCTTGGGTCCCGCCCCGTAAGGCCGCGCAAAAGCCGATTACGGAACCGCGCGCCATGTCCGACGTCACCGACCCGATGCACAGCCTCGCCGGCGCTTTGCCTTACCTGAAGCGCTACGACGACCAGATCATCGTGGTCAAATACGGCGGCCATGCCATGGGCGAGGAGGATACCGCCCTGCGCTTCGGGCGGGACATCGCGTTGCTGGAGCAGGTCGGGGTCAACCCGGTCGTCGTCCATGGCGGCGGGCCGCAGATCAATGCCATGCTGAAGCGGCTGAACGTCAAGTCGACCTTCCTGCAGGGCCTGCGCGTCACCGATGCCGAGATGCTCGACGTCGTCGAGATGGTGCTCGCCGGGCCGGTCAATAAGCAGGTGGCCGAGAGCATTACCCGCGCGGGCGCCATTGCCGTCGGCATTTCCGGCAAGGATGGCGGGCTTGTCCGCGCTCGGAAGCTCACCAGGACCTACCGCGATCCCGGCAGCAACATCGAGCAGATCCTGGATCTCGGCTTCGTCGGCGAGCCGGAGTCGATCGATACGCGGGTATTGAAGCTGCTGATCGGCGCGGACATCGTGCCGGTGATCGCTCCCGTGGGCGTTGGCGCTGACGGCCAGACCTATAACATCAACGCCGACACCGTGGCTGGCGCCATCGCGGGCGCGCTTGGGGCGGAGCGCATGCTGATGCTGACCGATGTCCCGGGTGTGCTGGGTGCCGATGGCAAGCTGATACCGGAGATGACGGTCGCCGACGTCAAGGCAGGGATCGAGGCCGGCTGGATCAGCGGCGGCATGATTCCCAAGGTCGAGACCTGCATTTACGCCGTGGAGCGCGGCGTCAAGGGAGCCGTCATCCTTGATGGTCGGGTTCCGCATGCGGTGTTGCGGGAGCTGTTCACCAAGGCGGGGGCCGGCACCTTGATAAGGCCCGGCTAACAACCATAGGTGGTAAAGCCGCCGCTCAAATTCGCGTGATGATACATTGGGCGACGTAACTGGGCGAATCTTACTTTAGGCTAACGGTAACGGCGGATTGATCCGCCCAACGCCGAGGGCCGACGCATGATTCCCGACTACGTTCCGCAGCCGGTGCTGACCCTGTTCGGGGAGACCATCGCGGGCACCATCACCGGCGTTTCCCCACATGACTGGTGGGCCGACACGAGCGGGCTGTTCCATACCGATACCGACCTCACGGCGGAATGGAAGGGGCTTTACCAGCAACTGCTGGCCGGCACGGCATTGACCGCGGTGCAGCATCTGGAAGCCAATGCCGAAGCGGTGTTTGAAAATACCAAGCTGGCGACCCTGAGCGTGAGCGACCAGGCGCGTGACCGCGAGGACGCCCAGCGGGAGTTCGATGCCATAGCCGCGGCGATGACCCGGCTTGGCATGGACGGGACACATCCGCTGACCGTCCAGGACTATCTGTCCATCGGCAGAACCGTTCAATCCGACACGACGCTGCAGGAACTGAGCATCCAGGGCCACGGATTGAACAGTCCGCCTTCCGCACGGTACAATGGCTATACCAATGACTTTCAGAACAACGTGGATGGTTTCACGCTGTTCATCGGCGCCGGTTTGGATAGTAACCAAAACGCGCTACGTGACTTCTTCGACGACGTTATCATCAGTCATCTTCCGTTTCCGGTCGTGGCGCAGGACGGCCATCTGGAACAGTTGAACCAGAACGCCGATTCTGAAGATGTGGTGAAAATGGCGGTGGGCGCGCTCGACGACGCCATGTTCACGAAGGTCTGGACGGCAAAAGACTTCTCGGTAACGCCGGGAACCGCCAGCGCCACGCCGGACTCGCCGCCGGATGCAGGCCTGGTGGCTGGCAAGGGCACCCAGCTCTCGCTGTTCGGCGACGTCATTTCATCCAAGGCCACCATTACCAGCGGCCTGACCGCGGCGCATGTCTGGACCGCAGACAGCAACGGTCTGTACCATACTACGACCAACCTGGCTGCCGAATGGGTGGGTTATTACCATATTATGCTGGCCGGCAACGGCGACACGCTGACGGCCATTCAGCGCGCCGAAGGTAATGCCGAGGCCGTTTTCGAAAACACCGCGCTTGGCAATATCGTCAAGGCCGATGCGGCAGCCTCCAAGCTGTACCGCGAGGATGTTCAGCGGGAGCTGGACGGCATCGCCGCCGCCGCGGCGTCGATTGGCTGGGATGGTCATAGCGACTTGACGGTCAGTACCTACCGGGCGCTCGAACATGCCCTGCAGGACAACCCGCTTTGGCTGGAACTTGCGATGCAAGGCCATGGGCTGAACAGCCCTTCCAACCCCCGGTACAACGGGTTCACCTATGACTTCCAGAACAACATCGACAGTATTACGTTGTTTGTCGGCGGCGGCTTGAATACCGGTGAGTTCGCACTTGCCGATTTCATGGACGATAGTGTCCTGAGCCATCTGCCATTCCCGGTGGTGGCGCAGAATGGAGAGCTGGAGCAGCTCAATCAAAACGGCCGTGCGGAGAACACGTTGAATGAAGCGGTGGACGCACTGAATACGACGTGGCTGCACAAAATCTACACATCTGCGGATTTCATGACGCTGGGGACCGGTACGGTCGTCGCAAAAGGTGATTTCATCGGGTATTTCGGCGCTGAATCACCAAGAGTACTGAAGGCGGGAAGTCATACATGGGTGGCCGGGTCGGATGGTCTCTATCATACGGCAACGGATCTTGGGGCTGAGTGGCAAAAATACTATAAGCTCATGCTTGCCGGCAAGGGCAACACGCTGACGGCGGTGCAGCGTTGGGAAGGCAATGCCGAAGCGGTCTTCGAGAACAGTTCTCTGTCTACGCAGCAGCCCAGCGTGCTGGCGCGGGACCGGGAGGATGTACAGCGCGTCATCGATGCGGTTTCCGCCGAGATGACCCAGCTCGGGCTGACGACGAACGCGCTGCTGTCCACCAAGGATTACCTGAATATCATCGAAAGCCTGCAGGCGGATACGGCCCTGCGCGAGTTGGCGCTGCAGGGTGAAGGTCTGAACAACCCTTCCATGCCGCGATACAACGGCTTCACCAACGATATGATGTGGGCCGATTGGCAGACCTACTTTGTCGGCGGCGGCGTCGAGAACGGGCAGAACGTGCTGTCTGCATTCTTCGACGACCAGATCATCGGGGAACTGGCATTCCCGGTCATTGCTCAGAACGGGCAGCTGGTGCAACTGAACCAGAACGGCAATGCCGACGGCACCCTGCAGACCTGGACCGATTTGCTGAACACCACGCTGTTCAAGCAGGTCTACGTCGCTTCCGACTTCAGCAAGGTCAAGACGGCGGTTGGCGCCATCGTGCTGGTGCCGGGCTCCAGCCTGCTGACGACGCCGGTCGCGCCGGTTGCCGGCGCGGGGCAGATGACGACGCTGTTCGGCGACATCGTCAGCACCACGCAGGTCCTCAATGGCCATACCTGGGTGGCGGACTCGACCGGCCTGTACCATACGACCACCGACCTCACGCTGGAGTGGTACAACCTCTACCAGCAGGCCCTGGCCGGCGCGGCGCTGACCGGTCTGCAGCACCTGGAAGCGAATGCCGAGGCGGTGTTCGAAAACACCGGGCTGAACGACCTGAACGAGCAGGTGCAGGAGCGTGATCGCGAGGACTTCCAGCGGGAACTGGACGTCATCGCCACCGCGATGGGCAGGCTGGGTCTCAGCACCTCGGCGCCGATGTCGGCACAGGCCTACCTTTCGATCCAGCACGTCATCGAGTTGGACGGGGCGCTGCATGAGATGGCGCTGCAGGGGCACGGCCTGAACAGTCCGCCTGCCTCGCGCTACCGCGGCTACACCAACGACTTCCAGAACAACGTCGACCAGCGGACCCTGTACATCGGCGGCGGTCTCAACACCGGCGAGCGGGCCATCGCCGACCTGTTCGACGACCGCACGATCTCCCACCTGCTTTATCCGGTGGTGGCCGAGAACGGCGAGCTGGTGCAGCTGAACCAGAACGGCGCGAACGAGAACACCCTGCTTGCGGGGCTCGACGCGCTCAACCAGTCGATGTTCAGCAAGCTCTACCTTGCGTCGGACTTCGTCATCCCTGGCAGTGGGCAGAAGGCGCTGCCGGTGCTGCAGGTCGGCGACGACACGGCCTCCACCGCCTTCGGCCAGGTCATCGCCGGTACGATCGTTGCCAATGGCCACACCTGGGTCGCGGATGCGAACGGCCAGTATCATACCCTGGCCAACCTCGAGATCGAATGGCGCACCTATTACCAACAGATGCTGGCCGGCAACGGCGCCAGCCTGACCGCGGTGCAGCGGCTGGAAGGCAATGCCGAGGCGGTGTTCGAGAACACGCTGCTGGGCGGCGGGCCGGATTGGCTGCCGCACAGCTACGAGATGCGCTACCGCGAGGACGTGCAGCGCATGCTGGATGCCATCGGCGAAGCGATGCACGTGAACCAGGCGACGTTCGGCACCGACCCCACAGCGCCGTTGACCATCGCAACCTACATGGCGCTGGCGCATACCATCCAGGGCACGCCGACGCTGGGGGAACTCGCGTTGCAGGGGCTCGGCATGGCAAGCCCGGTGGCCGACCGCTACAACGGCTACACGATCGACGTGCTGCGCTGGGGTTCTCCGGTGGACAGCACGACGCTCTATGTCGGCGGCGGTCTCGACAACAACATGCTGGCCGTGCAGTACCTGATGGTCGACGGGATCATGTCGCAGCTGCTGAACCCGGTCATCTACAACGCCGGCCAGCTGACGCAGGACAACAACCACTTCACTGCGCAGGACAGCCTGAACCAGGCTGTCGTGACGCTGGATGACCTGATGTATTTCCGCAAGCTGCACGCGGCGGACTTCAGCACCACGACGAGCAGCGCCAACGCCGGCTACGTCTCGCCGGCGCAGCAGGTTGTCGATGCGGCTTCGGCCGCCAAGGCGCCGGCCGGCAGCTTCACCGGCCTCTACGGCGATGTCATCCTCAAGCGGGAGGTCATCAGCACCGGCCTGACCGCGGGGCACACCTGGATGGCCGACGCGAACGGCGTGTTCCATACGGCGACCGACCTGGGGGCGGAGTGGAAGAACTACTACGCCCAGCTCACCGCTGGCAAAGGCAAGAACCTGTCGGCGATCCAGCGCCTGGAGGCCAACGCCGAAGCGGTGTTCGAGAATACCGCGATCAAGAATGGCTCGGCCGCGCAGCAGGTGGCATGGCGCGAAGACGTGCAGCGCGCGTTGGATGCCATGGCGGCCGCGATGAAGCTGGACAGTGTCAATCTCGGCATCGACCCCAATGCCCAGTTCACCGAGGAAAGCTACCTCGACCTGGAGCACACCATCCAGGGCAATGCCGTGCTCAACGAGCTGTACATGCAGGGCCATGGCCTGACGGGGGCGGCCGGGACCAGGTACGCCGGGTATGTCAACGACTTCCGGGGCCTGGACAGCCGCACCCTCTCGCTGGTCGACTACAGCAATGCGGTGGGCAGCTTCATGGACCATTTCATCATCGGCAACCTGGCCTTCGGGGTGGAGGTCTGGAACTGGAACACCGCGCAGCTGAACGAGGCCGGCACCACCGAGAGCAGCCTGTTCACCGCCCTTGCCCAGCTCAACACCACCATCGGCGGGCGCGTGCTGCGGAGTTACGACTTCCGCCACTGAGACCGGACAGGCGGCGGCGGGTTGTAAGACGGTTCCGGCCGCGCATACTGCCGCCCCGGCAGGACGGAGGAAGCATTCCATGGGCAAACGCATCGCCATCATCGGCGCGGGCGCGGTCGGCGGTTATGCCGGCGCGCATATGGTTCAGGCCGGTGAGGATGTCACCTTCGTCGACATGTGGCCGGAGAATGTGGAGGTGATGCGCACCAGGGGCCTGCGCGTCAGCCATATCAAGGACGTGCCGGAGTTCACCGTGCCGGTGCGGGCGATCCACCTGACCGAGTTGCAGCAGGTCTCGAAGGGCGCGCCGTTCGATATCGTCTTCATCTGCGTGAAGTCCTACGACACCGCCTGGGCGACGCTGATGGCCAGGCAGTACATGGCGCCCGGCGGCTACATGGTGAGCCTGCAGAACTGCATGAACGAGGAGACGATAGCGGAGATCGTCGGTTGGGGCCGCACGCTCGGCGCCATCGCCTCCTCGATCACGGTGGAACTGTGCGAGCCAGGGCATGTCCGGCGCGCTTCCGGCAAGGGCGGCGCCGCGCACACCGTGTTCCGCGTGGGCGAGGTGCACGGCCGCATCACCGAGCGCGCGGAGGAGGTCGGCCGGCTCTGCGCCCTGTCGGACAGTTGCCTGGTCACCGCCAACCTGTGGGGCGAGCGTTGGTCCAAGCTGGTGACCAACGCCATGGCCAATGGCATGTCGGCCTGCACCGGGCTGATCAGCAAGGAGATCCTGCTGAACGACCAACTGCGGCAGTTCACCGCGCGGCTGGGCAGCGAGGCGATCCGCGTCGGCCAGGCGCTGGGCTATCAGCTGGAGGAAATCCACCACATTGCGCCCGAGGTGATCGCCCGCGCCGGCGAGGGCGATGCCGCGGCCCGCGCCGAATACGACGAGCATCGCCTGGCGGAGGCCCGCAAGCCCGGGGGTGGCGCGCATCGGCCCAGCATGGGCCAGGACATGATGAAGGGCCGCCGCACCGAGATCGAGTTCCTCAACGGCTTCATCGTCGACAAGGCCAAGGCCATCGGCATTGCCACGCCGGCCAATGCGGCGCTGACCGATATCGTCAAGCGGGTCGAGAAGGGTGACATCCCGGCCGACCCGCGCCACATCCTGGAACTCCGGCTGAACTGAGCGCCGCGGCACGAACGACGCCGGACCCGGCCGGGGTGCCGCCAACCCAGACGCCGATTGAATGGAGCCACGCGCATGAAACTCGGTCGACTAGGGGTATGGTATTCCACCGACAAGCTGGACGCAGCCGGGTTGCGCGCGCTGCTGCAGACCACGGAAGGGCTTGGCTACGGCGCCTTCTGGTACCCGGAAGCGCGCGGCTATGAGAGCCTGTCGCTGGCCAGCTTCCTGCTCGGCAACAGCAGCCGGCTTGTGGTCGGCAGCAGCATCGCCAACATCTACGCGCGGGACGCCTTCACCGCGCGGCGGGGCATGCTCTCGTTGAATGCGCTGCATGGCGACCGCTTCGTGCTGGGCCTCGGCGTCAGCCACAAGCCGATGGTGGAAGGGCTGCGCGGGCACCGCTACGAGAAGCCGATCCCGGCGATGCGGGGATACCTGGACGCCATGCAGCAGAACGAGCCCGGCAGCGCCGATTGGCCGGTGGTGCTGGCGGCGCTGGGCCCGCTCATGCTGAAGCTGGCGGCGGCGCGGACCAGGGGCGCGGTGCCGTACAACGTGACCCCTGCGCATACCGCCGAAGCCGCGGCGGCGCTGGGACCGGACAGGTGGCTGGCGGTGGAGCAGAAGGTCTGCCTGGAGCCGGACCTGGCCAAGGCGCGCGAGCTGGGCCGCAGGGAAATGGCGCGCTACATGCCCATGCCGAACTATGCGAACAACTGGCTGCGCCTGGGCTTCACCGCCGATGACCTGGCCAATGGCGGCAGCGACCGCTTCATCGACGCCATGGTGCTGAATGGCGGCGTCGAGAACGTCAAGCGCGGCCTGCAGGCGCATTTCGCCGCGGGCGCCACCCATGTGGCGATCCAGCCGGTGCATGCGGAGGGCGACGTCGCCGCGCGCGACGCCACCCTCAAGGCGCTGGCCGATACCTAGACGACGTCCGAGATCGCCGCCTTCCAGCGCTTCAGCAGCGCCTCGTGCGTCGCGCGGTCGGTGGCCGCGATGCGCTTGTGGCAGGCATTGCTGAAGGTGTTGTGCAGCACCAGGTGGGTGACGCCGGCGCGCTTCCAGGCCAGCGCCTCCTGCTGCCATTCGCGCTCGCCGCCCTCGGCGCAGGACATCCAGACCTCCAGGCCCATCGCCGCGGGGTCGCGGCCGCCGGCCTCGGTCAGCCGCTTCAGCTCGTCGAACCGCGCCGTCACCTCGGCGCCCACCGGCAGCGCCAGCTGGATCCAGCCATCGCCCAGGCGGGCGGTTCGCTCCAGCGTTTCCTGTACATGGCCGCCGAACCAGACCGGAACCTTGCCGCCGGGCGGACGCGGGTTGATGCCGACATTCGGCAGGGTGTGCCACTGGCCCTGGTAGGTCACGAACTCCTCGGCCCAGAGCCGCTGCATCACCTCCACCTGCTCGACGCTGCGCTTGCCGCGGTTGCGGAAGTTCTCGCCCAGGCCGATGAACTCCGGCTCGTTCCAGCCGACGCCGACGCCGAGCCGGAAGCGGCCCTCGCACAGCACGGCCAGGCAAGCAGCCTGCTTGGCCACCAGCACGGTCTGGCGTTGCGGCAGGATCAGCACCTGGGTGGAAAAGCTCATCCTGGGCGCGATGCCGGCGAGGAAGCCGAACAGCACGAAGGGGTCGTGGTACAGGTTGCTCGCCTTCGGCCGGCCTTCGGCGCCAAGCGTCTCCGGGTTGGCTCCCAGCACGTGGTCGGGCATCATCAGGTCGTCGAAGCCGAGTTCAACCGCCATGGCGGTAACCTCGCGGACCGTTGCCGGGTCGCCACCGATGTCGCCGAATGGCGGTGCGTATCCCAGATGCATCTGAACCTCCTTCGCTGGCTTGGTGCCGGCCTTGGCCCAGTCTATAGATTCGCCGCGGCCATTGGGGAGAGGGCATCATGCTGAAGCTGGGCTACAAGGCATCCGCCGAGCAATTCGCGCCCAGCAAGCTGCTGGGCTTCGGTATCCTGGCCGAACAGGTCGGGTTCGACAGCTGCTTCATCAGCGACCACTTCCAGCCGTGGAAGCACACCGACGGCCATGCGCCGTATTCGCTGGCCTGGCTCGGCGCGCTGGGCGCCCGGACCGACCGGCTGGTGATGGGCACGAGCGTGCTGACGCCGACCTTCCGCTACCACCCATCGATCGTGGCGCAGGCCTTCGGCACGCTGGGCGCGATGTTCCCCGGCCGCGTCATCCTCGGCATCGGCACCGGCGAGGGGCTGAACGAGGTGCCCAGCACCGGCCAGCCATGGCCCGAGTTCAAGGAACGCTTCGCCCGCATGCGCGAGGCGGTGCAGCTGATGCGCAAGCTGTGGACCGAGGATCGCGTGAGCTTCGAGGGCCAGTACTACAAGACCGAGAACGCCACGATCTACGACAAGCCCGACCAGCCGGTGCCGATCTGGGTTGCCGCCGCCGGGGCGCTGGTGGCGAAGTATGCGGGGCGCGGCGGCGACGGCTTCATCTGCACCAGCGGCAAGAAGCGTGAACTGTACGAGGAGACCCTGCTGCCGAACCTGAAGGCCGGGTTGGAAGCCGCCGGCACGCCGAAGCCGAACTACGAGAACATGATCGAGGTGAAGGTCAGCTTCGATACCGACCGCGACCGCGCGCTGCAGGACACCCGCCACTGGGCGGCGCTGGCGCTGACGCCGGAGGAGAAGATGTCGGTGGAAGACCCCGTGGCGATGGAGAAGCTGGCCGACCAACTGCCGCTGGAACGCACCGCCAGCCGCTGGATCGTCAGCAACGACCCCGAGGAGATGGTGGAGAAGATCGGCTACTATCACGGCCTTGGCTTCAACCACCTGGTGTTCCATGCCCCGGGGCCGGACCAGGAGCGCTTCCTGCGGCTGTACGGGGAGCAGGTGCTGCCGAGGCTGCGCCGGCGCTTCGCTTGAGGCCGTTGCAACTCATCGCGCTGCCCGGCCTGCCGATGGTGCAGGCGGGCGACGACTTGGCCGCGCTGATCCTGGCTACCGGCATCACGCCACGCCCGGACGACGTGCTGGTGCTGGCGCAGAAGATCGTCAGCAAGGCCGAGGGGCGCGAAGTGCGGTTGCTTGACGTGACGCCCGGCCCGCGTGCCGAGGAACTGGCGCGCGAGACCGGCAAGGACGCCCGCATCGTCGAGTTGATCCTGCAGGAAAGCGTGCGCGTGGTGCGGGCGCGGCCGAACCTGATCATCACGCAGCATCGGCTGGGCCATACCATGGCCAATGCCGGGATCGACCAGTCGAACGTCATGCAGGATGGCGACGAGCGCGCGCTGCTGCTGCCGCTCGACCCCGATGCCAGCGCCGCCGCGCTGAGCGCACGGCTCGGTTGCCCTATCGTCATCAGCGACAGTTTCGGGCGCGCCTGGCGGCGCGGTACCGTTGGTGTCGCCATCGGCTGTGCCGGGCTGCCGGCGCTGGTTGATCTGCGCGGCAAGCCCGACCTGTTCGGCCGTGAACTGCACGTGACGCTGACGGGCTTCGCCGATGAGATAGCCGCCGCGGCTGGCCTGCTGATGGGCCAGGCCGCGGAGGGGATGCCTGCGGTGCTGCTGCGCGGCCTGCGCTGGTCCGCGCCTGCCTGCCCGGCGACCGAACTGGTGCGGCCGGCGCAGGAAGACCTGTTCCGGTGAGCCGGATCATCGCGCTCTCGGGCGGCATCGGCGGGGCAAAGCTGGCGCTGGGCCTGGCCAGCCTGCTGCCGCCGGAGGAGTTGCTGATCGTCGCCAATACCGGCGACGACTTCGAGCATCTCGGCCTCAGCATATCCCCCGACATCGATACGCTGACCTACACCCTGGCCGGACTGGACAACCCCAGCCTGGGCTGGGGCCGGCGCGACGAGACCTGGTCGTTCATGGAGACGCTGGCGGCGCTGGGCGGCGAGACCTGGTTCCGCCTGGGGGACCGCGACCTGGCGCTGCATGTCGAGCGCACGCAGCGGCTGCGCGCCGGGGAGACGCTGACCGCGGTGACGCAGCGCATCGCGGCGCGGCTCGGCATTCGTGCCACGCTGCTGCCGATGAGCGACGACGCGGTGCGCACCCGCATCCGCACGCCGGAGGGCTGGCTCGACTTCCAGCACTGGTTCGTGCGCGAACAGTGCCGGCCGGTGGTGCTTGACGTGGCGTTCGACGGTGCCGCGGGGGCGCGCGCCAACCCGGCGCTGCTGGCCGCGCTGCGGGCACAGCCGAGGGCCATCGTGATCTGTCCGAGCAACCCGCTGATTTCGGTGGAGCCGATCCTGGCACTGCCGGGGGTGCGTGACGCCATCCTGGGCTGCGGTGCGCCGGTGCTGGCGGTGTCTCCCATCATCGGCGGCCAGGCGGTGAAGGGCCCCACCGCGACGATGCTGCGGGAGTTGGGCACCGCGCCCAGCGCCGCTGCCGTTGCGCAGCGCTACGGGGCACTGCTGACGCACTACGTCATGGAGTCGGCCGAGGACGCCGCCGGCATTGCGCCCAAGGTCATCCGCGCGCCGACGCTGATGCGGACGCTGAAGGACAAGATAGCCTTGGCGCGTACCGTGCTGGCCGCGCTGTGATCTGGGCGGTGGTGCCGGTCAAGGAACTGGATGGCGCGAAGCAGCGGCTGATCCCGGCCCTGGCGCCGGCGCAGCGGCTTGAACTGGCGCAGCTGATGCTGGGCGAGGTGCTGGAGGCGTTGGCCGCGACGCCCGGCTTGGCCGGCGTAATGCTGGTGACCCGGGATGCCTTCGCAACCGGGCTCGCCACGCGGCTTGGCTTCCGCGTGACCACGCAGGGGGCACGGGAAGGCCATACCGGCGCGGTGAATGCCGGGCGTGCGCTGCTGGCGGCCGAGGCGGGCATTCTGACGATGCCCGGCGACATCCCCGCCGTGACGCCGGCTGAAATTGCGGCACTGCTGGCGGCGCACCGGGCGGCGCCGAGTTTCACCATTGCGCCGGCGCATGACGAACAGGGCAGCAATGCCGTGCTGCTGTCGCCGCCGAATGCGGTGCCGCTGCGCTTCGGCGACAACAGCTACTTTCCGCACCTCGCCGCCGCGCGCGCCGCGGGGATCGAGCCGACGATCGTGCCGCTGCCGGGCATCGCCATGGATATCGACACGCCCGCCGACCTCGCGCTGTTCATGGCGCGGCCGGAAGCGCGGGGTACCCGCACCTTCGCCTGGCTACGCGGGCACGGGCTAGGCTAGCTCCCGCTTGCGTGGCGCGGTCTGCACCACGGGCGCCAGCTCCCGCGCGTTGAAGCTGGCAACGCGGCGTTCCTGCGAAGGCTCGCCGTAGAGCGTTTCGCGCTGGCGCGGCGTGCGGCCGATCCCGGCGATCAGCGTCTCCATTGCCTCGGGGGGGAATTCCTGGCCGTGCTGCGTGCCGGCAGCGCGGCTGATGCTCTCGTTCATCAGCGTGCCGCCGAGGTCGTTGGCGCCGCTCTGCAGCGCCAGCGCGGCGCCGGCCGGCCCCATCTTCACCCAGCTGGTCTGGATGTTGGTGATGTGCGGATGCAGCACCAGCCGCGCGACGCTGTGCATCAGCACCGCCTCGCGGAAGGTCGGGCCGCGGCGTGCCAGGCCGCGCAGGTACATCGGCGCTTCCATGTGCACGAAGGGCAGCGGGACGAATTCGGTGAAGCCACCGGTCTCCACCTGCAGGTCGCGCAGCACCAGCAGGTGCCGCGCCCAGTTCAGCGGGCCTTCCACATGGCCGTACATGATGGTGCTGGTGGTGCGCAGCCCCAGGGCGTGGGCCGCGCGCGCCACGGCGACCCATTCGGCGGTGTTGACCTTGTCCGGGCAGATGATCGCGCGGATATCGTCGTCCAGGATCTCGGCCGCCGTGCCGGGCAGGGTGCCAAGACCGGCCTCCTTCAGCCGCGCCAGGAACTCGCTGAGCGACAGGCCCAGCGTGGCCGCGCCCTGCGTCACTTCCAGCGGCGAGAAGGCGTGGATGTGCATGCCCGGCACCGCCGCCTTGATGGCGCGGCAGATGCCTTCATACGTCGCGCCGGTATAGTCCGGGTGGATGCCGCCTTGCAGGCATACCTCGGTGGCGCCGCGGTCCCAGGCTTCCACCGCGCGACGCACGATCTCGGCGTGGTCCAGGTCGTAGGCGGCGCCGCGCAGGTGCTCGTGCGTCTTGCCCTTGGAGAAGGCGCAGAAGGTGCACCGATAGGTGCAGATGTTGGTGTAGTTGATGTTGCGGTTCACCACGTAGCGCACCACCTCGCCGCTGACCGCCTGGCGCAGCGCATCGGCGGCGGCGGTGACATGGGCGTAGTCGGCGTCGCGCGCGGCGAACAGCGTGGTGATCTCGTCGTTGTCCAGGCGCTCGCCGCCGGCGGCGCGATCCACCAGGCGCACCAGCCGCGCATCGGGCGCTGCCAGCCGAGCCATCGGCAGGGCAGGGGGCGTCACCTCGCCGGGGGACCAGTCGTCGCCACGGGCGAAGCCGGCGGCGTCGCTGGCCTGCATCACCCGGGTCAGCACCGCCGGCGCCTGCCAACTGGCATCGGTGAACCCCGGATACACCGGCAGCCGCTGCACCAGAACCTTGCCGGCTTCCGCCGTGCGCTGAGCCAGCTCCTCCAGATGCGGCCAGGGCGCTTCCGGGTTCACGTGGTCGGGCGTGACCGGCGAGACGCCGCCCCAATCGTTCAGCCCGGCCGCGACAAGGCGCTGGTAGACGCCGGGCGAAAGGTTCGGCGGCGCCTGGATGTTCATCGCGCCGCCCAGCACCACGCGGGCGGCGGCGATGGTCCAGAGCAACTCCTCTAGCCCGGGTTCGTCGGCATCGGCGCGCCTGGTCTTCGGCTTGGCGCGGAAGTTCTGGATGATCACTTCCTGGATGTGGCCGTACTGCGCGTGCAGGTCGCGGATGGCTTCAAACGCCGCCAGGGTTTCCGCCCGCGTCTCGCCGATGCCGATCAGGATGCCGGTGGTGAAGGGCACGCGCAGTTCGCCGGCCAGGCGCAGCGTTTCCAGGCGTACCGCGGGGTGCTTGTCGGGGCTGCCGTGGTGCACCTGGCCTGGTTCGCACAGGCGTTCGCTGGTGGTTTCCAGCATGATCCCTTGGCTGGCGGTGACGTTGCGCAGGGCGGCAATCTCGTCCCGCGTCATCACGCCGGGGTTGGCGTGCGGCAGCAGCGAGGTTTCCTTGAGCACCAGCGCGCACATCGCCACCAGGTAGTCGATGGTGGTGGCATGGCCCAGCGCCGCCAGAGCCTCGCGCGCCGCCGCGTAGCGCAGCTCCGGCTTGTCGCCCAGGGTGAACAGCGCCTCGGTGCAGCCGGCGGCCTCGCCGGCGCGGGCGATGGCCAGCACCTCCTCGGGCGACAGGAACGCCGGCACGCCGGCGCGCGGCGTTTCGGCGAAGGTGCAGTAGTGGCACACGTCGCGGCACAGCTTGGTCAGGGGAATGAACACCTTGCGCGAGTAGCTCACCACCCGCCCATGCGCCGCATCCCGGAGCGCCGCCGCCTCGGCCATCAAGGCCGGCAACGGTGCGTCGTGCAAGTTTTCCAACCCGAATTCCACCCATGCTCTCCGCTTGCCGGGAAGCCGCTTCGCCCGCATCCTGCGGCCAGCGACGCCGCAGCGCAACGGGAGGCTCCAGGCCATGAAGATCGGTTTCAATGCCCCGACGGGCGGGCCGCTGGCGACGCCCGACAACCTGGTCAAGCTGGCGCAGGGTGCCGAGGCCATCGGCTTCGACTACGCCACCTTCTCGGACCATGTGGTGATCCCGACCGATATCACCACCCGTTACCCCTACAGCGATACCGGCGAATTCCCGGCCGGGGCGGCAGGTTCCCGGCATGAACAACTGACCGAGCTGGCCTGGGTGGCGGCCAAGACCACGCGGCTCAGGCTGGTGACGAGCGTGATGGTGGTGCCGCACCGCCAGCCGGTACTGACCGCCAAGGTCCTCTCCACCATCGACATCCTGTCCGGCGGGCGGCTCACGGTCGGCATCGGCGCCGGCTGGCTGAAGGAGGAGATCGAGGCAATGGGCTCCTCCTACGAGGCCCGCGGCCGGATCACCGACGAGACGATGCAGGTGTGCAAGCTGCTGTGGACCCAGCAGGACCCGAGCTTCCACGGCGAGTTCCTCAGCTTCGACAAGCTGGTCTTCGAGCC
>CAIMOR010000197.1 GCA_903843125.1 uncultured Rhodospirillales bacterium
CGCCCTGCCGGCCAGCGGCACGCTGTTCTACGCCTACGGCTCCGGCCGGCTGGCGGTGGACGGCAACCACCCCGGCGAGGGCAATGCGGTCTACGACAGCGCCGGCCTGCCGGCCTGGACCCCGGCAAGCGGCATCGGCTACGGCGCCACCACGGCGGTCACGGCCACGCCGGCGCCGGGCACCACCACGGACTGGAACGCCATCGCCGCCGCTCAGCTGGACTACCACGCGGCCACCGGCGGCTATTGGGGCGGGCCGCTGGCCAACTTGCTGGCTTGGGACAGCGCCAGCCAGGCCAGCGCCGCCGCCACCCCGGGCCTGGCCCCGCCGGCCGCCGACCTGACCACGGACTGGAACAGCCTGGCCGCGACGGTGCTGGCCCACTTCGCCGCCAACGGCACCTGGTATCTGTAGGTCGGGCTACAGCGGGTTCGACGGCGGCATCGTCACCTGGAAGGCGTCGCGCCGCTCGGCCTGGGCGAACCAGGCGCCCAGCGCCGGCCGGCCCGGCTGCCACTGCCAGGCGGCATGGCGGCGCATGCAGTAGCCCAGCGTGGCCGCCAACGCCAACCAGCCGGCATCCAGCCGGGCATAGCCGCCCGCGGCGACATCGCGCTCCAGCGCATCGCCGAGGCGTTCGGCGCGGTCCGCTTCCAGCGCCAGCACGCCGGGGCTGCGCTCCGTCTCCGGCCGGCGCAGCTCGCGGTTCCACACCGCGATGCCGTCCAGCAGGCCCAGCACCCGGCCGTAGGCCGCCAGCGCCGCCGGCTCGGTCGGCAGCAGCCGCAGCGCCCCGCCCATGCGGTCCAGCCAGCCCAGCACCAGCGTCGTCTCGGTCAGCGTGGTGCCGTCCTGCAGCACCAGCGCCGGCACCCGCCCGGCCGGGCTGAACGGCAGCACCGCCGCCGCCGGGTCGCGCAGCGTGGTTTCCACCTCGCTGACCCGGTCGGCCAGCCCGGCCTCCAGCACGGCCATGCGGCAGATCCGGGCATAGGGCGAGCCTGCCGAATAGAACAGGCAGGCAAGGCGTTCAGGCATCGCGCGGCTCCACAGAACGAAGGCCCGGCGGGCGACAAGGCCCGCCGGGACGGCCGGATCAGTTCGTGCGCAGCCGCAGCGCGACGAATTGCTGCCCCTGGGCATTCTCCACCAGGAACAGCGCGCTCGGCCGATTCTGCCGGCGCAGCTGCTCGATCCGCGCCACCAGTTCCTGCGGCGTGTTGACGCGCTGCTGCTGCACTTCCACCACCACGTCGCCAGGGTGCAGGTTGCGCTCGCCCGCCACGCCACCATCGGTGACGTCCACGATCACCACGCCACGCTGCTCGGCGCGCAGGTGGTAGCGCTCGCGCAGCTCGTTGCTCAGCCCGGCCACCTTCATGCCAAGGCCCGCGAGCTCCACCGTGCGGTCGGCCGGCTGCTGCGGCGCGCCCGGGCGCCCGGCGGCGTTGGCCTGCTGCGGCTCGGCCGGCAGCTCGCCCACCGGCACCTGCAGCGTGGTCTCATGGCCGTCGCGCCAGACCACCACCGGCACCGTGGTCCCGGCCCGCGTGTCGGCCACGATCCGCGGCAGGTTGCGCATCTCGCGCACCGCCACGCCGTTGAAGCTCAGCACCACGTCGCCGTTGCGGATGCCGCCCTTGGCCGCCGGCCCGTCCTCCTGGGCGCGGGCGATCAGCGCGCCGCGCGCCCCGCCCGGCAGGTTCAGGCTCTCGGCGATCTCGTCGGTCACCTGCTGGATGTTCACGCCCAGCCAGCCGCGCGAAACCTTCCCGGTCTCCTTCAGCTGCGCCACGATGTTGCGCGCCAGGTTGGACGGAATGGAGAAGCCGATGCCGATGGAGCCACCGCTCGGCGAGTAGATCGCGGTGTTGATGCCGACCACCTCGCCGGCCAGGTTGAACAGCGGGCCGCCCGAATTGCCGCGGTTGATCGCGGCGTCGGTCTGGATGAAGTCGTCGTAGTTGCCCTGGCCGATGTTGCGGCCGCGCGCCGAGACGATGCCCGCGGTGACGCTGCCGCCCAGCCCGAACGGATTGCCGATCGCGACCACCCAGTCGCCCACGTTCAGCACGTCCGAATCGCCGAACGGCACCGCCTGCAGCGGCTTGTCGGTCTCGATCTTCAGCACCGCGATATCGGTCCGCGGGTCGGTGCCCAGCAGCCGGGCGCGGATGGTGGTGTTGTCCTGCAGGATCACGTTGATCTCGTCGGCGCCGTCGATGACGTGGTTGTTGGTCACCACGATCCCGGAGGCATCGACGATGAAGCCGGAGCCGAGCGACTGCGAGCCGCGGCGCGGCGGCTGCCCCTGGCCTGGGCGGCCCGGCGTCGGCGCCTCGCCCTGCTGGCCCGGCGCGCCCGGCGGCCGGTTGCGGTTGAAGAAGTCGCGGAAGAACTCCTCGAACGGGCTGCCCGGCGGCAGCTGCGGCATCTCCGGCGCATCCGGCCGCGGCTGGGCGTTGCCGCGCGCCGGGGCGTTCTGCGTGGTGGAGATGTTGACCACCGAGGGAAGCAGGTGGCGCACCAGCGGCGCCAGCGTCGGCAGCCCGACGCTGGGCGGCGCCACCGCCTGCACCGGTGCGGTGGGCGCGGCGGGCGCAGCCGGGGCCTGGGCCGGCGCCTGGGCGAACGCCAGGGGCGTGGCCAGCACCAGCGTGGCCAGCAGCGGAGCGAATAGACGCATGGGGCACCCTCTCAAGGCAGGCCAGACCCGGCAGTCCGGGGCATGGCGGATGGCAAAACTAGGCTGGTGACGAAAGTACCACCACCAGCCATCGTTCCGATCACGCAGCTGTCATTGCGTGTCGGCGCGTGAAGCAGCTTGGCGCCGGTGCCTCACGGCGTGGCGGCGCGGCCGTCATGCGGCGCGGTGCCGGGCATGTTGCGGAAGTACTGGAAGAAGTCGCTGTCCGGCGTCAGCACGAAGCGCGTCTCGCCATCGGCGAAGGCTTCCCGGTAGGCCTGCAGCGTCCGCCAGACCTGGAAGAACTGCGGGTCCTTGCTGTAGGCCTCGGCGAAGATGCCGATCGCCTCGCGGTCGCCCTGCCCGCGCAGGATATCGGCATCGCGCTGCGCCTCGGCCAGAATGACCGTCCGCTCGCGTTCCGCATTGGCGCGGATGCCCGCGCTTTCCTGCGCACCCTCGGCGCGTTCCTGCCGCGCCACCCGCTCGCGCTCGGACTGCATGCGCGAGAGGATGGCCTGGGTGTTCTGCTCCGGCAGGTCGGCGCGGCGGATGCGCACGTCCTGTACCTCGATCCCGAAGCGCGTCGCCTCGGCGTTCACCTGGCGGCGGATCTCGCCCATGATCCGGGCGCGGTCCTGGCTCAGCACGCTCGGCAGCTGCTCGTTGCCCAGCACGCGCCGCACGGCCGAGGTGACGATGCTGTTCAGCCGGCCGCGGATGCCGGCCTCGGCCGCGCCCGTGGTCTGGAAGTACAGCAGCGGGTCGGTGATGCGGAAGCGGGCGAAGCTGTCCACCACCAGCCGGCGCTGGTCACCCAGAATGACCTCCTCGCGCGGCCCCTCGAAGTCGAGCAGCCGGCGGTCCAGGTCGATCACGTTCTGCACGAACGGAATCTTCCACGCCAACCCCGGCTCGCGGATTACCCGGATCGGCTCGCCGAACTGCGTCACCAGCACCTGCTCGGTCTGCGAGACCACGAACAGCGACGACAGCGCCGTCACCAGCAGCACGGCGGCAACGACGCCGGCAATCAACAGGCGGTTCATCGGCCATTCCCCGAGCTGCTGCGAGACGCCGGCGGCGTCGGCGGCGTGGCCCCGGCTGCCGGGCGTGGCTGGCCGGGCAGGCCCTGGCTATCGCCCGGGTTCAGGTTCAGCAGCGGCAGCATGCCCGTCAGCCGGTCGTCCACCACCAGCTTGGGGTTGCGCCGCAGGATGTCCTCCATCGTCTCCAGGTACAGCCGGCGCAGCGTGATGTCCTGCGCCTGGTTGTAGGCCTCCAGCACGCTGGTGAAGCGCGCGGTCTCGCCGCGGGCCTTGGCCACCTGGCTCTCGCGGTAGCCGGTGGCTTCCTGCACCAGCCGCTGCGCCTCGCCCCGCGCCCGCGGCACGATGTCGTTGCGGTAGCTCTGGGCTTCGTTGCGGGCCCGCTCGCGGTCGGAACCGGCGCGCTGCACGTCGTTGAACGCCTCAATCACCGCGGCCGGCGGGTCGGTCTTCTGCGCCTGCACCTGGGTGATCTCAACGCCGGCATGGTACTGGTCCAGTATCGCCTGGGTCCCGGCCCGCACCGCCTGCTCGATCTGCGCCCGCGCCTCGTTCATCGCCGGCTGGATCGGCGTGCGGCCGATCACCTCGCGCATCACGCTCTCGGCCGCGCTCTTCACCGTGGCCTCGGGGTTGCGGGTGTTGAACAGGAAGTCGGCGGCATCGCGGATGCGCCAGAACACGGTGAAGTCGACATCGACGATGTTCTCGTCGCCGGTCAGCATCAGGCTTTCCTCCACCACGTCGCGCGCGGTGGAGATCCGCGCACCCGCCGGCAGGTCGCCGTCGCCGCGGAAGCCGATGTCGATGCGGTTGATGCGCGTGACGCGCGGCGTCATCACCTGTTCGACCGGCCAGGGGAAGTGGTAGTTCAGCCCGGGCCCGGCCATGCGGGTGAAGGCGCCGAAGCGCATCACCACGCCCAGCTCGTCCGGCTGCACCCGGAACACGCCGGAGGCACCCCACAGCGCCACCACCAGCAGCGCCAGCAGCGCCACGGTGCGGCCGCTGGCCAGGCCACCGCCGCCACCGCCCGGCAGGAAGCGGCGCACCTGTTCCTGCGCCTGGCGGATCAACTCGTCCAGGTCCGGCATCGGGCCGCCCGGCCCGCGCGGCGGCCCACCACCCGGCCCGCCCGGCGGGGGCGAGCCCCAGGGTCCACCACCACCACCGGGCCGCGGATTGCCCCAGGGGCTGCCGCCGTTGTTCAACGCCATTGCCTGTTCAGGCCTCCGCTGCCGTCATGCCCGGCGCCACACCGAATAAGGGGGGGTGCAACATTGCCGCGTCCCGGCCATATCACGCCCCGCCGCAATGCACACGGGGCGTCCTCTGGCCTGGCCAAGGGACGCCCCTGTTGCACCCTGCGATATTGTCTCTCCGGGGGTATTTTCAAGCAATGTCTGAAGCTCTGGTTGCCGCCGTGCGCGCCGCACTCGCCAAGGTGCAGGACCCGCTGAGCGGCCGCGACCTCATGGCGGCCGGCCTGGTGCAGGGGCTGACCGCCCGCGACGGCCTGGTGCAATTCGCGCTGGAGGTGCCGCGCGAACGCGCCCGCGAGCTGGAGCCGCTGCGCCAGGCCGCCGAGGCCGCCGCCTCCGGCGTGGCCGGCGTGCTCAGCGCCACCTGCGTGCTGACGGCGCATCGCCCGCAGGGCGTGGTGGGTGATCGCCCGCAGGGCGTGGTGGGCGATCGCCCGCAGGGCGTGGTAGGTGATCGCCCGCAGGGCGTGGCGCCCGCCCCGGCGCCGAAGCCGGCCCCGCACGCGCACGGCCACAGCCACGCCGCCCCCAAGGGGCAAGGCGAGATGCTGCTGCCGGACGTCAAGTTCATCGTCGCCGTCGCCAGCGGCAAGGGCGGTGTCGGCAAGTCCACCACCGCGGTCAACCTGGCCGTGGCGCTGGCCGCCCAGGGCCTCAAGGTCGGCCTGCTGGATGCCGACATCTACGGCCCCTCCCTGCCGCAGATGCTCGGCGCGCGTGAGAAGCCCCGCACCGAGGGCCAGAAGCTGATCCCGCTGCAGCGCTGGGGCCTGCAGGCCATGTCCATCGGCTTCCTGGTGGAGGCCGACACCGCCATGATCTGGCGCGGCCCGATGGTGATGGGCGCGCTGGAGCAGATGATGGGCCAGGTCACCTGGGGCAAGCTGGACATCATGGTGGTGGACATGCCGCCCGGCACCGGCGACGCGCAGCTCACCATGTCCCAGCGCGTGCCGCTGGCCGGCGCCGTCATCGTCTCCACGCCGCAGGACGTGGCGCTGATCGACGCCAAGCGCGGCGTCAAGATGTTCGAGAAGGTCAACGTGCCCGTGCTGGGCATCATCGAGAACATGTCGTTCTTCTGCTGCCCGAAATGCGGCGAGCGCACCGAGATCTTCGGCCATGGCGGCGCCCGCGCCGAGGCGGCGAAGCTCGGCGTGGAGTTCCTCGGCGAACTGCCGCTCAAGCTCGCGATCCGCGAACTGGCGGACGCCGGCACCCCCATCGTCGCCGCCCGGCCGGACACCGAGGAAGCCGGCCACTACCGCGCCATCGCCGCCCGGCTGTGGGAGAAGCTGAACGGCACCGCGACCCGGGCCGGCCCGCGCATCGTCATCGACTGAGGCCGGCCGGGCGCGCGGCTTGCGCGTTGCGGCGGCCAGGCCAGGCCCCTACCCTCCCGCCCAACCACCGGGAGGCAACCGATGAACCTGGCCGCCACGCTGCACGCCGTCGCGCGCGCATTGCCCCACGCCCCCGCCGTCACCTGCGCCGGCCGCACCACCGGCTACGGCGCCTTCGCCGACCGCGCCGCCCGCCTCGGCACCCACCTGCGCCAGCGCGGCCTGGCCCCGGGCGAGCGCGTCGCGCTGTTCATGGAAAACCGCGCCGAGTTCCTCGAAAGCCTGTTCGCCTGCTGGTTCGCCGGCCTGGCCGCGGTGCCGATCAACGCCAAGCTGCACCCGAAGGAAGTGGCCTATATCCTCGGCCAGTCCGGCGCCCGCCTGGTGCTGGCCAGCAGCAGCCACGCCGCGGGCCTGAAGGCGCCCGTGCTGGCCGTGGACACCGACGACTACGCCCACGCGCTGCGCGCCGACCCGATGCCCCCGCACCCCGGCGCGCCGGACGACCTGGCCTGGCTGTTCTACACCTCCGGCACCACCGGCCGCCCGAAGGGCGCCATGCTGACGCACCGCAACCTGCTGTTCGCCTGCCACGCCTACTACGCCGACATCGACTTCGTGGACGACCGCGACGCCTTCCTGCACGCCGCGCCGCTGTCGCATGGCGCCGGCCTCTACGGCCTGGCCCACATGCTGCGCGGCAGCCACCAGCTGGTGCATGACGGCTTCGAGGCCGCGGCCATCTTCGCCGCCATCGCGGCCACGCCCAACCTGAGCTTCTTCGCCGCGCCCACCATGGTGACGCGCCTGGTCAACCATCCGCTCGCCGCCGGCGCCGACACGCGCAACCTGAAATGCATCGCCTATGGCGGCGCGCCGATGTACCTGGCGGACCAGCAGCGCGCCCTGGCGCTGTTCGGCCCCCGGCTGTTCCAGCTGTTCGGCCTGGGCGAGGCGCCGATGACCATCACCGGCCTCAGCAAGCGCGCCCACCTGGACCCCACGCTGCTGCCCACCGCCGGCCTCGCCCGCACCGGCTGCGCCTTCCGCGTGGTGGACGCCGAGGACCGCGACCTGCCGCTCGGCGAGGTCGGCGAGATCATCACCCGCTCGGACTGCGTCATGGCCGGCTACTGGGGCAACCCGGAAGCCTCGGCCGCCACGCTGCGCGGCGGCTGGCTGCACACCGGCGACATGGGCAGCGTGGACGCCGCCGGCTACCTGACCATCCGCGATCGCGCCAAGGACATGATCATCTCGGGCGGCAGCAACATCTACCCGCGCGAGATCGAGGAAGTGCTGCTGCGCCACCCCGCCGTGCTGGAATGCAGCGTCATCGGCCAACCCCAAGCCGACTGGGGCGAGGAGGTCGTCGCCTGCCTGGTGCTCCACCCCGGCGCCACGGTAAGCCCGACGGAGCTGGACGCGCTCTGCCTGGACAACATCGCCCGCTTCAAGCGGCCGAAGCAGTATCGCTTCCTGCCCAGCCTGCCGAAGAACAACTACGGCAAGGTGCTGAAGACCGAGCTGCGCGCGCCCCACTGAATACCGACCTGCGGCCCGCCCGTGCGGGCCAAGCGCCCGAAGGGGCGCCGCGGTTCATGCCGCGTCGCCAGGGGCTGCCGGCGCGGGCCGCCCGGCATCAGCCTCAGCGAGACCGCGGCCGCGGCAGCTCGTCCGGCGTCACCGCGCCGTCGCCATTGGCGTCGAAGGCGCGGAACCAGCTTTCCGCCACCGGGCGGATCTCCTCCAGCGTCACCTGGTTGTCCCGGTTGGCGTCTATCGCGCGGAACATCGCGCTCCGCCGGTCGCGCTGGCGCTGCGGGTCCGGCGCCGGCCGGTCCGGCCGCGGCGGTCGCCCCGGAAACTGCGCCGCCAGCCATTCCTCCAGGCTCAGGCCGCCATTGTGGTCGGTATCGGCCGCGGCGAAGCGGCGCTGGATGTTCTGCCACGCCTCGTCCCAGGTCACCCGGCCGTCATGGTTCAGGTCCCAGGCCTCCAGGCCCCGCCCGGCCCCCGGGGCCGGTTGCGCCAGGGTCGCGCCGTACAGCGCCGGTTGCGCCAGCACCAGCCCGGCGCCCAGCGCCAGCATCCGACAGGCTCCCCGCATCGGCCCCTCCGCTTCCCCGCGCCCGCCCCCGGTGCCGCGCCGCGCGTATCTCAGCGCCGCCCGGCGGCCGGCGTTCCGTCCTCGCCAGCATCCCACCACAGGCCGGCAAAGGCCAGCAGCCCTTCGCGCGCCGGCTGCTTCATCAGGTGCTCGTCCGGCCCGTGCTGCTTGCAGCCATTGTAGCTGTGCGGCACCCACACCAGCGGCACGCCCAGGTGATCCATGAACACGTCCCCCGGCAGCCCGCCGGAGGCATTCGGGATGATCTGCACCGGCTTGCCGAGCGAACGTTCCATGCTGGCCTGCGCCCAGCGCACCCAGGGGTGGTCCGGGTTGGTGCGGCTGGCCGGCATCCGCACCCCGGCATTCTCCACCTTCACCAGCTGCAGGCCGTGCGCGTCCAGGTGGCGCCGCAGCGCCGGCTCGAACTGGCTGGTCGCGCTGTCCACGGTGTACCTTATCTGGCAATGCGCCCGCGCATCCGGCGCCACCGCGTTCACCGGGCTGTCCGGCTTGCCCGAGAGCATCGCCAGCACGATCAGGCTGTTCCAGCCGTAGATCTTCTCGGCGCTGCTGAGCCCCGGCTCGCCCCAGCCGGCGTCGATGGTGGCGCTGTCGCCGCCGCCGCCCACCTCGCAGCCCTTCAGCGCGTCGCGCACGCTCTCCGGCACGCCGCCGGCGGGAAACCACTCCCGCACCAGCACCTTGCCGTCGCGGTCCATCATGGTGGAGATGGCGTGCGCCAGCAGCACCGCGGGGTCGCTGGTCAGGCCGCCCCAGTGGCCGGAATGCACCCCGCCGTCGCGCAGCTTCACCACCAGGTCGAAGTTGAAGCTGCCACGGCTGCCGGTGGCGATGGTCGGCACTCCCGGCTCGATCCGCGGCCCGTCCGAGGCGATCAGCGCATCCGCCGCCAGCAGCCCGGGGTTGGCCGCGACGAACTCGCGCAGGCCCTTGCTGCCGCGTTCCTCCGCCATCTCCAGCACCAGCTTGACGTTGCAGCCGAGCGTGCCGCCGCGTTCCGCCAGCACCGCCTCCAGCGCCAGCAGGTTGATGGCGTGCTGGCCCTTGTTGTCGGCGGTGCCCCGGCCGTACCAGAGGTCACCTTCCTCGCGCAGCACCCAGGGGTCGCGCCCCTGGCTCCATTGCTCGGGCAGGCCGCGCACCGTATCGCCATGGCCGTACAGCAGAATGGTCGGCCGCGCCGGGTCCTCGACGCGCTCGGCGGTCAATATCGGCCCGAAGCCCGGCAGCGGGTTGGGGTGGATTTGCGCGGTGAAGCCCAGCCGCTCCACCCAGGGCGCGATCTGCCCGGCCAGGTAGGCGTGCAGCTGGTCCTCCCGCCCCGGCTCCTGGCTGGAGGACGGCACCGCCACCAGCGCCGCCAGCCGGGCCCTCAGCGCGCCGTCATCGAAACTGGCGGCAGCCCGCGCCAGCGCCCCATCCCGACTAGCCATGCCGCGGCCCTTCCCAATAAGACGAATCCATCTCACAGCCTGCGCGGGTCCCGGGCCGGAGGCAAGCCAATCGCGCCGTACCCGCCCCCCGGGCCTGACCGCCGCCCGAATTCGCCGGGAACGCGGCCGAGCCGGCTCCCGCCCAGCCGCCCGCCTCTCCCGCGGCGGCCCCGCCCTTCGCCCGCCATCCGTCCGCAACCCACCGCGCCGCCGCAAGCCGCGCTACTGCGCTGCGCGGAACCGCATGAAGTCAGCCACTTCCGGCAACCGACGCGGCGCCTGCAGCGGCCCGGTCAGCCGCAGCCGCACCTCCGGCGCCTCGGCCACCGGCCGCGCCAGCAGGCGCAGGTCCAGCATGCCGCGCACCAGGTCCACCTCCCCGGCCGCACCGGCGCTGCCGAACGCCTCCGAGACCAGTGCCACCTCGCCGAGCCGCGCCCGCCCGGCATCCAGCACCGCCGCCAGGTCCAGCCGGTCGAACGCCGTGGCGCCGCCGGCCAGCGCCCGGCGCATCCCCGCCTCGGCCGCCTTGGGGTCGGCCAGCCCCGCCGCCTGCGCCAGCGCGCCCAGGTCCACCCCGGTCAGCACGCCGTCGCGCACTGTCAGTTCCACCGGCCCGGCCAGCGTGGCCAGCAGCGCCGGCAGGCCATGCCCGGCCGCGGTCAACCGGGCGGAGGCATCCACCCGCCCGGCCTGCAGGTCGAACGGCAGGTCCAGCAGCGGCGGCGTCACCACCGCCTCGGCCAGCCGGGCCTGCACCTCCAGCTTCGGCGGCTCCTGGCTGGCGTCCAGCGCCAGCCCGGCCTCCATCTGGCCACCGCCCAGCCGGCCCTGCACGCCCACCAGCCGCAGCCGCCGGTCCTCCAGCATCAGCCGCCCGGCAGCCTGCTCCAGCACCGGCCCGGCCTGCACCTCGACGCGCGCGGCCTCCAGCGCCAGGTCCATGTCCCAGCCCGGCAGCCGGTCCAGCGCCAGCGCCTGCAGCTCCGGCAACGGCAGCGTCTCCGCCACCAGCCGCCCGCTCAGCCGGGGCCGGGCGAGGTCCAGCGCCAGCGCCAGGGTGCCGCGGGTGCGCAGCCCGCCGGCCACCAGGTCCAGTTGCTCCGCCGCCACCTGCCGCGGCGCCGCCGCCAGTTGCGCCACCACCGCCAGGCTGCCCGGCCCCAGCCATTCCAGCGGCGCGCCCAGCCCGGCCAGCAGCCGCACCGCATTGGGGTGGCGCAGCGTCACGCTGCCCTGCGCCTTCTGCTGCGCCGCATCCAGCGTGCCGGAGGCTTCCAGCCGCACCTCGCCCAGGTCGGCCTCGGCCCGCAGCGCCACCGCATCGGCCGCGCCACCGCCGGAAAGCCGCAGCGCCAGCGGTTGCGCCAGCAGCGGCGCCGGCAGCGTCCAGCCCGCCGGCAGCAGCCGCGCCAGGCCGCTGGCCTTCGACCCCGCCACCTCCAGGTTCAGGTCGGCGAAGCGCGGCTGCGCGCCCAGCACCAGCGCCCCGCCGGCGGTCACGTCCAGCTCGTCCAGCCGCAGCGTCAGCCGGCGCAGCGCCAGCCGGCCGTTCTCCAGCGTGGCGTCCACCGCCGCGCGCTGCGCCGCGGCACCGCGCCAGCGCAGCTCATTGGCCGCCAGCCGCAGGTTCAGGTCGAAGCCCGGCCCCTGCGCGGCCATGGCCTGCCAGTTCGGCTCGGCCGGCAGCAGCGCGTCCAGGTCCAGCCGGTCCAGCGTCAACCCCAGCCCGAGATTGGCCCGCGCGCCCTCCTTCGCCGGCCGCCATACCGCGTTGCCGGCCAGCTTCGCCCCGTCCAGGCTGGCGTCCAGGTCGCTGACCGTGGCCTCGCCATGGTCCAGCACCAGCCGGAAGCGGCCCTCGGCGGCGCGCAGCCGCACCGGGTCGCCGCCCAGCGGCGCGCCCAGCGCCAGCAGCGTCTCCCGCACCGCCGGCGCCCTGAACCGCACCGCCAGTTCCAGCCGCTGCGCCGCGCTGGCGCCGGCTATCTCCAGCTCGGCATCGCCCGGCAGCAGCGCGGAAACGTCCGACAGCGTCAGCCGCTCGGCCCCGGCAAAGAAGGCGCCGCGCAGCCGGCGCAGCGGCAGGCCGTTGAACCGCGTGCTCTCCACCGCCAGCTCCACGCCCACCGGCAGGCGCGCCCCGCGCGGCGGCCGCAGCGCCGCCACCCAGGCGTCCAGGTCCAGCCGCGTCGCCTGCAGGGCCACGTCCACCCGCGGCTCCGGCGCCAGCCGCAGGGTCACGCTGCCCCGCGCCGGCTGGCCGTTCAGCTCCAGCGCCAGGTCGTCGGCCGACAGCAGGTCGGCGATGGCATTCAGCCGGCCGCTGGCGCGGAACGGGCCGGGCGGCGCCGGCAGCAGCAGCGAGAGGTCCTGGCCGGAGGTCTCGATCCGGCCCTCAAAGCTGCCGCCCGGTTGCAGCACGCCGCGCGCCTGCACCGTGGCGTTCAGCACCGCCAGCCCCAGTTCCAGCGGCGCCACGCCGTCCCGCCCGGCGCGGCCGAGCCGGGCACTGAAGCGCACCGCCAGCCCGCGCCAGGCCAGGTTCCCCTCGGCCACCAGCGCGTCCGAGGCACCGCCGGTGGCCAGCCGGCCGTTCAGCCCCTCCAGCCTGAGGCCGCCCAGCAGCAGCCGGCTGTCCTGCAACCTGGCATCCAGCTCGTTCAGCCAGGGCGGCGGCGCCAGGCTGCCAAGCTGCGCCGGCGGCCAGGGCAGGCTGATCTCGCTGCCGATCAGCGCCAGCTCGCGCGGTTCCAGCCGGCCGCGCAGCAGCGGGACCAGCCCCAGCCGCAGCCTGAGCGCCCCGGCGGTGACCGAGACGCCGTCGCTGCCCGGGCCGATGACGACATCGCCGGCCTCCAGCCGCGGCTGCGGCAGCAGGGTCAGGGTGATCGGGCCGTCGAAGGTGACCGGGCGGCCCAGCCGGTCGCTCGCCAGGGCCGAGAGCGCGCCGCGATAGCGTTCCCAGTTCAGCAGGTGCGGCCCGACCCACAGCCCCAGCACCACCGCGGCCATGACCGCGGTGGCAATGATCTCCGGCAGGAATCGGGAACGGCGCACCCGGCCCTCAGGCGCCGAGGCGGGCGGCGCGCGTCATCCCGCCCTGCCCCAGCCGCCCCCGCCCGGGGTCTCCACCACCAGCGCGTCGCCCACGGCCAGGTCGGCGCTGCCGGTATTGCCGGGCATCTCGGTCACGCTGCCATCGGCGCGCTCCACCCATTGCCGGCCGGGCAGCCCATCGGCGCCGCCGTGCAGGCCGTGCGGCGCCACGTTGCGGCGGGATGCCACCACCACCGCCTGCATCGGGCGCAGGAAGCGGATGCGCCGGCGCGAGCCATCGCCGCCATGCCATTGCCCGGCCCCGCCGGAGCCGCGGCGGATGCTGAACTCCTCCAGCCGCACGGGGTAGCGCAGCTCCAGGATCTCGGGGTCGGTCATGCGCGTATTGGTCATGTGGGTCTGCACCGGCCCCCAGCCATTGAACCCCGGCCCGGCGCCAACGCCGCCGCAGATGGTTTCATAGTACTGGTACTGGTCGTCGCCGAACAACGTGTTGTTCATCGTCGCCTGGGCGCTGGCGCAGGCGTCCAGCGCCGCCAGCAGCGCGTTGCAGGTCATCTGGCTGACCTCGGTATTGCCGGCCACCACCGCCGCCCCCGGCAGCGGGGAAAGGAAGGTGCCGGGCGGCAGGATGATGTTCAGCGGCTTCAGGCAGCCGTCGTTCAGCGGAATCTCCTCGCCCACCAGCGCGCGGAAGCAATACAGCACCACGGCATTGCACACCGCCGACGGCGCGTTGAAGTTGCTCGGCCGCTGCGGCCCGGTGCCGGTGAAGTCGATCGTCGCGCTGCGCTCCGCCTGGTTGACGCGGACGCTGACGCAGAGCGGCGTGCCGTCGTCGATGGTGCTGGCGAAGCTGCCGTCCTTCAGCGTCGCCAGCACGCGCCGCACGCTCTCCTCGGCATTGTCCATCACGTGCCGCATGTAGGCGCGCACCGTCGCCAGCCCGAACTCGCGCACCGCGCGCTGCAGTTCCTGCACGCCCTTCTCGTTGGCGGCGATCTGCGCCTTGATGTCGGCGACGTTCACGTCCGGGCTGCGCGCCGGGTACGTCGCGCTGGCCAGCAGGGTACGGAAATCCGCCTCCTGGAACTGGCCTTGCGACACAAGAAGAAAATTGTCGATGACGACGCCTTCCTCCTCCAGCGTGCGGGAGATCGGCGGCGTGGAACCCGGCGTCAGCCCGCCGATATCGGCGTGATGACCGCGACTGCCGAGGAAGAACAGGATCTCGCGGCCCACCTCGTCGAACACCGGCGTGATGACCGTGACATCCGGCAGGTGGGTGCCGCCATTGTACGGGTTGTTCAGCGCCACCACGTCGCCGGGCCGCAGCGTCGCTCCACGCAGGCGGATGACGGTCCGCACGCTCTCCCCCATGGCGCCGAGATGCACCGGCACATGCGGCGCATTGGCCACCAGCGCGCCGGTCGCATCGAAGATGGCGCAGCTGAAGTCCAGCCGTTCCTTGATGTTCACGCTCAAGGACGTGTTCTGCAGCACCGCGCCGGTCTGCTCGGCGATGCTCATGAACAGGTTGTTGAACAGCTCCAGCATCACCGGGTCCGGCTTTCCCGTCGCGTCCACCCGCGCCGCGGCGCGCTGTTCGGTGCGGCGCAGCACCAGGTGGTCCAGCGCGGTCAGCTCGGCGGTCCAGCCCGGCTCCACCACCGTCGTCGCATTGGCCTCGCGGATCAGCGCCGGGCCCGGGATCACGTCGCCGGCCAGCAGCGCGTCGCGGTCGAACACCGGCGCCTGGTGCAGCGCGTAGCCGGAATGCAGCGGCACCGTCTCCAGCGCCTCGGGCTGGCCGTCGCCCCGCTCGGCCAGCGGGTGCTCGGCAATGGCCTCGCCGGGGGCGATCACCTCGGCGACGCAGGCTTCCACCACCAGCTGGCGTTCCGGCGTGGCGAAGCCGAAGCGCTGCCGATGCGCCGTGGTGAAGGCCTCCACCACCGTATCGTACGGCCCGAAGGCCACGGGCAGGAAGGTATCGGTGCCGGCATAGCGCAGGTGCAGCCGGCGCTCGGCCTTGAGCGGCGAGGTCGCGCCCTGCTTGCGCAGCTCGGCCTCGCCCTCGGCCACCAGGCGGTCCAGCGTCGTCGCCAGCCCGGCCAGCTCGCCGAGCGGGGCTTCCACAGCGGCCTCGCGGATCACGGTCTGATCCGCCAGGCCCATGCCATAGGCGCTGAGCACGCCGGCGAAGGGGTGGATGAACACCGTCTCCATGCCCAGCTCATCGGCCACCAGGCAGGCGTGCTGTCCCCCTGCCCCGCCGAAGCATTGCAGCGCGTAGCGCGAGACGTCGTGGCCCTTCTGGATGCTGACCTGCTTCAGCGCATTGGCCATGTTGGCCACGGCCACCCGCAGGAACCCCTCGGCCACCGCAAGCGGGTCCGGGTTGCCGATCTCGGCCGCCAGCGCCACGAATTTCTCCCGCACCACCTCGGCGTCCAGCGGCTGGTCGCCGTTCGGCCCGAAGATGCTGGGGAAGTGCTGCGGCTGGATCTTGCCGACCATCACGTTGGCGTCGGTCACGGTCAGCGGCCCGCCGCGGCGGTAGCAGGCCGGCCCCGGCACCGCCCCGGCGCTCTCCGGCCCCACCCGATAGCGCGCGCCATCGAACTTCAGGATGGAACCGCCGCCGGCCGCCACGGTGTTGATCGCCATCATCGGCGCGCGCATCCGCACCCCGGCCACGGCCGTCTCGAACGCCCGCTCGAACTCCCCGGCATAGAGCGCCACGTCCGTGGAGGTGCCGCCCATGTCGAAGCCGATGATCCGGTCGAACCCGCCCATGGCCGCGGTACGCGCCGCGCCGACGATGCCGCCGGCCGGGCCGCTGAGGATGGCGTCCTTGCCCTGGAAGCTGCCGGCCTCGGCCAGGCCGCCGCTGGACTGCATGAAGTAGAGGCGGACGCCCGGCAACTCGGACGCCACCTGCTCCACGTAGCGCCGCAGGATGGGGGAGAGGTAGGCGTCCACCACGGTGGTATCGCCGCGCGGCACCAGGCGGGGCAGCGGGCTGGCCTCATGGCTCAGCGAGACCTGGGTGAACCCCACCTCCCGCGCGATGGCGCCGACGCGCTGTTCATGCGCCGGATGCGCCCAGGCATGCATCAGCACCACGGCCACGGCGCGCACCCCCGCGGCGAAGGCGGCGGCCAGCGCCGCCCGCGCGGCCGCCTCGTCCAGCGGCTCCAACTCCTCGCCGGAGACGGCCATGCGCCCGCCGATCTCGGCGACGCGTTCATGCAGCAGGTCCGGCAGGCGCACATTGAGGTCGAACAGCCGCGGCCGGGCCTGGTTGCCGATGCGCAGGATGTCGCCATAGCCCTTGTTGACCAGCAGCAGCACCCGTTCGCCCTTGCGTTCCAGCAGGGCATTGGTGGCCACCGTGGTGCCCATCTTCACCGCGTCGATCAGCCCGGGCGGAATCGCGGCCCCGGGGGCCAGCCCGAGGCAGAGCCGAATGCCGGCCACCGCGGCGTCGCGGTAGCGGCCGGGATTCTCGCTCAGCAGCTTGCGGGTGGAAAGCCGGCCCTCCGGGTCGCGGGCGACGATATCGGTGAAGGTGCCGCCGCGGTCGATCCAGAACTGCCAGCCGGACATCTTGCTCTCCTCGGGGGTCGAGGAAGGGTCATCGCAACCTGGGGGCGGCGGCGCAAGGGGTGGGGTGGGCGTTACGGGTGCGCGGCGCGCCAGGCCCGCAGCGCGGCGCCCACCGCACGCAGCCGGCCATCGTCGTTCGGGTAGGTCGGGATCAGCCACCCGCCCTCGTCGTTCTCGTTCCAGGCATAGACGAGCGCGGTTTCCGCCTGGTTCGGCGCCGGCCTGGCACGGACGAAGTCGAGCGCAGCGACCAGGTGCGCGGCGATCTCGTCGGGCTGGGCGGTCTCATAGAAGTTTTCCATGCCAACACCGGGTTGCTGGGTCCGCTCCCACGGTACCGGGGCCTCGATCCGCGGGCGCCGGTCCCAACCGGTCATCACCGTCGGCACCACCGGCAGGCCGGTCGCCGCGGCTTCCTGCCAGCGTTGTTCCGCCAGGCTGGCCAGCGCCCGGTAGGGTTGCGGCCCCGCCGCCGCCGCGATGGCATAGGCGCCCAGCGCGTCCAGCCCAAGGGCCGCGGCCCAGGCAGCGCCGGCAGCCGGGCTGGCCGACAGGACGATGTAGGGGTTGCCGACGCCGAGCGCGACGGCGCGCTGGCGGAAGTCGTCGATGCCGGCGCGCAGGCCCTGCAGGCCGCCCCAGTCGCGCGCTATCACGGCATCAGTGAAGAAGCCGAGGTAGTAGAGCGGCCTGCCACCCGCCACCCGCATGTAGAGGGGGTCCCGCATCAGTTGCAGGTGGTACAGCGCCATGGGCCCCAGCCGGCGGGCTTCACCCCAACGGCCGAGTTCCGCGAACATGCAGAACCGCATCCGCCGGCGCAGCGAGCTGGCGCGATAGAGGTGGAACGCGATGGAGGTGGAGGCCGTGGGCCGGTAGCCGACGAAGGCCCAATAGTCGATCCCGGCATCGGCCGCGGCCGCGATCTCCCGGTCCATGATGGCTTGGTTGTTGCCGTCGATTTGGACGTGGAGATCGGCACTTACGGAGGCGAAGAACGGGAGGCGGCGATGATACTGCGCTGGCGCTAAAGATCGGGTCACCGCCTGGGTCGGCACCGATTCTGGCGCGTACCAAGCATCCCAGCGGATGGTGCCGACCTTGGGCGAGGCGGGAGCAGGAGCGGCCAGCCCGTCCTGCAGGCCGCAGAGGCCCAGCAATGGCAGGCGGGCAAGGCCCCGGCGGGAAAACTGCAGCATGCGGCCGAGTCCTTTAAGGGTACGTATTAATAATGGCCGCCTGCATATTCCTACGTTATGAAATCGGCGTCGATGGAACGAACTATGCATAGCCGTCTTCGGCGCTGAGAGCGATGTTGGGGCTTTGTTCTTCTCAATTTGTTGTCTCTTTTGTCTGAAAAAGCTGCGCGCCATTCGCAGGCAATTCCAAGATATAAGGCGATCCCGCTTCGCAGGGCATTTATGAGCCAAGGGGAGCCGACATTGGTCTGGACGGCGCCACTCAACCATGCCGATAATGCAGCATGAGGGAAGCGCTGGATGCCATCGAACGATCGCCGGACCCGTTTGGGCTTCTATCAAGCTTACGGCAGACGCAGCGGGAAAGCTTCGATAGTCTAACTCAGGATTTGTTAACATCATCCTCCAACAACCCGGGGCTATGGCGCTATCTTGCTTTAAATTTTATTCGCTCGGAAGACTATCAGAAGGCAGCATTCGCCGCCG
The DNA here is from genome assembly GCA_903843125.1 of uncultured Rhodospirillales bacterium. Taxonomy (GTDB): domain Bacteria; phylum Pseudomonadota; class Alphaproteobacteria; order Acetobacterales; family Acetobacteraceae; genus CAIMOR01. Next base: position 18,266 of record CAIMOR010000197.1, read on the forward strand.
ACAAGCATTGCCGGCTATCTCCTGAGAATGATGAAGCCTTTTTGCGAAGGTATCGAATTGCAGTTTTGTCTGACGATGGGCCGACAGCCCGGCGCATGCTTGAACAGCAGCGCGATCGGCTTGGTGATTTCCAATTTGAATGCAGTCGATTTTTTTATCTTTTGCGCTTTGCTGAAGGAGTGATCCCCATCAATTCACATATTTCTAGATTGAAAGAGCTTGGCTGCTCCGAGATGCTACGAGTGTTGATTAGGGAATTTGGCACCATTGCGGGAAGTGCTGCCTATTCTTCTACTAACAAGTTGCCGGAACCGCAGGACTTGGGCGGATTATTATCTAATAACTGCCTGTTTGCAGGAATGATCGCGCGCCTCGAAGGCGTTGATAGCCTGACTGTAGTGGGTAACGGAGGTTCCTTGAGGGGTGCGGGCCTAGGGCCTCAGATCGATTCTCAAGAGTTTGTGGTCCGCATAAATTTTCCCAAAATACAGGGCTTTGAGGCAGATGTTGGTGCGCGGACTGATATGGTGTTCTTCACTGAAGCGTTCCTAGCCAGCCAGGAGAATCTCAACTCCTTGGAGACGCTTCGCGCTGCATATCCCGGTGTTCCAGGCCTAGCAATCGACGCGGCGAGGAGAACGTCTGTCCAATACAATCTTTGCTCAGAAGGTCTAACAAAGCAAATTGCTACTGTCCCAGTCGAGGTCCGTAGCCTCTTGAGATCTCTTTCTTATGAATTTGCAACTACTGGGCTGTGCGCCGTGGTAATGTTATCAATATTATTGCAAAAAGATATTACTTTGCACGGGTTCGATTTTTACGCGTCGCAAAAACCCGTTCACTTTTTCTCGTCCTCGTCTGAAGTGTTCATCGGCCACGAGACGGCAGTAGAAAAATTCATTTTGACTTCCGATTTGTGCCGGCGTGGCCTACCCGCTCGCTGAGCGTAGTCCGCGGGTAGGTGGATGACCGATTTAGCCGGAGCCAAGTAGCGCTTTCTTCCACTGCGCCGCCACCGCGTCGTGGTGCGAATTCGGGCTACGTCCCTCAGACGCTCCAATGATTTCGAAATGTTCCGAGCTTGAAGCAACTCGGCCAGTTCTCACCGCGGCTGCCACGTCAGGATATTGGGCCAAATACCACTTCTCATCGACCTTCGGCATCGCACCAGTCCGGCCTTCGAAGTATCCGTAGCCGATGTAGTGCAGGCGCGGACTTTCGACGGCCCCTTTCTGCACCGCGTCAGCCACATCCGGATTGGCTGCCAGATAACCTTCTTCGTTGAACTCGCTGGAAACCATTGTTGTCTGCAGAAGGAACTTGAACAGATCAACCGGAATAGTGACCGTCTTCGTACTCGAAAGCGCAGCGCGACTGGTGCCGATCGCCTTCAGGATGGAGTCGTAGGATGGGACGAACATGGTGATGCTCCTTGCAGGTAATGGGATTCATTGTTCGAAAAACAGGAGGTTTACTTGCGCTTTCTACCTGCGGCCTTCCGTGCCGTCGGAGCGGCGTTGCCCACCGGCACAACCTTCGGCAGCGTCGCCCCCAACTGCTTCGCCACCTCGGCCAGATAGGCCTCCTGCGTCTCCACGGCCGGCCGCGGCAGCGCAAACGCCGCCCGCGCAAAGCCATGGCACCGGTCTATCTCCGCCACGTGCAGGTCGGCCTTCAGCGCATGGGTCACGCTCTCGGCGTGGCGCCGATGCACGTTCAGCGGCTCCGCCTCATAGCCGATCCGCGCGCCCGGCAGCGCCAGCGCTTCCAGGTAAAGCCGCCAGTCGCCGGCCATGCGGAAGGTCTTCAGGTCGGCCTGGCAGGCGTCCAGCGCGCGCAGCAGCGCCTCCCGCCGCCACACCACCGAACTCACGTTCAGGATCAGGTTCTTCACCGAGAGCATCCGGCGGACGAAATCCTCGGCCTCGAACACTTCGGTCCGGGCCAGCGCGCCCGGCTCGACCGTGGCGTAGTAGGGCTTGTAGGTCGCCCATTGCGGCGTGCCGTCCACCGTCACGGTCCGGCTGTCGCTGAACGCCAGCTGAACCATCGGGTCGCCGCCCATCAGCGCCAGGGTGCGGGTCAGGAAATCCCGGTCCGAAAGGTC
>CAIMOR010000198.1 GCA_903843125.1 uncultured Rhodospirillales bacterium
CCCGCGCCAACCGCTGCTGCACCGGACACTGCGCCTGCTCAGGCCGGCAGCACGCCCGCCGCCCCGCCGGCCGCACCTGCGACGGCCAGCGTGCCGCCCACGCCTGCAGCGCCCGCAGGCAGCACGGCGCCAGCCGCGCCCCCGCCGCAGGTCGCGGTGGAGGAACCGCCGCGGGCCCCGCAGGACCCCAACCTGCCGGTCGGCATGGACCAGACCAGTTGTCCCTACCTGATCGGCCCCTTCGCCCAGGGCGAGGTCGCCAACCCCACCGAGGCCTGGAACGGCACCGATACCGGCGTGGTGGTGAACGGCCATGTCGCGCTGCGCGGCGCCGATGGCCGGCCGCTGCGCACGCTGCTCGGCGTCGACCTGTCCTCGCACAACCGGCCCGACTACCGGTTGCTGGCGCGCTGCGGCACCGCCTTCAGCTTCGTCCGCATGGACGACAGCTACAACGCCCACGCCGCCGAGCTCGACAAGCTCAACGTCCGCCCGCTGCCCTACTACTTCTTCCCGGTCCCGGCGGAGTTGCGCAACCCGTCCCGCTACACCCGGCTCAGCGATACGCCGGACAGCCAGGCGGCGGTGGACGCCAACCTGGCCACCTTCCAGAAGCTCGGCGAGGACGGCGTCCAGACCTTCCTGGCCCGCATGCACAGCCTGCACATGACCGAGATGCCGGTGGTGACCGTGCGCAACCCGGACCTCAGCGTGCGCAGCCAGGCCCGCGTGCTGGCGGTGGACATCGAACAGAAGCTTGAGCCGGAGCCGCCCAACGACACGGCACGGGTCTACTTCGGCCGCTTCTATGCCAAGGCGGTCTGCGCCTGGGTCAAGGGCGTGCAGGACGCGCTGCCGGGCACGCTGGTGCTGATGTACACCACCCCTTCGGTGTGGGGGGAATACCTCTATGCCGCCTACCCGACCGAGGCCGCCTGCCTGAACGCCATGCCCATCTGGGTGGCCCGCACCACGGTGGATGGCGGCGACGTCATCCGCTCCTCCCGCAGCAAGATCGACCTCTACACGGCCAGGCTCTGCACCGCCTCCGGCTCCAACCGCTGCGTGGTGCACCAGTATTCGCACCGCGGGCTGCTCGGCCTGGCGCCGCCGCTGCAGCAGGGCCGCGCGACGCATTTCGACCTCAACCGCTTCTTCCTGGTGCAGCCGGTGCAGACCGGCGCCGGCATCATGTTCGTGCGGGAACAATAGCCGGCGGGGTTTGACAAACCCGGCGGCAAGGCCTTCTTCCCGCCGCCCGGGAAGAAGGACAACCTGATGCGCCGCCGCCACCTGCTCGCCACGCCCGCTCTCGCCCTGGCCAGCCGCGCCGGTGCGCAGGCTGCCTACCCCGACCGGCCGATCTCCCTCGTCGTGCCGTTCCTGGCCGGCGGCTCCACCGACATCGCCGCCCGCATCATGGCGGAACGCATGCCCGCGCATCTTGGCCCCAATACCCGGATCGTCGTCGAGAACCGCGCCGGCGCCGGCGGCAGCGTTGGCGCCGAATGGGTCCGCCATCGCCCGGCGGATGGCTATACGCTGCTGCTCGGCTCGGCCTCGGCGCTCGGCACCAACCCCGCCGCCCTGCCGCAGACCACGCCCTACGACCCGGTCGAGGATTTCTCCGCCATCGCCATGGTCGGCGGCGGGCCCATCGTGCTGATCGTGCCGCAGGCCTCGCGCTGGCAGACTGCCCGGCAGTTGCTGGACGACGTCAAGGCCAACCCCGGCAAGTACACCTGGGCCACCAGCGGCGCCGGCGGCATCGGCCACCTGGCCGGCGAGTACATGAAGCTGGTGGCCGGCGGCCCCGGGGCGCCCCTGCAGGCCGAGCACGTGCCCTATCGCGGCGGCTCGGCGGTGATGGAGGCGCTGGCCAAGGGCGAGGTGGACTATTCGCTGGAAGTGCTGGCCAGCACCGCGCCGCACATGCGGGACGGCCTGTCGCGCGGCCTGGCGGTGACCTCGCTGCGCCGCCACCCGTTGTTCCCCGAGGTACCGACCCTGGATGAAATCGGCCTGACCGGCTTCGAGATCATTACTTGGAACGCGCTGGTGGCGCCGAAAGGCCTGGCGCCCGAGATCGCCACCACCCTGTCCGGCGCGGTGCGGGCCGCGCTGGCGGATGGCAGCGTCGGCCGGCGCATGGCGGCGGCCGGCGTCGACCCGGCCGAGCCGACCACGCCCGAGAGCACCCGCGCCTTCCTGGTGCGCGAGCGCGACAAGTTCCGCGACATCGTCCGCCGCGCCGGGGTGCAGCTGGGCCGCTGAGCCCAGCCCACGGCGCGGCGCCCCACACCCCCTTGCGCCTGGGGCGTGGCCGGCCGACCTTGGCATTCATGCTCCCTGCGCTCGCGCTGCTCCTGCTTCTCCTGGCTCCGGTGGCGTCGCATGCCCAAGCGCCCACGCCCACGCCCGCGCCGCTGCCCCGCGGTGCCGAAGCCCGGCGTGCCGAGCTGGACCGCGCCTTCGCCGCCTTGAAGGACGCGCCGGATGCCGCCGGTGCCGCGCTGGTGGAGGCGCGCATCCGCCAGCTCTGGGCGCAGGCCATCACCCCCTCCGTCACGCTGCTGCTGCGCCGCGGCGTCCGCAACCTTGAGGCCGACCAGGCCGAGGACGCGCTGGAGGATTTCGACGCCGCCATCACGCTCGGTCCCGAGGTGGCGGAGGCCTGGCACCTCCGCGCCCAGGCTCAGGCCCGGCTGGGCGAGGCTGCGGCGGCCGCACGCGACCTGCAGGAAAGCCTCCGGCTTGAGCCGCGCAACTGGGGTGCGTTGCTGACCCTGGCGGCGCTGCAGCAGGAGCTGGGCAATACCGCCGGCGCGCTGCGCAGCCTGGATGCTGCCCTGGCGATCCACCCCAAGCTGCCCGGCGGCGCCGCCAGGCGGGAGGAACTGCGCCGCAAGGTGGAGGGCGACGCCACCTGAGCCATGCGCCGCTGGCGTAGGAACCTCGGTTTCATGCCGCTGTCGCATGGCTGCGATGCCGGCGGAATGAGTGGATGATGACGTGGTGGTTACCTATATAGGCTTAAGGATGGCCTCCAGGTCATCATCGAGCGAACGGGGTTCCGCCGTGACCGAGTTGATTTCCATACTGCCCTGGATGGTGGTGCTCGTCGCCGCCGCCGCGGCGGTCAGCCACAGGCACTGAGCCAGGCGGCCGACCGAAGCCTGACGACGCCCGGAGCGTCGCCGCCGAAAGGGGCCATGCCGCCGCAAGCCGGCGCAACCGCCGGATGGCGACCAGCCCTCTTCGGCGCCACATTGCTGCCATGCCGAACAACCTCCTCCCCCGCCATGACCTGGCCGCGCCCCAGCCCGCGCGGCGCCTCGAAACCAAGTGCGAACGGCTTGCCGAGTCGCTGGACGAGCGGCGCTGGGCCGCGCTGTTGGCCCGCGACAAGGCGCCGGAATGCGGCGCCTTCCTGTACGGCGTCGCCACCCAGGGTGTCTATTGCCGCCCCGGCTGCCCGTCCCGCCCGCCGCTGCGGGCCAATGCCCAATTCTTCACCGATGCCGCTGCCGCCGAAGCCGCCGGCTACCGCGCCTGCAAGCGCTGCGACCCCAAGGGCGAACGGGCGGGTCTGCACGCCGATGCCATCAAGGCTGCCTGCGACCTGATCGAGGCCGCCGAGACCCCGCCGAGCCTGGCCGAGCTTGCCGACCGCGCCGGCTATGCCCGGCATCATTTCCTCCGCCTGTTCAAGCAGGTGACAGGGCTGACACCCGGCGCGTTCAATGATGGCGTGCGCGCCCGTCGCCTGGCCGCCAGCCTGGCCGCCGGCGAGCGCGTGGCCGAGGCGGTGGCCGGCGCCGGCTATGGTAGCGAAAGCCGGGTCTACTCCGCGCCCGGCCAGGTATTGGGCATGACCCCCGGCACCGCCAGGCGTGGCGGCGAGGGCGAGGTGATTCGCACAGCCACAGCCGACAGCGCCCTGGGCCCGCTGCTGGTCGGCGCCACCGCCAAGGGGGTCTGCTTCATCGGCTTCGCCGCCACGGCGGCCGAGGCCGAGGCCGAGCTGCGCCTGCGCTTCCCCAGGGCGGTCGTGCGCCCGGCCGAGGCCGAGCTGGCCGAGACGGTGCGCCAGGTCGTCGGCTTCATCGCGGAACCCAAGGCGGCGCTGGCCCTGCCGCTGGACCTGCGCGGCACCGCCTTCCAGCGCCGGGTCTGGCAGGCGCTGCTGGCCATTCCGTTCGGCGAGACGCGCAGCTACGGCCAGGTGGCGGCCAGCCTCGGCGCGCCCAAGGCGGTGCGGGCGGTGGCGACGGCCTGCGCCGGCAACAAGGTGGCGCTGGCCGTGCCGTGCCATCGGGTGGTGGCGGGCAATGGCGCGCTGGCTGGCTATCGCTGGGGCGTGCAGCGCAAGCAGGCGCTGCTGGAAAAGGAGAAGGCCGCTACCTGACCGTCGCCACCCGCAGCGCATTGGTGGTGCCGGCCATGCCGAAGGGCACGCCGGCCGTCACCACCACTTCCTCACCCTGCGCGGCGAAGCCCTCATGCTGCGCGGCCCGCAGCGCCTTCGCCACCATGTCCGTCATGGAATGCGGCTCCTGTGCCACCAGCGGGTGGACGCCCCAGATCACCGCCATGCGCCGGCTGGTGGCGTCGCTGCTGGTCAGGCCCAGGATCGGGCAATCCGGCCTCTCCCGCGCCACCCGCAGGGTGGTGCTGCCGGTGCTGGTGAAGGTGGCGATGCACTGTGCCTTGATGGTGTGCGCCACCTGGCGCGCCGCGGCGGCAATGGCGCCGGCGCTGTTCGGCTCCGGCTCCGGCCGGGCGGCGTCGGTCAACTTGCGCCAGTCGCTGTCCTGCTCCACCCGGGCGACGATGCGGTCCATCATGTTGACCGCCTCGTAGGGGTATTGCCCGGCGGCGGTCTCGGCCGAAAGCATCACCGCATCCGCGCCGTCGAACACCGCCGTCGCCACGTCGCTGGCCTCGGCCCGGGTGGGGGAGGGCGAGGAGATCATGCTCTCCAGCATCTGCGTCGCCACCACCACCGGCTTGCCCAGCGCGCGGGCGGCGCGGACGATGCGCTTCTGCGCCAGCGGCACTTCCTCGGGCGGCAGCTCCACGCCCAGGTCGCCACGCGCGACCATGACGCAGTCCGTCAGCGCCATGATGGCGTCCAGGTTCTCCAGCGCCTGCGGCTTCTCCATCTTCACCATGATCCAGGCGCGCCCGGCGACGATCTCGCGCGCCTCGGCCACATCCTCCGGCCGCTGCACGAAGGACAGCCCGATGTACTCCACGCCCTGGTCCAGCACGAAGGCCAGGTCCTCGCGGTCCTTCACCGTCAGCGCGGGGATCGGCAGCGCCACGTCCGGCACGTTGACGCCCTTGCGGTCCGACAGCGCGCCGCCCACGACAACCTGGGTTTCCAGCGCATCCGGCCGCACGGCCGTGACCCGCAGCCGCAGCTTGCCGTCGTCCAGCAACAGCGTGGTGCCGATCTGCGCCGCGGCGATGATCTCGGGGTGCGGCAACTGCACCCGGCGGACGTCTCCGGGGGTGGGTGAGAGGTCCAGCCGCAGGCTCTGCCCGGTCTGCAGCTGCACCCGGCCGCCCTGGAAGCGCCCGACCCGCAGCTTCGGCCCCTGCACATCGGCCAGGATGCCGATGGGTCGGCCGACCTTGGCCTCCAGCGCGCGGATCATGGTGATGCGCTCGGCATGGTCGGCGTGGCTGCCATGGGAGAAGTTGAGCCGGAACACGTCAGCCCCGGCGCGGAACAGCCGCTCCAGCATCTCCGGCGTGGAGCTGGCCGGGCCGAGAGTGGCGATGATCTTGGTGCGCCGGCGGCGACGCAGCGGAATGCGGTTGGACGTTCGCGGCTTGCCTTCCGGCATGGCGTGCAGGTCCGGCCGCAGCTGGTGCGGCGGCAGGCCGAGCAGCGCGGCCAGCTCGGTCACGCGCTCCGCCGGCACGCGCTGCCATTGGCTGACAGCGGCGGCGGAGATGCCCAGGCTGGTGGCGATCTGCGTCACGGCACCGCGGCGGGCGAGGATGTCTTCAAGGATGGGATCACGCATGGCGGCAGCTTACGCTGGTTAAGCCGACGGGCCAACTTAAGCTTAGCGCTGCCGCTTAAGGTTAATATTCAGCCTACCAGCACGGCGCGTACATCGTTCACATTGGTCAATGTCGGCCCGGTCACCACCAGGTCGCCCAGGCGTCGGAACAGCCCGGTGCTGTCATGCCCGGCCAGCGCCGCCCGCGGGTCCAGCCCCAGCGCGCGGGCACGGGCCAAGGTGTCCGGCGTGCAGATCGCGCCGGCCGCCTCGCTCTTGCCGTCGATGCCGTCGGTGTCGCAGCACAACGCCCAGATGCCCGGCGCCTCGTTCAAGGCCAGCGCCAGGCCGAGCAGGCATTCCGTCCCGCGCCCACCCTCGCCGGCCGGGCCGTTGATGGTCACGGTGGTCTCGCCGCCGGAAAGCAGCACGCAGGGGCCGGCCAGCGGCTCCCCATGCAGCTTGGCGGAAAGCGCCATGCCGCCCAGCGCCTTGCCCAATTCTCGCGCCTCGCCCTCCAGCGCATCGCCCAGGATCAGCGGCGCCAGTCCCAGGGCGCGGGCTTCGTCCGCCATGGCGCGCAGCGCCATAAGTGGGGTCGCGATCATCCGCAACTCGGCCCCGGCCAGGCGGGGGTCGCCAGGCTTCGGGCTTTCCTCGGCCCCGGCGGCCAGGTGCGCCACCACGGCCGGCGGCAGGTCCATGCGGTAATGCGCTACCAGCGCCCGCGCCTCGGCGAAGGTGGAAGGGTCCGCCACGGTCGGCCCGCTGGCGATCACCGCGGGGTCGTCGCCCGGCACGTCCGAAATGGCCAGCGTCACCACCCGCGCCGGGAAGGCCGCCGCCGCCAACCGGCCGCCAGAGAAGGCGCTGAGGTGCTTGCGGATGCAGTTCATCTCGCCGATCGGCGCGCCGCTGTTCAACAGCGCCGAGTTCACCGCGATCAGGTCGTCCAGCGTCAGGCCAGGCGACGGCAGGGTCGAGAGCGACGACCCCCCGCCGGAGACCAGGAACAGCACCAGGTCTGCGGCCGAACGCCCTTGGACCATCGCCAGCATCTCGGCCGCTGCGGCCGCGCCGGAGGCATCCGGCCGCGGATGCGCGCCGAAGGCCACCCGCACCCGGCGCCCTGCCGGCGGGTCGGGCACGTCAGCCCCATGCGGCGCCACCACCAGGCCGGTGAGCGGCACCTCGGGCCAGGCGCGCTCCACCGCCAGCGCCATTTTCGCCGCCGCCTTCCCGCAGCCCACGACCACCACGCGGCCGGCGCTCGGCGGCTCCGGCAGGTGCCCGGCCAGCACCACCAGCGGGTCCGCTGCCGCCACCCCGGCCTGGAACAGCCGCAGCAGGGCGCTTCGGGCGGTCTCGTCGGTCCAGGCCATCAGCGGTCTCCCTTTCTGCTGGCTTGTAAAGTTTCCGCAGTATGGAACAAGGCAGTCGACTGGTCTCGGTCAGGCGCCGACAGCAGCGCCAGACCGAGACCAGCCTTTTGTTTGAGCGGCTGATCCCCGCCCTTCGGCGATTCCGCCTCGGGCGATCAGACGCTAGCCCGGAGGAAACCCCCCATGCGCACCCATCGCATTGCCGCCATTCCCGCCGACGGCATCGGCCAGGAAGTCATCCCCGCCGGCCTGCGCGTCCTCGCCGCCCTGGCCGAGCGGTCCGGCGACTTCAAGCTGGAGGTCACCGACTTCCCCTGGGGCAGCGACTACTACCGCGCCACGGGCAAGATGATGGCCGAGGACGGGCTGGAGACGCTGAAGGGGTTCGACGCCATCTTCTTCGGCGCGGTCGGCGACCAGCATTTGCCGGACGACATCACCCTGTGGGGCCTGCGCCTGCGGATCTGCCAGGGCTTCGACCAATACGCCAATATCCGCCCGACCCGGGTGCTGCCCGGCCTGACCAGCCCACTCCGCGCGGTGAACCCCGGCGATATCGACTGGGTCATCGTCCGCGAGAACTCCGAGGGCGAATACGCCGGCCATGGCGGCCGCGCCCATCGCGGCCACCCCGAGGAAATCGCCACCGAGACCGCCATCTTCACCCGCGCCGGGGTCACCCGCATCATGAAGACGGCCTTCGAGATCGCCGCCTCCCGCCCCCGCCGCCTGCTGACGGTGGTCACCAAGTCCAACGCGCAGAAGCACGGCATGGTGTTCTGGGACGAGATCGCCGCCGAAGTGGCCGCCCAGTACCCGACCGTGACCTGGGAGAAGGAGCTGGTGGACGCCATGGCCGCCCGCATGGTGCAGAAGCCCGCGAGCATCGACACCGTGGTCGCCACGAACCTGCACGCCGACATCCTGAGCGACCTGGCCGGCGCCGTGGCCGGCTCGCTCGGCGTGGCGCCCACCGCCAACCTGGACCCGTCGCGCCGCTTCCCCTCGATGTTCGAGCCCATCCACGGCTCGGCCTTCGACATTGCCGGCAAGGGCGTGGCCAACCCGGTCGCCACCTTCTGGACCGCCGTCATGATGCTGGAGCACCTCGGCGAGAAGCCCGCCGCCGCCCGGCTGATGACGGCGGTGGAGCAGGTCTGCGCCGCCGGCATCATGACGCGGGACGTGGGCGGCACGGCGAATACGGAAACGGTGACGGATGCGGTCTGCGCCGCGATCCGCGGCGCCAACCTGGGTTGAGCGCCATGGCCCCGAACCGCCGCAACCTGCTCGCCGCCAGCCTGGCCGCGCCCCTGCTGGGCCGTGGCGCCCGCGCCGCCTGGGCGCCGGACCGCCCGGTGACCATCACCGTTCCCTTCGCCGCCGGCGGCCCCACCGACGTGATCGGCCGCCTGGTCGCCGATGGCATGGGCCGGTCGCTCGGCCAGTCCGTGGTGGTGGAGAACGTGACCGGCGCCGGCGGCACCATCGCCGCCGCCCGCGTGGCCAATGCCCGGCCAGACGGCACCACGCTGCTGTTCCACCATATCGGCCATGCCAGCGCCGCCACCTTGTACCGCCGGCTGCCCTACGACGTGCTGGGCAGCTTCGCCCCGCTCGGCCTGGCATCCGACGCCGCCATGACCATCGTCTCCCGGCCCGATTTCCCGGCAACCGACCTGGCCGGCGTCATGGCGGTGATCAAGCGCGACGGCGACAAGCTGACCCTCGGGCATTCCGGGCTCGGTGCCGCCAACCAGCTCTGCGGCATGCTGCTGCAGCACGCCGCCGGCACGGCGCTGACCTCGGTGGTCTTCCGCGGCAGTGCGCCGGTCATCACCGAACTGATGGCGGGGCGGATCGACCTGTTCTGCGACCAGGCGACCAACACCGTGCCGTTCCTGCGTGAGCATCGGATCAAGGGCTATGCGGTGACCCTGCCGCAACCTGTGCCGGGGCTGGACCTGCCGACCGCGGCCGATGCCGGTGAGCCAAGCCTGCTGATGAGCACGTGGCACGGCCTCTACGCGCCGAAGGCGACCCCGGCCGAGGCCTGCGACCGGCTTTCCGAGGCGCTGCGGGCGGCGCTGCGCGAGGACCGGCTGCGCGAGCGCCTGGCCGACCTGGTGACCGACCCCGCCAGCCCGGAACGCGCGACGCGGGAGTTCCACACCCGCTTCCTGGCCGAGGAAGTCGCCCGCTGGCGGCCGATCATCCAGGCGGCGGGGCAATACGCCGACTGAGCGCCGCCCCCTGGTAGCCGGCGGCCAGCCGGCCCAGATTGAGCGCCAATCCGGAGACCGCCCATGCCCGCACCCGAGCTCGACACCGCCACCCGCGAGAAGCTGGAAGCCGCCGCCTTCCGCAAGCTGGTGGAGCACCTGCGCACCCGTACCGATGTGCAGAACATCGACATGATGAACCTGGCCGGCTTCTGCCGGAACTGCCTGAGCCGCTGGTACCGCGAGGGCGCCGCCGAGCAGGGCCTGACAATTGCCGACCCCGATGCGCGGGAGATCGTCTACGGCATGCCCTACAAGGAATGGCAGGCGAAGTACCAGGCGCCGGCCAGCCCGGAGCAGCAGGCCGCCTTCGCCCAGTCGATCAAGCAGCACCAGGGCTGACCGCCAGTTGGGCTGCGGGCGCGGCGGGCGGGTCTGTTCCGCGCCAGCGGCGTCCGTGGCCTTGCCGATGCAACCAGCATCGGCTGCGACGGCCTCCTCCCTGGACACGGAAAATCCCGCGCCAGTCGCATCCCGGTGCCATCGGGCGATGCAGCCAGCGCTTCCGCCGCCGGCCCCGATGGGCTAGACCCCCGGCCCCGGCCGGGGGACACTCCCGGTTCGCCTCCAGCCCACGAGAGTGCCATGGCCGACGTACCCTTCGACACCGACGACGAAGCCGCCGAGAGCCGCGCCCGCCAGATCGCCACCGCCGACCCGGAAGTGGGTGGCATCGCGGTGGACCGGCTGCGCTCGATCATCGAGCGGATCGAGCGGTTGGAGGAAGAGCGCAAGGCGCTGGCCAACGATATCAAGGACATCTACGCCGAGGCCAAGTCCGCCGGCTTCGACGTGAAGGTGGTCCGCCAGATCATCAGCATCCGCAAGAAGGAACCCGCCGAGGTGGAGGAGCAGGAGACCCTGCTCGACCTCTACCGCCGTGCCCTGGGGATGTAGGATTGGCATGTAAGGCCGAAAACAGGCCATGACGGTCGGCATCGACATGGGGCTGGCGGCCGATGGCCGCCAGGCGCTGCTCGACCTTGAGGAGCTGCTCTCCACCCGGCTGCTGGTGCAGGGCAATTCCGGCTCCGGCAAGTCCCACCTGTTGCGGCGCCTGCTGGAACAGAGCGCGCCTTGGGTGCAGCAGGTGGTCATCGACCCCGAGGGCGACTTCGTCACCCTCGCTGATCGCTTCGGCCACCTGGTGATCGAGGCCGAGGACCACCCCGAGGCCAGCCTGCAACGCGCCGCCGAACGCGTCCGCCGCCACCGCGTCTCCGTCGTGCTGAACCTGGAGGGCGTGGAGGTGGACGCGCAATTGCGCTGCGCCGCCGCCTTCCTGAACGGGCTGTTCGAGGTGGAGCGCGACGACTGGACCCCCGCCCTGGTGGTGGTGGACGAGGCCCAGCTCTTCGCCCCCGCCACGGCCGGGGAAGCCTCCGACGAGGCCCGCCGCGCCGCCCTGGCCGCCATGACCAACCTGATGTGCCGCGGCCGCAAGCGCGGCCTGGCCGGCGTCATCGCCACTCAACGCCTGGCCAAGCTGGCCAAGAACGTGGCAGCCGAGGCCTCCAACTTCATGATGGGCCGCACCTTCCTCGATATCGACATGGCTCGCGCCGCCGACCTGCTGGGCATGGAGCGGCGCCAGGCGGAAATGTTCCGCGACCTCGGCCGCGGCCAGTTCATCGGCCTCGGCCCGGCGCTCTCCCGCCGGCCACAGAGCATCCGCATCGGCACGGTGGAAACCGTCTCCCGCGGCGCCGCCCCGGCGCTGGTGCCGCCGCCGGTCGCGGTCTCGGCCGAGGAAACGCGGGAGCTGATCCTCAGCGCCGCCGCGGTGGAAGCGCCCCGGCCGCCGCCGCGCCGCGCGGCCCGGCCGCCGCAGCCGGATATCCTGGCGCAACTTGCCCAATACCGCCCCGCCGCCGCGCCGGAGGCCAGCGCCACCCCGCCGGTTCCGCCCACGGCGGAGCAGCTGGCCAGCCGGCAGCAGCAGGTCGCGAACATCATGGCGGCGATCCTGGAAGACCCGGATGCCGGCTTCCGCCCCGCCGCCGTGCTGTATCAGGACTACCTGGTACGGCTCCGCATCCATGAAGTGCCCGGCCAGCCGGAGGACCTGCCCGCCTTTCGCCGCATGCTGGCGGAGGCCTGTTCCGGCATCGGCGCCGAAGCCGCCGAGACGCCGGAATGGCAAGCCGCCCTGGCCCGCGCCGCCGCCCTGCCGGAGGACGCGCAGGGCGTGTTCCTGCTGCTGGCCCGCACCGCATTGGAACGCGGCGCCTGCCCGTCCGACGCTGCCATCGCCCGCGCCTATGGCAGCCATTCCGCCAGCCGCGCCCGCCGCCTGCTGGGCTGGCTGGAGGAACGCAAGGCCATCGTCTGCCGGGCCGAACGGGCGGGACGGCGCAGCATCGCCATCATCGGCCTGGGCTGGGAAACCGCACCGGGCGACCCGGCCGCGCCGGGCTGACCCAGGCTCAGCTGCCCCAGGCCTGCTGCGTGGCAGGGGTGGCTCCGGAGCGATGCTCCTCCGGCAGCAGCATGGAGAAGTTGGGCCGCGACGCGATGCGGAAGGCCAGCACGACGATGCCGGGTTCCACGCGTATGGCTTTCTCCGCCTTGCGCGGCAGGGGCATGCGCATGCGCAGGCAGAAGCCGACCAGCAGCGCGCCGAGCTGCGGCGTATCCAGTTCCACCGAATGGGCATGGCCCCCGCCGGGGAAGACGAAGCGCACCGTCTGCCGGTTCGGCTCGAAGATGACCGCCTGCGGCTGCCCGCGCGCCAGCCCGAAGGCCGTGGCGGCCCGCGGCGAGCACGCCAGCACCAAGAGCAGGTCCTCCGCGCCGAACTCCACCTCTCGCCGTTCGATGATCATCGAGGCTTGATGCCACGGCGTCCACGAATCCCCTGTTAAGGCGGCCATTGCAGCACAGGAAGGGATGGCGCCGGCCGCGCCGTGGCGTTACCCAAGGGGGATGGACCCGACGCTGCACCAGACCCTGACCACCTGGCGACGCCACCTGCACGCCAACCCCGGCCTGACCCTGAACGAGGGCGCCACCGCCGCCTTCGTGGCCGAAAAGCTGCGGGAGATGGGCGTGGCGGTGACCACCGGCGTCGGCGGCCACGGCGTGGTCGGCACCATTGGCCGCGGCGGCAACCGCTCGGTCGGGCTGCGCGGCGACATGGACGCGCTGCCGATCCAGGAACTGAACGAGCTGCTGCCGCACCGCTCCACCATCCCTGGCGTCATGCACGCCTGCGGCCATGACGGCCACACCACCGCGCTGCTCGGCGCCGCGAAGCTGCTGTTGGACGACCCCAGCTGGTCCGGCACGGTGCAGCTGGTGTTCCAGCCGGCCGAGGAAGGTGGCGGCGGCGCCCGCAGCATGATCGCCGATGGCCTGTTCAGCCGCTTCCCGATGGAGCGGATCTTCGGCTGGCACAACTGGCCGGGCCTGGAAGCCGGCAAGGTGGCGCTGCACGACCGCGCCGTGATGGCCGCCGGCGCCCGCTTCGGCATCACCTTCGACGGCCATGCCGGCCACGCCGCCCTGCCGCACCTGACGCGCGACCCCATGCTCGGCGCCGGCCACTGCATCGTGGCGCTGCAGAGCCTGGTTTCCCGCAACGTGAACCCGATGCAGGCCGCGGTGGTCAGCATCACCATCGCCGAGGCCGGCGAGGCGCAGAACCAGGTGGCCGCCCGCGCCGTGCTGAAGGGCACCGCCCGCTGGATGCAGGACGAGACCGGCACCGCGATCGAGGCCGGGATGCGCCGGATCGCCCACGGCGTGGCGGAGACTTTTGGCCTGCAGGCCGAGGTGGAGTTCCGCCAGGGCGTCGGCGTCACCGCCAACAGCGCCGCCGAGCGCGACCTGGCCGCCGCTGCCGCCCAGGCGCTGGGGCCGACGCAACTCCACACCACGCCGGCGATGACCGGCGAGGATTTCTCCTGGTTCCTGAAGGAAGTGCCGGGCGCCTTCGCCTGGATCGGCAATGGGCCGGGGGAAGGCGGGTGCGAGCTGCACAACCCCCGCTACGACTTCAACGACGCGATCCTGCCGGCCGCCAGCGGCTGGCTGGCCGAAGTGGCGAAGCGGGCGCTCGCGGGTTAGCGCACGCCCTCCCAACCCGTCATGGCCTGGCTCGTCCCAGCCAGTCGTGGATGGGCGGCTCAGGCCACGTGCGGAATCTAGGCCAGCCGCGCCCGCATCCAGGCCGCGGCCTTCGCCACGGACCGATCCGCCGCCCCCACACGCCCGACTGCGCGCAAAAAGCCGTGCACCGTCCCCGGAAACAGCTCGCTCTCCACCTCAACGCCGGCCGCGCGCAGCGCCGCTTCCATCGCGTCGTTCTCGCTCCGCAGCACGTCCAGTTCCGCCACATGCATCAGGCAGGGCGGCAGCCCTTGCAGCCGGGCGCGCAGCGGCGCGGCGAAGGGGTGCAGCCGGGTCGCCTCGGCCGGGGCGTAGTGCTGCCAGTAGAAGCTCATGCGCGGGATGTTCAGACCGTAGCCCTCGGCGAATTCGCGGTAGCTCGGCGTATCCAGCCGCGAATCGTAGACCCCGTAGTGCAGCAGCAGCCCGCGTAGCGGACTCGCGTCGCCAGCCTCACGCAGCATCAGCGCCAGGCCCATGGTCAGGTTGGCGCCGGCCGAGTCGCCGCCCACCACCATCCGCGACGCATCCAGCCCCCAGCCGGCCCCATTCGCCGCCAGCCAGCGCAACACGCCCAGACATTCCTCCAGCGCTTGGGGAAACACCGCCTCCGGTGAAAGCGCGTAGTCCGGCCCGACCACGGCGCAGCCGGTGGCGGCAGCGTATTCGCGCATGATGCGGTCGTTGGTGTCGATGCTGTTCCACACCCAGCCGCCGCCATGCAGGTACAGCAGCACCGGCAGCGGGCGGTCCGTGGCGGGCCGATGCACCCGGCACTGCACCCGCCGCCCGCGCACGGCAACCCAGGCGTCGCGGCTCTCGGCCATCACCGGGCCGCCCTCGGCCAGCGGCAGGTTCACCGCCTCGGTGATCGCCCGCGCCTCGTCGAAGGGCAGGACCAGCCGGGGCGCCGGGTAGCGCGCGGCCACCTGCTCCATCATGGCGTTGAAGGCGGCCATCTCGGGGTCCAGGCGCGGGTCGCTCATGCTTGCAGGGTCTTTCGCCAATCGGCCCAGCCGGGCCGGTCGCCCAGGCTCTGGGCATGGAACACGCCGCGCGCGCAGGCACGGGAGAGGGTATCGGCCGCCAGGTGTCCCAGCCGCGCCAGCATGGCCGGCCCGGTCAGCGGCAGCGCGCCGGTGGCCAGCACGAAGACGGTATCGCCATCGAACGGCGTGTGGATCGGCCGGATCGCCCGCGCCAGCCCGTCCTGCGCCATGATCGCCAGGCGCTTGGCCTGGCCCTTGTCCAACGCCGCGTTCACCGCCACCACGGCAATGGTGGTATTGGCCATCGGGCTGAAGGCGAAGCCCGGCGGCAGCGGCATCTCCGGCTCCCCGCGCCAGCCCGGCGGGGGCGGGCCCAGGCCGCCGAACTCCTCGCCCATCTCAAGCGGCCCGGCCCAGAAGCGGTCCGTGCCTGGCATCACCACGCTGCCAAAACTGTTCACCGCCACCAGCGCGCCCACCTGCACGCCGTCATCGCTCCGCAGGCTGGCGCTGCCCAGGCCGCCCTTCAGCGCGCTGGCCCGCGCGCCCAGCCCGGCGCCGGCATTGCCCAGCGCGAAGTCCGGCCCCACCGCCGCCAGCGCCTGCCGCCCGAGCCGGTTGTAGGGCGGGTCGGCGCCCCAGCTCTTGTCGCCGCCATTCGTCAGGTCGAACAGGATGGCGCCGGGCACCACCGGAATGGTCGCCCCGCCGAAGGCCACGCCTCGCCCACGGGCGCCCAACTCCGCCACCACGCCGCTGGCGGCATCGGCGCCATACATGGAACCGCCGGAGAGCACGATCGCATCCGCTTCCCCGCGGATGGCCGTGGGGTCCAGCGCATGGATGTCCCGCGTGCCCGGCGCGCCACCGCGCACATCGGCCGCCGCGGTGCAACGCTCCACCGGAAACACCACGGTGGTGCCGGTGCGGACCGCAGGGTCCTCGGCATTGCCGACGAGGATGCCTTCGACATCGGTGATCAGGTTGCGTGGTCCGGGTTTGAGCATGCTCATAGCTTCCCCGTACCGGCGTCGTCATACAAGTGAGGTTGCCTCCGCCACCCCGGCAGGCCCATGTTGCACTGCACAATGACGCCCGATCCCTTCGCCCGCAGCGCCCCCGGCTTTCGCGACACCGCGCTGTACCGCCCGCGCAGCCTGGTGCTGCTGGCCGACCCGGCCCTGCCGGAAAGCGCGGTGCTGGCCGGCAACATCGCCGCCGGCGATTTCCACGGCCGCGCCTTCACGGTCGGGCCGGCGCTGCCGGGGTTCGAGGCCGTCCCGACCGTCGCCGACCTGCCGGTGACGCCGGACCTGGCAGTGCTGAACCTGGCCCCCACGGCGCTCGAGTCCGCGATGCAGGCGCTGGCGGAACGTGGCTGCCTGGCCGCCGTGGTCACCGGCGCCGCGCCGGAACTCGGCGCCATCTGCAGCCGCACCGGCATCCGCGCGCTGGGGCAGGGCAGCTTCGGCCTCTGCGTGCCGGCCATCGGCCTGAACGCCAGCCTGAGCCACATCGCCCCGCTGCCGGGGAAGCTGGCGCTGGTCACCCAATCCGCCGCCCTGGCGCGGGCGGTGCTGGACTGGGCAGCGGCCGAGTCGGTCGGCTTCAGCCACGTCATCGGCATCGGCGGCAATGCCGCGGTCGGCTTCGCCATGGCGCTGGACTGGCTCTCCCGCGACGCTGCCACCTCGGCCGTGCTGCTGGACCTGCGCCGCATCCGCAACCGCCGCGCCTTCATCAGCGCCGCCCGCGCGGTGGCGAAGAACCGGCCCGTGGTCGCCATCCGCGCCGGTGGCCGCAGCGGGCCGGGTGACCAAGGCGGCAGCCACATCCCCGACGCGGTCATGGAAGCGGCCCTGCGCCGCGCCGGCGTGCTGCGGGTGGATGGGCTGGAGGACCTGCTCTCGGCGGCGGAAACCCTGGCCCGCGTCCGCTCCCGCCCCGGCGGCGGCTCGGCCCGCGGCGACCGCATCGCGGTGGTCACCAACGGCATCGGCCTGGGCGACCTGGCCGCCGATGCCATCGTGGCCGGCGGCGGCCACCTGGCCACCTTGACGCCCGAGGCCCTGTCGATGCTGGCGGCGCTGCTGCCGCTGGGCTGGTCCCCGGGCAACCCGCTCTCGCTCGGCCCGCGTGCCGGCACCTGGCTGGGGGAGGCCGCGGCCATCCTGGCCAGCCTGCCGGAGGTTGACGCCGTGGTTGCCCTGCACGCCCCGGCCCCGGG
>CAIMOR010000199.1 GCA_903843125.1 uncultured Rhodospirillales bacterium
AGGCCGCCCCGGTCGCCGCGGCCGTGGCGCTGGTGGCCGGGCCAGCATCACCGCGCGGGCGAGGCCGCCCCGGTCGCCGCGGCCGTGGCGCTGGTGGCCGGGCCAGCATCACCGCGTGGGCCAGGCCGCCCCTGCCGGAAAGCCTGCGCCACCGCAGCCGCCCGCGTCACGCCGGCAGGAACAGCCTGGTCGCCACCGCCACCGCCGCCTTTGCCGCATCGGTCTCGCGCTCGGCATTCCACACCAGCGCCACCGGCACGCTGCCCACCGGGTCGGCCAGCGGCCGGAAGGTCACGCCCGTGGGCCGCAGCCGCGCCATGCCGGTGGAGACCAGCGCCACGCCCAGCCCCGCCGCCACGAAGGCCAGCTGCGCCATCGCGCTGCCCACCTCGCGCACCGTGTTCGGCTCGAACCCCGCCGCCCGGCACGCCGTGATCAACCTGTCGAAATAGGCCGGGCTGATGCCGCGCGGCAGCGCCATCAGCGTCTCCTCCGCCAGCGCCCCCAGCGGCAGCGGGCCATCCTGCTGCGCCAGCGGATGCGCCTCCGGCAGCGCCGCCACCATCATCTCGTCGCCCAGCGGCAGCACGCGCAGCGGCGGCCGGTCCGCGTCCAGCCGGGCCAGCGCGAAGTCCACCTCGCCGCGCCGCAGCGCCTCCACCGCGTCGGCGGTGTCCATCTCCTGCACGCTCATCGCCGCATCCGGCAGCTCGCTCCGCAGGGCGCGGACCAGCGGCGGCAGGAAGTCGAACAGCGCCGAGGTCACGCAGGCCAGCGCCATCGGCGCATGCCGCCCGGCCCGCAGCTCCCGCGCCAGACTCTCCACCTGCCGGGCATCCTCGGCCAACCGTCGCACGATGGGCAGCAGCGCCTCGCCCTCGCGCGTCGGCCGGGCGCCCTTCCGCGTGCGCTCCAGCAGCTGCACGCCCAACTCCGCCTCCAGCGCCTGGATCTGCGCGGTCAACGGCGGCTGGCTGATGCCGAGCCGCGCCGCCGCCCGGCCGAAATGCCCTTCCTCCGCCACCGCGAGGAAATGCCCGAGCCGCTTGACGATGCGAAAGTCCACCTTCTCCCCCCAAGCCCAGCGCCCCGGCCCGAGGGGCCGCAAGGCCGAATGGCCGGCACGCCCCGGTGGGCCATTCAGCCCCGCTTGAGGGCTTACGATACCGAAAGCCTATTGTGAGGGGCCGTCAATCGGAATGCCAAAGGGGCTGGTCAAGCCTTGCCAGCGGCGACACAAAGCGCCATCGCGCAACTGACCGTCAGGGGAACGCCGCACCATGCAAACGCATGACATCAAGGTCCATCCGTCCAAGGCACTGCTGAAGCGCGAGGACCAGCTGGCCTGGAAGATCGCCGGCGTCGCCGCCGACAAGGTCGCCGTCCAGAAGGACGTGGCCGAGATGATCATCAACCGCATCATCGACAACGCCAGCGTCGCCATCGCCGCCATCAACCGCAAGCCCGTCACCTCCGCCCGCACCATGGCGCTGGGCCACCCCCGCAAGGGCGGCGCCACCATCTTCGGCATGCCCGCCGCCAAGCGCTTCAGCCCGGAATGGGCCGCCTGGGCCAACGGCACCGCGGTGCGCGAGCTGGACATGCACGACACCTTCCTCGCCGCCGACTACTCCCACCCCGGCGACAACATCCCCCCCGTCCTCGCGGTCGCGCAGACCATGGAGAAGTCGGGCAAGGACCTCATCCGCGGCCTGGCCACCGGCTATGAGATCCAGATCGACCTGGTCAAGGCGATCTGCCTGCACGAACACCGCATCGACCACATCGCCCATCTCTGTCCCTCGGCCGCGGCCGGCATCGGCACGCTGCTGGGCCTGAAGCAGGACGTGATCTTCCAGGCGGTGCAGCAGGCGCTGCACGTCAGCGTCACCACCCGCCAGTCCCGCAAGGGCGAGATCAGCAGCTGGAAGGCCTTCGCCCCCGCCCACGCCGGCAAGCTGGCGGTGGAGGCGGTGGACCGCGCGATGCGCGGCGAAGGCGCGCCGTCCCCGATCTATGAAGGCGAGGACAGCGTCATCGCCTGGGTGCTGTCCGGCCGCACGCAGGCCGACAGCCGCGGCCGCAACACCGTCTACGACCCCACCTACTACCACGTGCCGCTGCCCAGCCCCGGCGAGGCCAAGCGCGCCATCATGGACAGCTACACCAAGGAACACTCCGCGGAATACCAGTCCCAGGCATTGATCGACCTGGCCTTCCGCATGCGCGAGCAGATCGGCAACCTCGACGACATCGCGAAGATCGTCATCCACACCAGCCACCACACGCACTACGTGATCGGCACCGGCGCCAACGACCCGCAGAAGATGGACCCCAAGGCCAGCCGCGAGACGCTGGACCACTCCATCATGTACATCTTCGCCGTCGCCCTGCAGGACGGCAGCTGGCACCACGTGGACAGCTACGCGCCGAAGCGCGCGGCGCGGAAGGACACGGTGGCGCTCTGGCACAAGATCGAGACCATCGAGGCCCCCGAGTGGACCGCCAAGTACCACTCGAAGGACCCGAACGAGCTGGCCTTCGGCGGCCGCGTCGAGATCTTCATGAAGGACGGCAGCAAGCTGGTCGACGAGCTCGGTGTCGCCAACGCCCACCCGAACGGCGCCAAGCCCTTCGCGCGGGACCAGTACATCAACAAGTTCCGCATCCTGACCGAGGGCATCCTGACCACGCGCGAGGTCAACCGCTTCCTGGCCGATGTGCAGGACCTGGCAAAGATCCCGGCCGGTGAGCTGGGCGTTCTGAACGTGGCCCTGCCCGCCGGCACGCTGGCCGAAGGCAAGCCCGGCATCTTCTGAGCCTCCACCCCCTCCCTCGGCCAACCGGGGGAGGGGCCTTCACCACAACGAACGGGAGCGACCCCATGAGCGGTTCCAACGAGCCAACCATCTACAAGGGCCTGGTCGGCGTCTACGCCGACGTCTCCGCGGTCTCCAAGGTGATGCCGGAGACCAACAGCCTGACCTACCGCGGCTACGCCGTGCAGGACCTCTGCGAGCTCTGCTGCTTCGAGGAGGTCGCCTACCTGCTCTGGAACGGCGAACTGCCCAACGCCTCCCAGCTGGCCGACTTCCGCGCCGCCGAGGCGGCCGAGCGCGAGATCAGCCCTTCGCTGCACGCCGTCATCAAGGCCTTCCCGCACGGCGCCCACCCGATGGACGCCATCCGCACCTGCGTCAGCTTCCTCGGCCTGGAAGACCCGGAAGCCAACGACACCTCGGACGCCGCCCAGCGCCGCAAGGCCATGCGCCTGCTGGCCAAGATTCCCACCTGCATCGCCGCCGCCACCCGCGCCGCCAAGGGGCTGCTGCCGGTGGCGCCGAACCCGGCCCACAGCTTCGCCGAGAACTTCTTCAACCTGGTCTTCGACAAGGTGCCCGCGCCGGAGGTGCTGAAGAGCTTCGACGTCTCGCTGATCCTGTACGCGGAGCACACCTTCAACGCCTCCACCTTCACCGCCCGCACGGTCACCAGCACCATGGCGGACATCCACGGTGCCATCACCGCCGGCATCGCCGCGCTGAAGGGCCCGCTGCACGGCGGCGCCAACGAAGCCGTGATGCACATGCTCAAGGAGATCGGCGGCCCCGACCAGGCGGAGGAATGGCTCTCCACCCGCTTCGACCACAAGGCGCTGGTGATGGGCTTCGGCCACCGCGTCTACAAAAGCGGCGACAGCCGCGTGCCGACGATGACCAAGTACGCCGAGAAGATGGCCGAGGTGGTCGGCGACAAGCGCTGGATGGAGACCTCCCGCGTGCTCGCCGCGAAGATGCTCAAGGAAAAGAACATCCACCCCAACCTCGATTTCCCGGCCGGCCCCGCCTACTACCTGATGGGCTTCGACATCCCGCTGTTCACGCCCATCTTCGTCGCCTCGCGCATCACCGGCTGGGCCGCGCACGTGTTCGAGCAGGCCGCCGACAACCGCCTGATCCGCCCGCTGAGCTACTACACCGGGCCGGAGCAGCGCGCCGTGCCGCCCATGTCGGCACGCTGACCCAGCCCGGGCGCGGCAGCGCCGCATCGGCGCGGATGAACCGGCGGTAAGCTGTTCCGCGCCACCACCAGCAACGGCCGCCGGTTCACCCCGGCGGCCGTTCGCGTTTGCGCTGCGGCAGGCGCGGCGCGGTTCGGCACGGCACGCCGGCGCGCCTGATCCTCTCTCGGGCGTGGCGTCGCGGTGCGGCACGGAAGCGTCGCCGCCACGCGGGGCGGGGTCGGCACCGCCCAGCGGCGCGGGAACATCGCCGCCCAGCGGCGCGGGAACATCGCCGCCACGCGGTGCGGGGTCGGCACCGCCCAGCGGTGCGGGAACATCGCCGCCGCGCGTCGCCGGAACATCGCCGCCCAGCGGTGCGGGAACATCGCCGCCAAGCGGCGCGGGAACATCGCCGCTATCTGGCGCGGGATCGGCACCGCCAAGCGGCGCAGGCGCATCGCGGCCAGACAGCGCTAGATGCATCGCCGCCAAGCGGCGTGCATGCACTTCCGCCAAGCGGCATGCACGCACTTCGGCCAAGCGGCGCGGGAGGAATCGCCGCGCTGTGGCATGGACCCATATCCGCGAAGCCGCGCCGATCACCTCCGCCACGCGGCGCCTCACCACCGCACGCCGCGCCCGCGCATCAGTGTCGCCACCACGCAGCGCAGCGCCATCGCCGCCGCGCGTCGCCGCTGCGTCGTGCCGTCGCGCGCCACCGCATCGCCGTCATCGCGCGCCGCATCGTCGCCGCAATCGCGCATCGCACACCCGCATCGCGCGTGGTTGCGCGGCATCGTGCAGAAAAATCAGCCGTGCGGATGCGGATTTTGTTGACAGTACATACGTGCGTGCAGATAGCGTGATTCGCGCGCACAAAGTTTGCTGACGCGATTCGCCGGAGTGGGAATTCGCTGAAGCTGTCAACCAGTGCCGCAGCAGGGAAGGACGGTCCATGGACCGCAAACGCGCAGGGGCAGCGGCATCGCTTTCGCCGCATCACCCGCGTCGCAGTCCGGCATCCGCGTGATGCACGGCTGCGTGGAAGCAAAGGTCCGGCAGGCGCGGCGCATCGCCGCGCAGCTGCCGCTGGCGCTTCCCGTTCGCAAGGCCTGGGCGGCGATCAGTGCGGCACCGCGCGCTACGGGATCCGCGACGTGTCGCCTTCGCACGACCAACCCCGCTGACCTTTCTCTGCTTACAGCCCCAGGAGATTCCGCATGACCGACGACACGATCGAGACACCCGAAGCCCCGCGCGCCCAGGCGATGGCCATGGCAACCACGCGCCGCACCGCGAAGAAGCCGGCCACCGCCCGCGCGCGCGTTGCCGCCAAGAAGCCGGCGGCGAAGAAGCCCGTCGCCAAGAAGGCCGCGCCGAAGAAGGTAGCCGCCAAGAAGGCCGCGCCGAAGAAGGTCGCCGCCAAGAAGCCGGCCGCCAAGAAGGCCGCGCCGAAGAAGGTTGCCGCCAAGAAGCCGGCCGCCAAGAAGGCCGCGCCGAAGAAGGCCGTAGCCGCGAAGAAGCCGGCCGCGAAGAAGGCCGTGGCCAAGAAGCCGGCCGCGAAGAAGGCCGCGCCGAAGAAGGCCGCCGCCGTGAAGAAGCCGGCCGCCCGCCGCGCCACCGTGGCGAAGAAGCCGGTTGCCGCGAAGAAGGCCGCGCCCAAGGCCGCGCCGAAGAAGGCCGTCGCCGCCAAGGCCGCGCCGTCCGCGCGCTCGGAAGCCGCCAAGAAGGCCGCTGCCACCCGCGCCGCGAAGAAGGCCGCTGCCGCCGCCGCCGCCGAGATGCCGGCTGCGCCCGAGACCACCGAGTGCTGATCGCCGCCTGATCCCGGCGAACCGGGGCGCCACCCGCAGGGGTGGCGCCCTTTTCGTTGGCGCGGCGTCAGCCCGCCGCATCCCTGAACCGGCGTACCGGCCTTCAGCCCACGCCCGGCACCGGCCCACCATGCGCCCCGCCGGCCAGCCATGTCGCGCCGCGCGCGTACAGCGCGGCCACCTCCTCGCCCTTCAGCCCCGGCATGTCGGTCTTCACCGCGTAGCCGATCTGCGTCTGCAGGTAGGCCAGGTGCCGATACCCCTCGGGGAAGCGCGCCAGCAGCGCCGCATCCAGCTCCAGCTTCGCGCTCGGGCTCACCTGGTCCATCCGGTCCTTCTCATAGATCGGCTGGCGCAGCACCACGCCCCACGTGCCCCCACGCTTCTCCAGGAAGTCGTAGAACCGCCCGGTGCAGACCACGTCCACCAGCACGCCATGAACCTCGGCCCGCTGACTGATGGTCATCTTGGTCTGGCTGATCGCGCGCCGGCCGTTCACGTCGGCGCTGTGCCCGCCCAGGAAGTGCAGGATCGAGACGCCCTTGTCCCAGCCCGCCACGCTGGCGGCGATGAACTCCCGCCACGGCGCCTGGCACCAGGTGGCGCACATGTAGCCGTCCTCGTGCCAGCAGGTCGCGAACCGGTCCCAGTGGCCGGCATCGCGCCACACCGCCCAGTTCTCCACCAGCGCGCGGATCGCCAGCCGATCCGCCGTCTCGCCATCCAGCACCATCAGCCCTGCCACCCGCCGAAGAACGCGAACTCTTCCACCTTCCGCCGCACCCGCGGCCCGGTCTCGCGCGCCTTCAGCGCCTCGGGCAGCACCTCGGCCGGGCCGGGATGCCCCACCGCCAGCGCACACACCGGCTCGTACTCGGCCGGAATGCCGAAGGCCTCGCGCGCCTTCGCGGCATCGAACCCCGCCATCGAATGCACCTGCAGCCCGAGCGGCCCGGCCTGCGCCGCCAGGTTCGCCACCGCCGCCCCCGTGTCGTACCAGGCGTACTTGTTGGCGCTGCCATCGGTCGGCGCCGTCACCTTGGCCACCGCCAGCATCAGCACCGGCGCGTGCCCGGCCCAGCCCTGGTTGTTCACCGAAAGGCAGCCGAACAGCTTGTCGTGCCCCACCGCATCCTCGGCGCGGCGCAGCACGATGAAGTTCCACGGCTGCCAGTTGAAGCAGCTGGCGCTCCACCGCGCCGCTTCCAGCAGGCTGTGCAGCGCGCTGGTGCTCACCGGCGTCTCGGCGAAGCTGCGCGGGCTCCAGCGCCGGCGGAGATTGGCCTCAATCGGGTGGTCGGCCGGCGCCTCGCGGTCCGGCGGGGTGGCAAGCTGCATGGGTCGCTCCAGTCTGAAGACGGCTATTGTTGCGGGATATCGGCCGAGACCACCAGCCGCCGCGCCCGCGCCACCTCGTCGCGCAGCAGGCTGGCCGCGGCTTCCGGTGTGCTGCCGATCGGCGTCAGCCCCAGCGCCGCCAGCCGTTGGCGCAGCGCCGGCTTGTCCAGCGCGCGCACCACCTCGGCCTGCAGCCGCCACAGAATGGCGGCATCCGTCCCGGCGGGAAAGCCGATGGCGTACCAGGTGGCCTGCAGGAAGCCCTCCAGCCCCGCCACCTCCTGCACCGCCGGCACCTCCGGCAGCGCGGCGAAGCGCCGGGCCGTGGTCACCGCCAGCGCCCGCGCCTGGCCGGCCTGCACCTGCGGCAGCACGGCGGCGGCGGTCTCCATCAGTACCTGCACCTGGCCGGTGCGCAGGGCCACCAGCGCCTCCGGCGTGCCGCGGTAGGGCACATGCACCAGCCGGGTGCCGCTGGCCGCCTGCAGCGCCTCGGCGGCGAAGTGCTGGGTGCTGCCGACGCCCACGGTGGCCAGGTTCAGCTCCCCCGGTTGCCGGCGTGCCGCGGTCAGCAGCCCCTCCAGCGTGCGCCACGGCGCGCCGGGCGCCACCAGCAGCACCAGCGCCATGCTGGCCACCACGGTCGCCGGCACCACGTCGGCCAGCGGGTCATACGGCAGCCGCCGGAATATCGCCGCCGAGGTGGCGAAGCCGTTGTTCAGCAGCATCATGGTCTGGCCATCCGGCCGGGCCCGGGCCAGCGCCTCGGCCGCCAGCGTGCCCCCGGCGCCGGGCTTGTTCTCCACCACCACCGGCTGGCCCAGCGCGGCCGCCAGCTCCGGCGCCAGCAGCCGGGCCAGGATGTCGGTGGTGCCGCCCGGCGCGAAGCCCTGGATGAACCGCACCGGCCGCTCCGGCCAGCCCTGCGCGCCGGCCGAAAAGGGCAGGGCGGCCCCGGCCGCCAGCAGCCACCGCCGTCTCACCCGAAGGTGCCCAGCAGGTCGTCGATCTCCGCCGCCGTCAGCAGCCGCGCCGGTTGGCCGCGCAGCAGCAGCGCCAGCTTGGCCGCCTCCTCCAGCTCCTCGGCCGCATACACTGCATCGTCCAGGGTCGTGCCGGAAACGACCGGCCCATGGTTCGCCAGCAGCACCGCGCGCGCATCGCGCGCCGCCTCGGCAATCGCCGGCGCCATCGCCGCGTCGCCGGGCCGATAGTACCGCACCACCGGCAGCCGCCGGCCGACGCGCATGACGAAATACGGCGTCAGCGGCGGGATCGGCGCGTCCTCGCCCGGCGCGGCCAGGCAGGCAATCGCGGTGGCCTGCGTCGAATGCAGGTGCACCACCGCGCCCGCCTCCGGCCTGGTGTCCAGCATCGCCCGATGCATGAACACCTCCTTGCTCGGCTTGTCGCCGGACACATGGCGGTACTGCGCATCCAGCTTGGAAATCCGCGCCGGGTCCAGCCGCCCGAGGCAGGAGTTCGTCGGCGTCATCAGGAACCCATCGGCCAACCGCACCGAGATGTTCCCCGCGCTCCCCACCGAATACCCGCGCGCGAACAGCGAGGCACCATGCTCGCACAGCCGCTCCCGCAGCCTGGCTTCCTCGGTCATTACATGGCCTCCCGATTCAGCCCTCCGCGCCCTGCGGCGCGCCGACCATCGGGGGCGGGCATGGCCTCCCGCTTCAGCTCTCCGCGCCCTGCGGCGCTCCGACCGTCGGGACTCACTGCTCGAACGCCTTCAGGAAGAAGTCCCGCGCGCCGAAATTGCCGCTCTTCAGCGCCATGTGCAGCCCCGTGGGTTCCGCGTAGGTCCAAGGCACCCCCGGGTCGATCTCCCGCCCGATCCGGAGCGACGTCACCCCCAGCCGGGACACCACGGCGCCCGAGGTCTCGCCGCCGGCCACCACCAGCCGCCGGACGCCCTGCCGCACCATGTGGTCCGCCACCTCGGCCAGGGCCCGCTCCACCAGCGCGCCCGCGGCCTCCCGCCCCAGCCTGGCCTGCAACGCCGCCACCTTGTCCGGCGGCGCACTCGCCGCCACCAGCACCGGCGAGGCGCCCAGCTTGTCCTCCAGCCAGGCCATCGCCTGCGCCGCCAGCGCGCCCGCATCCGGCGTCGCCAGCGCGTCCAGCTCCAGCGTCGG
>CAIMOR010000200.1 GCA_903843125.1 uncultured Rhodospirillales bacterium
AGCGCATGATGGCGCAGAACCAACCCGGCCACGTGCTGATCAAGGGCGCGCGGCTGATCGACCCGGCCAAGCGCCGCGCCGAGCCGACGGACGTGCTGGTGACCGATGGCGTGATCGCCGCGATCGGCACCGCGCTGGCGGCGCCGGAGGGCGCGCAGCTGGTCGATGCCGCGGGGATGATCATCCACCCCGGGCTGATCAACGCGCATACGCATGGCCATGGCGGCCTGGCGCGGGGCCAGGGCGACAAGTGGACGCTGGAGCTGCTGCTGGCGGCGGCGCCCTGGATCACCGGCAATCGGGCGACGGCGGACAAGAAGCTGACGACGCAGATCGTCGCCGCCGAGATGGTCAGCAAGGGCTGCACCGCGGCCTATGACCTGTTCTACGAGTTCCCGCTGCCGTCGCAGGATGGGCTGGACGCGGTGGCCGAAGCCTATGCCGAGGTGGGCATGCGCGCGGTTATTGCGCCGATGGTGGCCGACCGCACGATGTACGAGGCGATTCCGGGGCTGTACGACGCCTTGCCGGAAGCGTTGCAGGCGCGCGTCGACAAGCTGCGGCTGAAGCCGTGGGGCGATACGCTGAACGCGATGGAGCACGCGCTGAAGGCGTGGACGTGGAACAGCGCCGACATCCGCTTCGCGGTGGCGCCGACCATTCCGCTGCATTGCGCCGATGCCTTCATGTGTGCCTGCGGCAAGCTGGCGCGGGACCATGGCGTGGCGCTGCACAGCCATGTCGGCGAGAGCAAGGTGCAGGCGGTGGCGGGGATGAAGCGCTACGGCCGCACGCTGGTGGCGCACATGGAATCACTGGGCCTGTTGGGGCCGGACTTCACCGCGGCGCATGCGGTGTGGCTGGATGACGACGACTTCAAGCGCATGGCCGCGCATGGCGCCTCGCTGGCGCATAACCCCGGCAGCAACATGCGGCTGGGCAATGGCATGTTCCGGTTTCGGCAAGCCATTGATGCGGGGGTGAATGTCGGCATCGGCACCGATGGCGCCAACTGCGCCGACAACCAGAACATGTACGAGGCGATGCGCTACGCCTCCATGCTCAGCAAGGTGCAGACGCCCGACCCGCGCTTCTGGGCCAGCGTCGAGGAGGTGTACGGCGCGGCGACCAAGGGTTCCGCGCGGGCGCTCGGGTTCAAGGATATCGGCGAGATCGCGGTGGGCAAGAAGGCGGATATCGTCTTCCTGGGCCTGGACACGCTGAACTGGATTCCGCACAACTGGAGCGTGAACCAGGTGGTGCATACCGAGGATGGCACCGGCGTGCGGCACGTGATGATCGGCGGGCGCTTCGTGTTCAAGGACGGCCGCCACACCACGCTGGACCTGCGGAAGCTGGCGGTGGAGGCCGAGGCCGCGCGCGAGCGGCTGGAAGCGCTGAACGCCGAGAACCGCCAGATGTACGACATGCTGGAGCCGGTGGTGGCCAGCTTCTGCCCGGGGCTGGCGGCGCAGCCCTATCACCTGCGGCGCTATCTCTGCGATGCGCCGGCGTAAGCCTTTGCCAAGGACCGTCCCGATGCTTCGTCGTTCGCTGCTCGTTGCCCTTGCCGCGCCTGCTGTCGCACGCGCGCAGACGTGGCCGGACCATCCGGTGCGGTGGATCATCAACTTCCCGCCCGGGGGGGCGGCGGATACGCTCTCGCGCGCGCTGTGCGACAGCATCGGCACCAGGCTGGGCCAGCCGCTGGTGCCGGAGAACCGGCCGGGCGCCGGTGGCCTGGTGGGCGCCGACCTGGTGGCCAAGGCGCGCGGCGACCAGCACATCGTCATCATGTCCAATGCCGCGTCGCATGGCATCGGGCCGGTGCTGTACGCCAACGTGCCGTACGACACGCTGCGGGACTTCCAGCATGTGGCGCTGGTGGGCACCTTCCCGAGTGTGCTTTGCGTGAACAATGATTTTCCCGCGCGCACGCTGGCCGAGTTCATCGCGGTGGCGAAGCAGCGCGGCGGCATCAGCTATGGCAGCGGCGGCAACGGCACGATGAACCACCTGTGCGGGCAGTTGCTGGCCAAGGCGGCGGGGATCGAGCTGACGCACGTGCCCTATCGCGGCAGTGCGCCGGCGCTGACGGACACCATGGGCGGGCAGATCCCGTCGATCATGGAGAGCCTGCCGATCGCGCTGCCGCATATCCGCGCCGGGCGGCTGCGGCCGCTGGTGACCAGCGAGGCCGCGCGCGCGGCGACGACGCCGGAGGTGCCGACCTTCGCCGAGGCCGGCTATGCCGCGGCGCAGTCGACCAACTGGTTCGGCTTCTCCATTCCCGCGGGAGTGCCGGAGGCGCTGGTGCAGCGCTGGGCGGGCGTGATCCACGAAGCGCTGGCCGACGCGAAGACCCAGGCGCGCTTCGCCAATATCGGCGTGGTGCCGGGCACGGGCGGGCCGGCCGAGTACACGAAGCTGATCAGCGACGAGCTGACGCGCTGGCGCGAGGTGATCCGCACCGGGAACATCAAGGCGGAATAGCGCCTCAGTCCACCATGCCGAGGTAGCGGTGGATCTCGGTGCAGTCGACCTTGGGGCCCAGCGCGTCGACCGCTTCGTTGAACATCTCCAGCGTCGCCTTCAGGGCCACCGCGGGTTCACCGGTTTCCGCCGCGATGGCCGCCGCGGTGGCCAGGTCCTTGCGCATCAGGCCGAGCTGGAAGCTGGGCGGATAGGTGCGCTGGATCATCGCCTGGGCCTTGAGTTCGGTGGCCACGTTGCGGCCGGAGGAGGCGTTGATCACGTCGGTCAGCACCGAGAGGTCGAGGCC
>CAIMOR010000201.1 GCA_903843125.1 uncultured Rhodospirillales bacterium
GCGCTGCCCGCCCTGGCGCTGGACCTGGCGACGCAGACGATCCTGCAGCTCTGCGGTGGCGAGGCCAGCGACGTCGCCGCCGCCGGTACGCCGCCGGCCTGGCAGCGCGAGGCGACGCTCCGCTTCGAGCGCCTGGCCAGCTATGGCGGCGACGCCGCGGTGCTGCCGGCCGAAGCGGTGGGCATCCTGGAACGGCTCGGCTTCAGCGTGGTGGCGCAGGATGCGGCGCAGGTGACCGTGGCGGTGCCCAGCTGGCGCAACGACATCATCGCGGCTGGCGAGCTGACCCAGGCGCCGGAACTGCCGGCCGAGCGCGCCGCGAAAGCCGCCGAGGGCTGCGCCGCGATCGAGCCGGAATGCGACCTGATCGAGGAAGTGCTGCGCATCCGTGGGTTGAACACCATTCCGCCGGTCTCGCTGCCGGTGGCCTCGGCGGTGCCGCCGGCGGCGCTGACGCCGCGCCAGTCCCGCGCCGTGCTGGCCCGCCGCACCCTGGCGGCAAGGGGCATGCTGGACTGCGTGACCTACGGCTTCATGGAGAGCAGGACCGCCGCGCTGTTCGGCGAGACGCCGGAGAGCCTGCGCGTCGAGAATCCCATCGCCGCCGACCTGGACCAGATGCGGCCGACGCCGGTGGCCAGCCTGCTGCTGGCCGCCGCGCGCAACGCCGCGCGCGGCTACCCGGATGTGGCGCTGAGCGAGCTTGGTGCCGCCTACCGCCCGGGCACGCAGCTGCAGGTGGCGGCCGGCGTGCGCACCGGCCACACCCCGCGCCATTGGGCCGAGGCCAGCCGCGCGGTGGATGCCATGGACGCCAAGGGCGACGTGCTGGCGGTTCTGACGGGCCTGGGCGTGCCGATGGCCGGCGTGCAGGTGACGACGGATGCGCCGGGCTTCTACCATCCCGGCCGCTCCGGCGTGGTGCGCCAGGGGCCGAAGGTGGTGCTGGCGACCTTCGGCGAGGTTCACCCCAAGGTGCTGCAGGCGTTGGACATTGCTGGCCCGGCGGTGGGGTTTGAGGTGTTTCTCGACGCCATTCCGGACCCCAAGCGCCGCAAGCGGGGCGCGCCGGACCTGCCGGCTTTCCAGCCGGTACGGCGCGACTTCGCCTTCCTGGTGGACGCCACGCTGCCCGCGGAAACGCTGCGCCGCGCCGCGCTGGGCGCCGACCGCGCGCTGATCGTGGAAGCCGCGGTTTTCGACCGCTATGCCGGCGACAAGCTGCCGGACGGCAAGGTCTCGCTGGCCGTGCAGGTCACGCTGCAGCCGCGCGACGCCACCCTGACCGATGCCGCGATCGAGGCGGTGGCGGAGAAGGTGGTGGCGGCCGTGATCAAGGCGACGGGCGCAAGCCTGCGCGGTTAAACCGGTCGGGCGGCACGCCAAGCTTGGACTTGGCGCCCGCCTGCCTTATCTGAGGCCCCACAGGCTTGGTCCCCTTCGGCCGGCCATCGGATTCCCATGACCGACACGCCGCTGCACCTGATCCGCAACTTCTCCATCATCGCGCATATCGACCACGGCAAGTCCACGCTGGCCGACCGGTTGATCCAGACCACCGGCACGGTGGCGGCGCGCGACATGAAGGAACAGCTGCTCGACAACATGGAGCTGGAGCGCGAGCGCGGCATCACCATCAAGGCGCAGACCGTCCGGATCGACTATCCGGCCAAGGACGGCAACACCTACGTCCTCAACCTCATGGACACGCCCGGCCATGTCGACTTCGCCTATGAGGTGAGCCGCAGCCTGGCGGCCTGCGAGGGCAGCCTGCTGGTGGTGGATGCGTCGCAGGGCGTCGAGGCGCAGACCCTGGCCAATGTCTACCAGGCGATGGACGCCAATCACGAGATCGTCCCTGTCCTCAACAAGATCGACCTGCCGGCGGCCGAGCCGGAGAGGGTGAAGCAGCAGATCGAGGACGTTATCGGGCTCGATGCGTCGGACGCGGTGATGATCTCGGCCAAGACCGGGCTGAACATCGAGGGCGTGCTGGAGGCCATCGTGACGCGCCTGCCGCCGCCGACAGGCGATGCCTCCAAGACCCTGACGGCGCTGCTGGTCGATAGCTGGTACGACGCCTATCTGGGGGTGGTCGTGCTGGTGCGGGTGCGCGATGGCCACCTGAAGAAGGGCATGAAGATCCGCATGATGTCCAACGGTGCGACCCACACCGTGGAACAGGTGGGCGTGTTCCGGCCGAAGATGGTGCAGGTGGAGGCGCTGGGCCCCGGCGAGATGGGCTACATCACCGCCGCCATCAAGACGGTCGCCGACACCAATGTGGGCGACACGGTCACCGATGACCGCAACCCCGCAACCGTCGCGCTGCCCGGCTTCAAGCCCAGCATTCCCGTGGTGTGGTGCGGGCTTTACCCGGTTGACGCGGACGACTTCGAGAAGCTGCGCGAGAGCCTCGGCAAGCTGCGGCTGAACGACAGCTCCTTCCACTTCGAGGCCGAGCACAGCGCGGCGCTGGGCATGGGCTATCGCTGCGGCTTCCTCGGCCTGCTGCACCTGGAGATCGTGCAGGAGCGGCTGTCGCGCGAGTTCGACCTGGACCTGATCGCGACCGCGCCCAGCGTGGTCTACAAGATCCGCCGCACCAACGGCGTGGTGGAGGAGTTGCACAACCCCGCCGACATGCCCGACCCCAGCGTGATCGACGAGATCGAGGAGCCCTGGATCAAGGCCACCATCATGGTGCCGGACGAATACCTGGGCAGCATCCTGACGCTGTGCAGCGAACGTCGGGGCCAGCAGGTGGAGCTGACCTATGTCGGCAGCCGCGCCATGGCGGTGTACCGGCTGCCGCTGAACGAGGTGGTGTTCGACTTCTACGACCGGCTGAAGTCGGTCTCCCGCGGCTATGCCAGCTTCGACTACGCCATCGACGGCTACGAGGCCGGCGACCTGGTCAAGATCGGCATCCTGGTGAATGCCGAGCCGGTGGATGCGCTCAGCTTCATGGCGCATCGCAGCCAGGCGGACCGGCGCGGGCGCAGCATCTGCGAGAAGCTGAAGGAGCTGATCCCCCGCCAGCTGTTCAAGATTCCGATCCAGGCGGCCATCGGTGGGCGCGTCATCGCGCGCGAGACCATCAGCGCCATGAGCAAGGACGTGACCGCCAAGTGCTATGGCGGCGACATCAGCCGGAAAAGAAAACTGCTTGACAAGCAGAAGGAAGGCAAGAAGCGCATGCGCCAGTTCGGCAAGGTGGAGATTCCGCAATCCGCCTTCATCGCCGCGCTGAAGATGGACGCCTGAGCGCTACTCGGCGCTGACGCCAGCCGCCTCGCGCAGCGCCGACAGCGCCTCGGGAATGCCCAGCCAGGTCATCGCCGCGTGCCAGCCCTCGGCCGCGGCGATGATGGTGTCCGTCCCCGGCAGGGTATCCAGCCCATAGGCGGCATCGAGGATCTGCGCCGACCGCCCCATGGCCAGCAGCAGCGCCGCCAGCGCCAGGCCGGCCGCGACGCCACGCAGTCGGTAGGTGACACTGAACCGCGAGAAGTCATCCGCCACTGGCAGCGGTGCAGCGCCGGGCAGCCAGGGCTGGTGCCGACGGTCGGGGTCGAAGCTGTCCGCCATGCCACGCCAACGCGGCGGTCCGCGGCGGGTCGCAGGGCGGGGCGGAATCAGCAGGTCGTGCGGCATGGTCAGAACTGGAAGTAGATGAAGGGGGCCACGCCGACCGGCCCCAGCGTCAGGATCAGCAGCAGCACCAGGCCGAAGGCCAGGCCATAGGCCGGCGCGGGCACCCGGCGCAGCGCCTGTTCCAGCTGTTCGGTCCAGTCGCCCGGCAGCAGGTGCAGTGCCAGCGCCAGTGCGGTCAGCGCCGCCAGCTTGGGCGTTGCGGTCATCGCTGCCTCGCCGCCGAACATGGCCGCCAGCAGCCCGCCGGCGGTCGCCAGGTCCGGTGCACGGAACAGCACCCAGCCGAGGCAGACCACGTGGAAGGTGACAGCGACGCCGAGCCAGTGCCGCCAGCCCGGCTTCGCCTTACGCCAGCCGAACGCGCGCTCGAGCACCAGCCCGCCGCCATGCAGCGCGCCCCAGCCGAGGAAGCGCCAGGCCGCGCCGTGCCACAGCCCGCCCAGCACCATGGTCAGCATCAGGTTGCGGGCGGTACGGGCCTCCCCGCCGCGCGAGCCGCCTAGGGGGATGAACAGGTAGTCGCGCAGCCAGGAGCTCAGCGAGATGTGCCAGCGGCGCCAGAACTCGGAGAGGCTGGCGGCGCGGTAGGGTTGGTCGAAGTTGCGGGGGAAGTGGTAGCCGAGCAGCGCGGCGACACCGATCGCCATGTCGGAATACGCGGAGAAGTCGCAGTAGATCTGCGCGGCGTAGCCGTAGAAGGCCAGCCAGCCATCCAGTGCGCCGGCGCCGGCGGGGTCGCGATAGACCGGATCGACGAGCTCGGTCGCCAGCGTGTTGGCCAGCAGCAGCTTCTTCGCCAGGCCGCCCGCGATCAGCAGCCCGGCCATGACGAAGGGAATGCGCGCGGCATCCGGCCGCTGCGCCACCTGCGGCAGGAAATGCGCGGCGCGCACGATGGGGCCGGCCGCCAGGTGCGGGAAGAAGCAGACATAGACCAGCACGTTGAGCGGGCTGCGCTCGGCCTCGGCGTCGCCGCGATGGACGTCCAGGATGTAGCTCAGCGCCTGGAACACGAAGAACGAGACGCCGACCGGCAGCACCACGCCCAGCAGGGCAGGTGGCTCCAGCCCGAGCCAGCCGAGCAGGCCGCCGGCCTCGGCCAGGAAGAAATCGGCATACTTGAAATAGGCCAGCACGCAGAGCGGCCCGGCGACCGCGCCCGGCAGCAGCCGGCGATGCTCGGACCGCGGCAGGGCGCCAAGCACGAGGCCCATCCACCAGGCCCAGAGGCCGAGCGCGATCAGCAGCAGGCAGAAGCGCGCATCCCAGGCGGCGTAGAACACCATGCTGGCAGCAAGCAGGAAGGCGCGGTCCGCCCAGGCCACGCGGCGCGACGTGTACCGCACCAGCAGCCAATGCGCCGCGAAGACCACCAGGAAGAACAGCGCGAAGGCGCCGGTGGGAAACAGCATGCGGCGTCGGGCCTGATTGGTGTGGCTGGGCTAGGTCTGCCTGTTGGCCAGCGTAGCAGGGCGCATCAGATGCTGGAACAACCTGTCGGCGCTCAGGCGATAGCCCTCCGCGGTCAGGTGGATGTGGTCGTCCTGCACCAGGCGCGGCGCGCCATGCGTCAGCGCGTCCATGGTGCAGGCATTGCCGCCGGTCACCTCCGCCCAGTCCCAGTAGCCCAGGCTCTCGGTGCGGGCGACGCGGCGCTGCGCCGCCTTCACCGCGGCCAGGCCGGGCAGCGGCTGCCAGCCATGGCAGGCGGTGGCGCCACGGGCGCGGCGGGCGCCGTCCGGCGCGCCCAGCAGCATGATGCCGCTGCGCGGCGCCATGCGCTTCAACGCCCGCACGCGTTCGGTCAGCAGGCCGGCATAGGCGTCCTCGGTCATGGCCGCATCGACCGCCTCGTTGGTGCCATAGGCCAGGATGATCAGCGCCGGCGGGTGGCTGGCCAGGTCGCCCTTCAGGATGTCCTGATCCATGTTGCCGAGCATGTCGATGGTGGCGCCGTTGATGCCATGCCCTTCCACCAGCACGCCGGCGCCGCGGCGTTCGACGCCCCAGCCCAGCAGGTCCACCGGGCCGTCGCCGACCAGTTCCACCACCACCTCGCGGTAGCGGTGCGGCAGTTCCATCGGAATGGGCGCGCGGCGGCGCAGCGCGCCGGCGGCGCGCAATTGCGGGCCGGTTTCACCATCCAGCGCCAGGCGGAAGCTGCCGCCTTCCGGCTGCACCAGCACGTCGAGGGAGAAGCGGTCGAAGCCATCCGCCTCGGTGGAGCGCAGCACCAGGCGGCTGCCGGCGCCCTGGCCGCGCAGCCGCCAGCCGGCGACGCCGAACGGGCCGGGCGTGGACGAGCGCAGCGCCGACGCGGATTGCCACTGGCCCTGCTGTTCCACCTGCACCTGCGGCGGGCGGGTATAGCTGGGCGCGACGCCGCCGGGCGGCATCCGCCCCGGGCCGACGGCGCCATAGCGCGCCTGGAACAGCGCGCGCAGCCGGGCGGTGAAGAAGTTGGCGGCGGTGTGGCTGTCGCCAAACTGCATGACCAGCACGGCCTGCTGCGGCTGGGCGGCGCTGCTGCCCTGCGCCAGCTGGGCCAGCGCCTGGGCCAGCGGCGCCAGCGGCTCGGCCGGCGAGGCGGTCCACGGCACGGTGCCGGTCGCCGGCATCACGTTCCAGTCCGGCCGCCAGGCGGCGAGTTCGGTGACCGAGCGGAAGCTGCCGGCCACCGGTGCGGCCTGGCGGGTGCTGCCGGTGTCGCAGGCGCTCAAAGCCAGGCCGAGGCCCAACTGGGAAAGCACATCGCGCCGGCGTCGCGCAGCGGCGATGGATTTCATGTTGCCTCCTTGGCCTGAGCCTCTACCCTTGGTGCGAAGCGTTGTCGTATAGCGAGAGACCGCTCCGATTCGCCCATGACAAACACCATAGCTCGCCGCCTTGCGCTGGGAAGTTTCCTGGCCGCCCCCTTCCTGATTCGCCAGGCTGCAGCGCAGCCCGGCGAAGCCGGCGCCACCGCGACCGGCGCGGCGCCGGTGGTCCTGCTGTACTGCGGGGACTCACTGGCCCA